>JBIIEC010000021.1:0-25326 GCA_044238045.1 Pirellulaceae bacterium | reverse complement strand
CCAGCGGAGCGGGAAACCAGCCGGCCTCATACGCTCGCGACAGGAACGGCCCGTTGAACTGCTCGCCGACAAACGTGGCGATGCCGCCACCTTGCGCGAGGTACGCCTGCAGGTTCGCCTGCGATCGGTCGTCCAGCGAAGGAGGATCCAGCAGGTAGATCGCGCGGTAGCGGAACAGCTCCTCCAAGGCGACATCGCGGAGGTAGTCGAGCGGCTGCACCGTGGGACTCACGCCCGTGCGCGTCCGCGTGCCGGGCTGGAAGATGGCCTCCAGATAGTAGGCCGACTTGCCGGCCGGATCGCCATCCAGCACGAGCACCGATTCGCTGGTTTCCAGCGGCACGACGCATGTGCGATGGTTGTCTTCCACCAGCGCGTCGTTGGGTAGGTCGACCTCCACCACGTGCTGACCGGCGGTGGCAAAGAAGACCTGGAACTGGCGTGTGATGGTTTCCCCGGGGTTGATGCGATCCAGCACCAGGCTGGGCAGTTCGCTGGCCTGCGCGTCCGATTCGGCTCCCGTGGCGCCCGTCGGATGGAAGACCGAGCGAATCTTCAGCGCGACGCGTTCGGCGGCGGTGGTGCCGAAGTTCTTGACGGTGACTTTCATGAAGAGCGGCACGCCTGCGGCTTGCGTGCCGACCTCCGGCTGCAGCGCGGTCACGGCGAGATTCGTATCCGGCTCGGTCGCGCAGCGCACCAGGTGCACTTCGACCCGCTGTCGGGCGAGCCGTCCCAGTCGTTCACGAATGCCTTCCGGCGCATTCCATTCGGTGTGGCGAAAATCCGACAGCACATGCAGCACGCTGCGGTCGCGCGATGCATCCCCGATCAGCTGAGCGGTCAGGTCGAGTGCTGGCTCCAGTCCCACAGGCTGCTCGCTGGGACGCCAGGTGCCCTCCTCGCTTTCCGCGCCCCAGAGCGACTGTTCGAGGCTTGCCGTGAGCGGCGCGGCCTGCACGTCGGCCAGGGTGAGGAGCGTTTCGGTACTTCGGGTGCCCTGGTCGCCAGCCGGAGGCGACGCGTTGGCAGCGTTGGTAGCGGGCGAACTGGTGGAAGACGAGGAGCCAACCGCCGCGGTCGGCGTGCCGGGCTCAGTGCCGGATGCCATGCCGGCACGGGCAGCGCGGGAGTAACGGAGGACGGTAAGCTTCTGGGGCCGGCCGCTCTGTCTCGCCGTGCGCACGAGCTGCTGGAGCGACTCGCGGGCGCGGTCAAACGCTGCCACGCCGTCGCGGCTGCGATCGCCCATCGACAGGCTGTCGTCCACCAGCACGATATGGTGAGTCGTCTGGCCCCCGAACCAGCCGAGCCATTCCTGCTGGGTGACCAGGTGCGCGAGCATGGCGACCACGGCCGCCAAGGCGGCCATGCGGGTGGCCAGCAGCAGCAACTGCTTGAGCCAGATCCAGCGCTGATGCTTGCGGTAGCTGGCCCGCAGGAACTGCATGGCCGCCCAGGCGACGCGCTGGTTCCGCAGGCGGTTGATCAGGTGGATCAACACCGGCAGAAGCACGAGCAAAAAGCCCCAGGTCAGTGATGGATAGAGGAATTGCATGCGAGGCGTCTGGTGCCGTATCGGGGTGTCGTGTCCGAGTCGTTTGGAATGGCGGGACGCGGGTGCTGCGGCGAGCGGGCGTCTAGTGCGAGTGGGCTCCAAGGCGATGCGAGAGGAAGGAGCTGAGTGCCACATCCAGGGGCTGGCTGGTGCGAAGCAGCGCGTAGTCGATCGACTGCTGCGCGCACAGACGCCGCGTCTCGTCGAGGTAGGCCCGCAACGCCTCCATGTAACCTTCCCGCAGCGCGCGGGGATTGCACGTCAACTGCTCGTCCGTCTCCAACCCCTCGAAACGCGTGACGCCGTTGAAGGGAAAGTCCAGCTCGTCATCGTCCATGACGTGGAATAGCAGGATGTCGTGGCCCTGCTGCCGCAGCAACTGCAGGCCGCGACGCGTCTGCTGCTCGTCGCCCAGCAGGTCGGAGATCAGCACGACCAGCCCGCGCCGCGGGTAGGTCTCCGCCACGCGTCGCATCACATCCTGCAGGTCTGTCTTGTCCGCCGGGTCGCTCACCGCCAGCGTGTCGACGATCGCATTCAGGTGCGCGCGGTGGTTGCGGAACGGCACCGAACGACGAAGCTTCTGGTCGAACGAGACGCAGGCCACGGCGTCGCTCTGCCGCAGCACCAGGTAGGCCAGGCTGGCGGCGATGGTGCAGGCATACTCGTACTTGTTAAGCGGCCCGTTGCCGTAACGCATGGAGTTGGAGACGTCGACGAGCAGCGTGCAGCGGAGGTTCGTGTCCGCTTCGTACTGCTTGACGTACAGACGGTCCTGCCGCGCCCAGACCTTCCAGTCGACATGCCGGAGATCGTCGCCCGCCGTGTATTCGCGGTGCTGCCGGAACTCCACCGACTGCCCGTAGTACGGGCTGCGGTGCATGCCGGACAGGAACCCTTCGACGACATGGCGTGCGCGAAGCTCCAGTCGCGCGATCTTCTTGACCGCCTCAGGATGCAAAAATCTTTTTGAATCGCGCATCGTTCGTCAGTTCGTCTTCGCGGGTGGGAGTTTCCAACACGATTCGATCGATCAGCTGGTCGGCCGTGATGCCATCGCTCTCGGCGGCAAAGTTCACCACGAGGCGGTGGCGGAGCGTCGGCTTGGCCAGCGCGGCAATGTCCTCGACGGTCGCGTGTCCGCGGCCGTGCAGCAGAGCTCGCGCCTTGGCGCCGAGGATCAGGAACTGGACCGCCCGTGGGCCTGCGCCCCAAGCCGACTGGTCCCGGATGAAGTCGGGGACACCCGGCGTGCCCACGCGGGTCTGCCGGACCAGCGACAGGGCGTAGCGGATCACATGGTCGGATACCGGCACCTCGCGCACCATGCGCTGCAGCTTGAGGATGTCGTCGGCGTCGAGCACCGGGCGCACCTCGACCTGCTGCGAAGCCGTCGTGCGGCGCGCGATCTCGAACTCCTCATCGAACGTTGGATAGTTGACGAACACCTTGAACATGAAACGATCCTGCTGCGCTTCCGGCAGCGGATACGTGCCCTCCTGCTCGATCGGGTTTTGCGTGGCGAGCACGAAGAAGGGATCGGCCAGGGGGAAACGCTGCCGACCGACGGTCACCTGCCGTTCCTGCATCGCTTCCAGCAGAGCGGCCTGCGTCTTCGGCGGCGTGCGGTTGATCTCGTCCGCCAGGACCACGTGCGCGAACAGCGGACCCTCCAGGAATCGACGCTCGCGAGCACCCGTCGAACGGTTCTCCTCAATGACCTCCGTGCCCGTGATGTCGGCCGGCATCAGGTCAGGAGTGAACTGGATGCGACTGAACGACAGGTCCATGGTCCGCGCCAGGGTGCTGATCATCAGCGTCTTCGCCAGGCCCGGAACGCCTTCCAGCAGGCAGTGGCCGCGGCTGAACAGCGTGATCAGCAGTTCGTCCACCACGGACTGCTGCCCCACGATGATCTGCGACAGCTGGCCGAGGATCTGTTCCCGCGCGTGGCCGATCTTCTCGATCGCATCCTGTTGGATCTCACTCATCGCCTGTCTTTCTCCTCACGAAGCACATCGTGCCGAACGGAAGTTGCGTCAGGGAAGATCCTGAGGGTGCATGTCCTGGGGACAGACCCTTCGAGCCCCTCCTGGGATCTGCGGGATGGCGGCGGACCTGCGCGGCGGAAGCTATGCCGGTTGCGCAGATTCGGCGACCCGAGATCCGATTAAGAATAGGCGCGAAAACCGGGAGTGCCTAGCAGAGAGACCAATTTCGGCGGAGTTCTCCGGGAAGTTCCCGGCACCCCCTGGCGGGACCGATTTGTCTCGTCGGCCTTCTTGTCGCCGAACGCTCCGCAGTAAACGTTGCCCATGGGGGCCCCGAACGCGCCTCGTGGCGTCTGCGGCGCGTGGGCTCAAGAAGCCCGCGTTTGCTGCCCTGGTGCCCACTCCCGTGTTCCCCAGGGCTTTTTGCTTCGCCGCCTACGGACTGTCTTCGGGCTCCGCGGGATCCTCTTCTCCTGGCATGTCAGGCGGACCCTCCTCGAAGGGGAAAGCATCCGGTTCCGTCTGGTCGTCTTCCTCCTGGGTATCGGGCTCCTGGGTATCGGGCTCCTGTCGCGGTGCATCCTGAGGCGGACGGCCGGGAGCGTCGCCGGGCTTCGCGTTCTCGCCGAGACCCAGGCGTTTTTCAGGTCGTGCGTTGTCGACGTCCACGGGAGGTCGATTGGCATCGCGGTTGTTTTCGTCCGCCGGTCGTGTCGAATCGACTCCGCGGCCGACGGCGTTCAGCGCTGCGCCGAAGACGCGCGAGAGGGGCCCTTTACCGCGACTGGCGGCGGAGCCGGTCTGGGCTGCCGGCTCCGGAGCCTGCGGTTCGTCCGTGAAGTGCAACTGGTAGTGATGCAGGTTCGAGAGCCGCATGGAGACGACCTGCTCGCCGGGGTCTCCAGAAATAAAGAACGTCCCGTACGAGAAGTTCAGTCGATCCGCGTCCAGCAGCAGTCGTCCATCGCGACGGTCGATGCAGAGCATTGCCAGTTCCGGTCGTCGGTTGCGTCCCGATGCCGTGGAACTCTGCCGGAGAAAAGCCAGCACGGGCAGACCTTCGGGCTGGTCGAGCGGCAGGCCGTAGCCTTCGATCACCGCGGGCATCTGCCACTGCCGCGGACCGGTGCCGCTGGGACCAGCGTTCCGCGCGTAGGCATAGAGATCGCCGTCCATCAGCGGAGCGTGGAACGCGTCGGGACTGTCCACGGTCTGACCCCGCGATGCCTGCGGCTGGAACCCGCGCATCACCAAGAACTGATCCTCCGTGGCAATCAACTGCACCGACTGCAGGGGGCGGCTGGATTCCTCCAACTGGTCGCTCACCAGTTCGTCACCCGAGGCCGCGTCCAGCAGCTTCAGGCGGCCTGTGGGGTCGACGATCGCCAGCAGTCCTTCGGAGTGGAAGGTGCCTTTGGAGTCGGCGGGGAAGATCCTGGCCCAGCGTTCCGTATTGTCGAGAGCGTCCCAGAGCTTCAGGCGTCGCGCGGGTTTGCCTTCCTCCGTGACGTCGTCCCAGGTCAGCAGGTGGCGTCCGCGCGTGGCCCAACGTCGCTCGGGAGCCGGCAGCGGACGGCGGCCCAGTTCGACGCCATCCAGCGTCCGGTAGACGCGGGCCTCGGCCCCGTTTCGGTCGGCGACGAACAAGACCCGGTCGTCGCCCCAAATCGTTGGTTCGGAGGGCATCCCCTGGCGCGTCCACAGCACCTCCCCGTGCACGGGATCGACGCAATGCAGCAGGTTTGACTGAGCGTAGATGGCTCCGGTGCTGCTGATCGGTCCCAAGGCCTGAACGCGCTGGCCACTGACTTCGAACATCAGTTGCCCCCAGGCGTTGGTGTTCGACATGGTGCGGACTCCCGCCTGTCGAACGACGGGCGCGGAGGAGAAGATGAGGTCGTTGAAGTTGGAGGGCCAGCGGACGTGTTCCTCCGAGGGGCCGTTCGCGTGCAGCGCGTCCACGGCGACGACCGTGTGTCCGAGGTTGACCATGAGCAGATGACCGAGCGACCGGTAGGACATGGTGCCATCGACGAAGCGGTTCACGCCCCGAGCCGCGCTGCTCGGGATGCTCATCATGGGATTGCCGAAACGATCCTGGACGATCAAGCTGTTGCCGCCTGACCCGTCATGGACGACCCGCAGTCGCGTACGCAGCGGGCTGGAAGTCTCCAGCACCCGGAGGGGACGCAGGATCATCTGGGACTGGAACGGCGGCGGCAGCGTGTTCGGGTTGGCGTTGAGCCGTTCGGTGCGGACACGGCCATACTGCCATACGGGCTGGTGCTTCAGCAGCGCCGCCAGCTGTGGGGTCTGCGCAGCGACGGCGATGAGTTGGGCGGTCGACTGTTGATCGGCGAACGTGTGCTCGGGCCATTGGCGTTGGAGTCGTTCCCAGGCATCGGCGGCCAGTTCCCACCGTTCCGCGTCCTGCAGCACTCGCGCGTACAACCGCCAGGCTTCGGGGCCTTCGGCGGCATCGGCGTCCTGCAGCAACGGCAGCAGAGCGGCTTCCGCCTCCAGCCTATCGGCGGCATCGGCGTGGCGTTGAGCAAGCTTCAGACGCACGGCGCGGGATGTCGGATGATCGGCGTACAGTTCGAGGAACTCGCGCAGGGGCGGCAGGGCGTTGGATTCCAAGGCGGCTCGCTGGGACGATTCAATGCGGGGTTCGATGGCGGCCCGCTGTTCGGGGGTGGCGGCATCGAAGGCGGCTTTCAGGCCCGCGCGGATCACGCGGCTGCGACGCACCTGATGGCCGGGTGCCAGCTGCTGCAAGGGCTCCTCTGGCGCCTCGAAACTGGCCAGCGAGTCGGCGACGCCGGGGGTGGAAGCCAGCCGCTGGAAGGCGTTGAACGCCTCCGCGGCATCTCCCTTGCGCATCCAGTACTGGGCCACCAGCCGCAGATAGCGTTCCCGCTGCAGGGGGCGGTCGATGAGGCGATCGGCCTCCTCCAGTAGTTCCGTCGACACCTCGGTGGCGGCCTCGATCGTGTCCAGCAACGTTTCCTGCAGCAGCAGTCGCGCGGATTCGCGACGACCATCGCGCGGCGCGTACCGCCGGTAGGCCTCCCGGAGATCGGCCAGCGCCGCCTCGCGTTCGCCCGATTGCAGACGCAGCAGCGCCCGGTGCTCGAGTCCCCAGGGGTCGTCAGGGGCGGCCGCAAGCCGCTCCTCCACGCGCTGCTTCAGACGTTCCAGCTGGTGGAAGGTGACGAGTGCCTGCGGGGAGAGTGACAGGATGTCTTCATCGTGGGCCACGAGGTGTCCCAGTGGGTCCGCCGAAAGGGTCTCGCCGACGATCTTTCCGTCGCGGATGTCGATCTGCAGCAGGCGGTCGGACAGGGGCAGGTAGTAGGAGTGCCCGCTGAGGAAGCCGCGTCCCGACGGCGCGAGCGCCGCGGACTCAGTGCCCTCTCCCGCCACGACGGTCCGCTCCCAGGCCACCTTGCCGTCCTGGACCCGGAACGACGCCACCTTGGTCTTGCCGACAAGCACCACGTGGCCGTTCTGCAGGGCGGCCGTGTAGAGCCATTCAGTATCGCGGGGCATGGACCAGAGCTGCTTGCCGGTGAGCAAGTCCAGGCAGTACAGCTGGTCCGACTCCGGCGGAGTCAGCACGGCCACGCCCTCGCCGAGCAGCGCCGTGCTGTCGGTCCAGCGATCGCGTGTCACCTGCTGGGCCAGCGCGTAAAACTGGTTGCCGCGCAGGCCGCGGGCGTTCGCCACGACGCCGCGAGGATACTGCTGTCCCCAAAGCAGCACGCGACTGGCGACGTCGACCGCCACCACCGCGCCTGCCGAGGTTGGGCAGACGAGCACGCCATCGGCGTAGGAGGGCGAGGCCCCCGCGAGGCGACGGGGGCTGTCCAGCCCGATGTCGTAGGCGCCCACATGAGCCAGTTGCTGAGACCAGCGGTACTTGCCGGTGGACGAATCCAAGACGAACAGGCTGATGTCTCCGCGGACTTCCGCCAGTACGAACAGGTCGTTGCCCAGGACGAGCGGAGCACCGAGGAAGAAGGCGTTGGCCAGCTTGGGTTCGTCGGCGCCCGTCGCGCCCCCGACCTCCCAGCGTTTCTTGCCCTGCGTGCGGATATCGAGGGCCACGAGGTAGTTGGTGGATCGCGCGCGGTCGGTGGGGTCGATCATGAACTGGCGGAAGACGGCTCCGTTGTTCCAGCCGCGACTGCCGTCGGCCGTCGCATACGGCAGTTCGTCGACGAGGAAGACCTGATCGCCGTCGCTTGTGATCTGGCCGTACACGGAATCCAGCCACAGCCGCTCTTCGATCTTCGCTCGGTGCGACTCGCCCTTCGCGGGCAGCTGCGAAGATTCCTCCGCGGATCGCGACTCGTTCTCCGCCCAGGGATAGAGCCAGATGCGTTTTCCGGTCTGGAAATCGACGGCCAGCAGGTGTTCCGGCGTCCGCAGCAGCACCACATCGCGGACCACCAGCGGGCTCACCGCCACCGGCGTGGCCGCGCCTTCCTCGCGATATTCATCGGTGAGTTCGCGGAGCAGGTTTTCGTCATCGGGATCGCTGGCGATCGGCACTCGCCAGCGGGCACGCGGCAGCAGGGGACTGCCCTGCGAGACCGGATTCCGGGAAGGCACGCCGCGATGCAACGACCAGTCCGCGAGCGGACGCATGGCACCGGCCGGAGTACTGGCCGCGAACTTCTGCAGCCACTCCAGCGGCGATTCGCTTTCGCCGAACAGCTTGACCGTTCGTCCGGCGATCACGAGTTCCGCATCGGCGCGGCGATTCCGCAGGCCCCTCAACACCTCCTCCGCGCGCCCCGGCTGTCCCGCCAGCAACCAGCTGCGGGCGAGTTGCACCGAGAGTTCGGGATCGAACTGCGCGGTGGCCTCCGCGTCGTCGGCCAGACGCGAATAGTACATCGCGGCCGCCAGGCCCTGGCCCTGATCCAGATGCTGCTGCGCCAGCAGCAGGGTGGCCGTGAAGCCCGCAGGGGTCTGGAAGTATTCACGCGACACCTGCGACAGCAGGTCCACGTCACGAGCTTGCAGGGCTCGATCAAGCAGCTGCTGCGCGGCCGCTCCATACTGCAGCCGATACAGCTCCTTGCCAGCCGCCGGAAGTTTGCCCAGCAGGCGTCGCGCCTCGCCTCGCAGGCTGCCTCGCAACTCCAACTCGCCCGGACGACCTAGGAAGAAGTCCTCCTGCGTGCCCTCGGCGTCGGCTCCTTCCTTCGCCGGCTGCAACAGGCCTTCCAGCGACTCGATCGCGTCACTGAACTCCCCTGACTCGATCGCCCGTTCCGCCTGCTTCAACCGCTGCTGGAACTCGCGCGGAGCGAGCATCAGGATCTGGGACGGGTCGTCTTCGCCACCCTCCACGTCCTGCGGAACGATCTGCCCCCGGGCCGCGCATGCCAGGCCGAGGCACAGGGTGAACCCGATCAGCAGAGACCGACTCGCGCGTCGCACTCCGCCGCTCGGCGCCTGCGACTGGGACTGCGACTGGGCCTGCGACTGGGCCTGCGACTGGGCCTGCGACTGGGCCTGCGACTGGGACTGCGACTGGGACTCGGGCCCGGAAGCTTCCGGCCCACGCGCGTCGCCAAGTTGACTGCGGGATAATCCGTCCATCCTCATCTGCCGTCTCCGTGTTCGGGGCAGTTGGTTATCAAGTAGACCGCCGGGGGCTGTCGTCACGCAGACCGAGGCCCCATGACGCCTCTTCCGCTGGCTGCTCTACGGTAAAACGGTGTGGAGCCATCGACCTGCCGATGAGCTGCACCCACGGGCTCGCGTTCGCATTCCTGAGGGAGCCAACCAAAGTCGCTCCTGGGAAACAGGTACCCGCTCGCGCAGAATTCATCTGCCGCTCGTGCTCCCCCGCCTGATCGAAGTGTACCGCGAGTGCGCGTCCGCGAGTAAGCAGTTGCAGCGTTCGCGTCGCGATTTGTCGAAGTGGATCGATCGGCAATCAAGCGCGACGAGCGTCTGATGCGGACCGCAAATGTGCTGCGATTTTGCCCTGAATTCTGGGGTGAATCTCGCATGTTCTCGCCAAAAGACGGTTGTTTGGCCTGTTTTTCCGCGTTTTGGCCGCATTTACGGGTTGTTTTTTTCTGAGTACCGCTATTTAATCACCGCGGTCCGCACCCGGCGGGCAGATTGAAGGTACATCTTCAAAGTTCAACTTCTGCTTCCCTTCATCCCACTGACCTGACAAGGAGGGTCAACTCATGGCAAAAGCGACCGCCAAGAAAGCACCGACGAAGAGCGAAATCCTGAACAACATTGCGGGGGAGACTGGTCTGTCCCGTAAGGAAGTCGCGAGCGTGTTCGACACCCTCGCGAAGGAGATCAACAAGGTCATCGCCAAGAAGGGCGGCCCCGGCCAGTTCTCGATCCCCGGCCTGTGCAAGATCACTGTCACGCGCAAGCCGGCCCAAAAGGAACGCAAGGGCATCAATCCCTTCACGGGCGAAGAGACCGTGTTCAAGGCCAAGCCGGCTCGCAACGTCGTCAAGGTTCGCCCGCTGAAGAACCTCAAGGACATGGTCGGCTAGTCGACCGTCGGCAGGGTGCACGAGTGGCTAGCGGGTCGGCGGCTTTGCCGACGAGCCCGTTTCGCATCGGACACAACATGGACTTCCGATCCAGGCCTCAGGGCCGGCCGTTGCTGCGGCGGATCGGATCGGAATGTACCAACATCCGGAGAGCCGTCGCTGAGTCGATCAGCGGCGGCTCTCTTCGTTTCCACGTGGTGCCGCTTGCCGGTTTTCACCGGGTGTCGCGCGGCCAGGTACCAGCTGGAAGATACGAGGTGGACCCCTTGATGGGTGTGCCACGAATCGGTCGCCGCTCAGGGGGACCCACGGGAGAAGCCGGCCGAAGCCGCCACGGCGAGAAATGCCAACAGAAAGTGGTCAGGGGCGGGATCGAACCGCCGACACGTGGATTTTCAGTCCACTGCTCTACCAGCTGAGCTACCTGACCAACCGGGAAGGGTGCATGTTATTGACTCGAGGCCGACCTGTCAATTCGGCTCCGGCCATTGAAACAACCTTAATTCACATAAGGGGTTCCGTCTACTCCGATGCTTGACATTTCCGGTTAGCGGGTCTAGGATCGTCGTGCGGAACAGAAGCAACGGGAACACCTTAACGCGTGAACAGTCGTGCGAACTTCCTCTGCGTGCCGCGTCGATTCGCGGTGCCCCCATGTGTCGTGCGTCGGATCGTCGTGCGCCGGCGGTGAAAAGCCGCGCGCCCCGGGTAGGTTCGTCTCTGGCCTTTCTCAAGGTCCCCTGCTGAGGGTTCTGTGCGTTGCTGCGGCGTGTCTGCTGCTCTTTGCCTGTCCGTCTCGGTCGCTTGCGTATTCGCCTTCCAGTCCCGAAGTGGTGGAGATGATCCAGAAGGCCTTGACCTTCCTGGAGAACCAGGGCGAGCACGATCGACTGGGAGGTAAGTCGCTCATGGGCCTGGCGCTGCTGAAGGGCGAGCGTCCGGCCGACCATCCGCTCGTGCAGCGTGCGATCGAAGCCTGCCAGAAGGCCGCCCAGGACTTGGAGACGGTCCACTCCGACGATGTGATTTACGACCTGGGCCTGGCCATCATCTTTCTGTCCGAAGCGGACCCGGAGAAGTACCGATCCGAGATCCGCTCCCTCGTTCAACTGTTGGTCAAGTGGCAGAAGCCCCACGGGGGCTGGGGTTATCTGGAGCGGAAGACGGGCGACACGTCGATGACGCAGTACGCCGTACTGGCTCTCTGGTCGGCCGATCGTTCGGGCGCGGTGCCCGTTCCCGCCGATTCGGCGGCGCGGGTGGCCAACTGGCTGATTCGCACGCAGGACCCAAGCGGCGGTTGGGGCTACCAGGGCAACGACCCCGGAGGATTCCAACGCATCTCGCAGGCTCCGGTGCAGCAGTCCCTTTCCGCAGCCGGCACGGGCAGCGCCTATGTGCTCGGTGACCTGCTCCGCCTCACCGACTCGCTCAAGCGTGGAGCCAAGGCGTCGGCCGTGCGGGTGGTGGCGAAGCCCACCCAGCGGCCTTCACAAGGGCCGCTGACCGCGGCTGTCGATCGGGGAAGGCTCGTTTCGGCCATGCAGGATGGCGATCGCTGGTTCGCCAGCAATTTCGTGACCGAACCGCCGGACAGCATCATGTACTACCTCTATGCCTACGAGCGTTACCAGAGTTTCCGGGAACTCGCCCTGGGGCTGCAAAACGAGGAAGCTCGCTGGTACGACGAAGTGGTCGAGTATCTCCGCAAGATGCAGAAATCCAATGGCAGCTGGGTTACCGACTACGGGCCGTCCGTGGATACCAGTTTCGGTGTGCTGTTCCTCGTACGAGGGACGAAGAAGGCGATTGAGAAGGCGGAGGCGTTCAACGGCCGGTTGCGCGGAGGCCGAGGCTTGCCGGGGACGGCCGATGTGACGGTCAGTTCGGGCGGCCAGGTGGTGAAGTCGGCTTTTCGCGGCCAAGCTGAGGGCTTGCTCAGTCTGCTGGAAGCGGCGGGAGGCGCCGAACTGGAGGACGATGACCGCGATTTTGAGGTGACGCTGAGCAGCGATCCGCAGCAGCGCGAACGTGAACTGCACCGCCTGCGACGGCTTGTCAGCGCCGAGGACTACGCCGTCCGCTCGGCCGCTCTCAAGGCGCTGGTCAGCACGCGCGAACTGGACAACGTACCCACGCTGATCTTCGCGCTGGGCGATCCGGATTCGAGGATCGTCGTGCTGGCCAATCGCGGCCTGCGCGGCTTGAGTCGTCGGCTGGATGGATTTGACATGCCCGAGGAACCGACCGAGGCCGTGAAGCGCGAGGCGATCGATCGGTGGAAGCAGTGGTACCTGATGATCCGGCCCGACGCGCAGTTTTTGAATTGACGCTCCTTCCCGCCGGAAAGGCGGGGCGATGCCAGCCGCTAGGGAAGCGACGAGAGAGACCGTGGACAAACGCCCGACCGCCGATCCAACCGATTCCACCACGCCCGACCTGCTGAAGGTCAGCGCGTACGATCGCGTATCGAGCGTGATCGTCGCCCTGCTGGTGATGGTCGGATCCCTCGTCGCCATGCTGGGGATCGTCTGGTGGACGAGCCAGATGTTGACAAGGCCGACGGCGCAGGAGGTGTTCCTGGTCGAGGAGGCGGAGGGTGAGGAGTCGAACGAGCAGGACGCGCGCGAGGTGCAGGAGCCGGGGTTGGAAGACCTCGCGCTGGTCGAGCCGGATGTGAAGGAGACGCTGGCGGCGGTCACCGACGCGGTATCCAGTGTCGCGGCCAGCCTGGACGCGATCGAGACGGCGGTCAGCACGCGCGGCCAGGGCGGCGAAGGCCGCAAGGCAGGCAGCGGCGTCATCCCCCGCTGGCAGCGATGGGAGATTCGCTACCTGTCGACGACCTTGGAGGCGTACGCCAAGCAGCTTGACTTCTTCGGCATTGAACTGGCCGCCATGGGCGGTGGCAAGCCGTCCGTGGACTACGCGCACTTCCAGAAGGGACGCATCGGCCGTCGGCCGTCCCCCGAGGGCCAGGAGGATAAACGCCTCTACTTCGTGTGGCAGGGCGGCCGGTTCCAACAACAGGATCGCGCGCTGCTCACGCAGGCGGGGATCAACCCGCAGGGCAGGATCACCTGCCAGTTCTTCTCCCCTGAACTGGAGAACTCGCTGGCCCTTCTGGAACAGAAGCAGTTAGGGGGCCGGCCGTTGAAGCAGGTACGCCGGACGGTGTTTGCCGTGCGGCCGGCGGGCCAAGGTTTTGAGTTCTACGTGCTGGAGATACAAGCTCGCGCAGGATAGGTCGAGCCGCGGCCGCGCGTCGGCGAAGTCGATCGGCAGTCCGCATCCCGGGCGCGAGGCCTCACCCCAGGCGCGGGGACAATTCCCAGATCGCATTTCCTCACCGGAACGCCCGCCCGGGACCGGATGAGTCACTCAAAGGACAGGCAGTCAACAGATGATGAAGGCAAGCTGGTTCATTACGGTCGCCGCGATCGACGTCGGGGGCCTCACGGAATTGCTGGGTAACATGATCTATCTGGCCCAGGCCCTGGTGGCGCTCCTGGGCGCCTACCACGTGGTCATGGTCTGGAATCGCGTGGGGCGACAGCGGTTTCGCAACGAGCAGGAACTGGAACAGTTCCTTGCCGAGTTCGAGCCGGCAGTGGCCGCAGGTGATTTTGCCAAGGCCCAGGCGGTCTGCGAAGGCGATCCGCGGGCCGTGCCGCAGTTGGCGCAAGTGGCCGTGCAGAACCGCGGGCTCGGCTACGCCAAACTCAAACACCTCGTCATGGACCGGTTCCAGCGCGACGTGCTCTCGGACCTTGAGCAACGGCTCAGTTGGGTCAATACGGTTATCAAGACGGAGCCGATGCTGGGTCTTTTCGGAACGGTGATGGGCATGATGGGCGCGTTCGGCAAACTGGCTGCCTCGGCCAACGTCAGCCCCGACATGCTCGCCAAGGACATCAGCATCGCGCTGATCACCACGGCCATCGGTTTGGCGATCGCCATCCCGCTCATGCTGATGGTGGCGTCGATCAATATTCGCATCCGCAAGATGGAGGAGCTGGTTGGCGCCGGCATCGCGCGGGTGCTGGATGCGATCCGAGACAGTCCCGCGGCCGCTGCGGCTTCACCGAGCACGGCGCCGCGCGAGGGCAGCCGACGATAAGCGACTTGATGGCCATGCCGGGGTCGGCCTGCCTGCCGACCTCGAACGATCCCCTGCCTCGTGCTTCGTACGACTTTCCAACTCTTGCGTTGCCTGCCCCATGAATCCATCCGCCGACTCCACCGAGGAAGAGCTGTTCGTCGATCCGACGGACGACCAGCCACTGGTGCCCAAGCGTTCGCTGGACGACAGCGAAATGGACATCACGCCGATGATCGACATCACCTTCCTGCTGTTGATCTTCTTCCTCGTCGCCGGTCGCCTTGAGCAGACGGCTCCCGTGGAACTGCCACCGGCGCGCCATGGCACCGCGGTGACGACCAAGAGCAGCGTGGTGGTCACGATCGCGGAGGGACCGGACCGCCAGGCGGTGGTCTACCTGGGCGATGGCAAGGTACCCGAGCGTCTGCTGGAGGGTAGTGACCTGGCGGGGCAGGAAACGGCCATCGAGCGGTATGTGAACGAGGAGCTGCAGAACGGCTCGGAGCCGAAGACGAACATTGTCATCAAGGCCGAGCGGAACGTGCGGCATCGCGATGTGGCCCGCATCAGCGCGGCAGCGGCGCGGGGGGGCGGTGACCTGTATGTCGCGGTCACGGAGTTGCCATGAGTGACGGACTGGTCCATTTTCGATGCCCCGTCTGCCGACAGCGGATCTACACGGTCGCGTCCAACGCGGAACGGCCGTTCGACTGTCCGGGCTGCGAGTCGCCGCTGCTGGTGCCGGTAATGCGGCCAGGCGCGGCCGTGGGAGACGAACTGGTCGCCGAAGAGACGCCGATGGAATTCGAAGCCACGGATCGGTCCGGCGATGTCGAGATGGACATGACGCCGATGGTCGATGTTACGTTCCTGCTGCTCATCTTCTTCATGGTCACGGCCGCCTTTACGATGCAGAAGTCCTTCAAGCTGCCGACGCCGGACTCGAAGCTGCCAAGCACCCAGGTTCGCGAGGAGAACGAGGACGCCGTGGTGACCGTCCGCGTGGACGAGTTCAACACGTTTCATGTGTCGAGTTCGCAGTCTGGAGACGAATTGGAAGCGCCGAACGAACAGGAACTGCTGCGCCGGCTGCGGGAGGCGAAGGCCGGCGATGGCCAGGGAGTGATCAACGCCCTGATCGTGGAGGCGGATGGTGATGCCCTGCACTCGGAGGTAGTCAAGGTCATGGATGCCGGCAATGAGGTGGGGTTTGAGGACATCAAGCTGCGGACGCTGGATGATGAACGCGAGGAATGAGGTGTCACGGGCGAGACGAGTGCGGTGCGTTGCATAACGCACCCAGCGCGAGATGGTCAGGCCACGGCTGCTGGTACGGTCGGGGCGGCATGGGATGGGGAACTTCCCGGGGATTCAGGTTCGCATGACTGCATTGAAGTTTTTGGATCGACTGGCCCAGCTGAACCTGCTTGCGCCGCGCGACGTGGAAAAGCTGCGGCAGCAGGTGCAGGCGTCCGCACAGCCGGTGACGGCCGAAGCGCTGGCCGGTCTGCTCGTCAAGAAGGAACGACTCACGCGCGAGCAAGCGCGGCGGGTGCTGCGCGACATCGAGGAGCTGCAGCCGATCGACGACGGGGGTCCGGTCCAGTCCGTGCCTCCGGTGGTCCCGTCGGCACCTGCCAAGCCTGCGGAGAGTCCGCGCACGGCGCCGCGCGCGGACGCCGAAGAGGAGCTGGGATTGGCTCCCGATCGATCCGTCCCATCGCCACAGGAGGACGAGGTGTTGAGTGTGGAGGAGGCCGTGCGCCCGCCGCAGCGACCGGCTGCCCCGCGCGCGCCCGCCTCCCCGACTGCGCCGACCGCGGGTCGCCGGCCTCCCGCCGCTCCGCCTTCGCAGCCCCCTGCCCCGCCCACGAAACCGGCACGCTGGTCGACGACCGGTCCAGGCAGCGAAGCCAACGAACTGTCCGGTTTGGACGATGGGCTCTCGGCGCCCGGGGAGCTGTCGGCCGACGGTTTTGATGACAGCTTTGCCGAAGTCGCTTCCGGACGAACGGTGGGCGGGCCGCGCGGCTGGCGAGCGATCTTGGCGCAGCTTCGTGGTGGCGGAGGGCAGCGACGCTACCGAGGCAACCGGTGGGATTCGCCGCTGATTCTCGCGGGAGGCGGCGCGCTGCTGGTGCTGTCGGTTGTCGCCATCGGGCTCTATTTCTTTCTCACCCGCGGCACGGGCGACGACGCGTTTAACTTGGCCAATGAGGACTATCGCCAGCAGTCGTACACGCAGGCCATTGCCAAGTTCCAGCAGTTCGTGCGCGACTACCCGGGGCATCCGAAGGAGAGCCTGGCGCGGGTGCGGATCGCGACCGCCGAGATCTGGAACCACGTGGAACGCAAGAACTGGAGCGAAGCGCTCGAGGCCGTCCGGCAGCAGCTGCCGCCCGTCGAGACGCAGGAGGCGTTCCAGGAAGCGCGGCCGGAACTGGCCAGCCTGCTTCCAGAAATCATGGATGGATTCGCCGAACAGGCCGCCGACGCGGGCGACGCAGCGACGGCCCAGACGCTGCTCCAGCAGGCCGAAGAGACGCTGAAGGAGGTCGACAACGCGTCGTACCTGCCCAGTTCGGTGCGTCGCAGCCAGCAGCCTCGCATCGAACAGATTCAGGGGAAACTGGCAAGCGTGCGGCGGCGGATCAACCAGGATCGCGAGCTGGAGGTGGCGGTCGGAGAGATCCGCTCGCGCACGCAGGAGAACCAGATCCTTGAGGCCTATGCCGCGCGAGAGGCGTTGCTGCGGAAGTATCCAGGTCTGGAACTGGATCGACGCCTGGAAGAGGCGGTGCGGGCGGTGACGGAGCGGGAGAAGTCGGCGGTGCGGTCGCTGGAAACGATGCCTGAGCCGGCCACCGACGCGGCTGCGGGAGCCGCAGCCGATTTCGAGGTGCCGCTGGCGCATCGACACGGTGACACCGTGAAGTCACTCGCGGGCCAAGCTGTCTGCGTCATCACCGGCGGAGTCGCCTACGCATTGCAGGCGGAGGACGGAAGCCTGCTCTGGCGCCGCGACCTGGGAGCGATCCACCGGTCGGTTCCGCTGGAAATCGAAGCCGCCGACGGGGGGGACCTGCTGCTGGTGGATGAGCGGAACCGGCAGTTGCTGCGCGTGCGGGCTCGTTCCGGGGAACTCGTCTGGCGTCTGCCCTGCCCCGGCGTGCCGTTCACTCCCGTGCTCGCGGGCGGACAGGTGTTTGTCACCTGCTCAACAGGCGATGGCAGCGTGGTGTTGGCCTTGGACCCGGCGACCGGCAAAGTGTCGGGTGGCGCCAGCCTGCCGGTGCCCACCGCCACCGGGCCGGCCGTGGATGTGGAACGCGGACTGCTCTTCCAGCCCGCCGATCATTCGTCGCTCTACCAACTGCAGTTGAAGGACTGGGCCTGCGTGGGCGTCCATTACCTGGGACATGCGCCGGGCACGCTGCAGGTGCCGCCGCTGGTGCAGGCGGGCATGCTGGTCTGCGCGGAGAACGCCGGCCCGGATTTCGCGCTGCTGCATCTCCTGGGTGAAGAAAACGACAAGCCGGGCGTGCTGCGGAGTCTCCTCGAACCGCCGCGACTGGAGGGCCAGGTGGTGGTGCCCATGCTCGGATTCGGCCGCCGCATCCTGCTGACGACGAATCGAGGCCGCTTGCAGGTCTGGGAAGTCGATCGAAGCCAGGCGGAGACGCCGCTACGCCTCGCTGCCGAGAACGTGGCCGCGGTCGCCCCGAACACTGCCAGCTACGCGCTGCTCGACGAAGGACGCCTGTGGGTTGGCGACAACCAGTTGAGTTACTATGAGCTCCAGACTTCCCGCGGCCAGCTGACGCGGAAGTGGCTCAACCTGAAGGGCGATCGTTTCGTCGCGCCGCTCCGCCGCCGCGGCAGCGTGCTGCTGCACGCGCGGCAGCGCGCCGGACGCACTGGGATCACCGTGGCCGCCACGCAGCTGGGCGATGAAACCGGCGGACGTCGCGACGGGGAACTGATCTGGGAAACCGAACTGGCGATGCCGTTGGCGGGACTGCCCTTCATTCCTGCGGCCTCGGAAGAGATACGCGTCATCTCGCAGGACGGACTGCTGTTCACGGTAGGCAAAGAGGCGATGAAGCAGCGCAAGCTGTCGACGGCCGAGTCGCAGCTCGTGAACCCGCCATCTGGACCGCTGGAACGTGCATTGCCCCTGGACGACGGTCGTCTGGTGATCAGCGGACCGGGCACGACCAAGACGCTCGTTCTCTACGATGGCAAGGCTCCGCAGCCGCTGCGTTCCGTGCCGCTGGACCTTGCGGGTGCCGAAGTGGCGGCCGCGCCCGCGCGGCTGGGAGCGGGCATCGCGTTGCCGACCGATCGCGGAGCGGTTCACTGGGTGGATGCGTCGAGCGGCAAGTCGCTGGGCGCACCTTTCACGCCGTCGCTGGCTGCTGGAGCTCGCGTGGAGTGGTGGCCGGCCGCGTCCACGCCCGACGCCCAGTCGGTAGTGCTCGCCGATCGACGCGGCAACCTCTATCGCGTCACCGCGGCCGAGTCGCCCGCCCGGTTGGAACTCGCCCGCGAAGCATCCCTCGATACGCCGCCTCTGGCTGCGCCCGCGGTGACTGCCGAGACGCTGTTTGTGGTCGTCCGCCGAGAGTCCAAGGACGTTTTGCGACGCTATCGAATGCAGGACCTGCAGCCGCTCGACTCGGTGGAGCTTCCCGGCGCTGTGAACTGGGGGCCTCATGCGGTTGGCACGCAGGTGCTGCTGCAAATCGACAACGGCAAGCTGCTCGTGTTTGACAGCGAAGGTGATGCGACCACGGTCGAAATGCAGGACACGCCCCTGGTGGGAACACCGGCGGCCGCTGCGTTCGGCGGCGAGGGAGCCGCAGTCGCTGGCTTGCGCGGTCAGGTGCTGGGTATCGACCTGAAAACTGGCACGATCGCGTCGTCCCACGACCTGCGTGTCTCGCTGGGCACCGGGCCGGTGCTGTTGACGGGGCGTTTCCTCGTCGGCGGAGCGGACGGGACGCTCTACATCGCAAAGTTCAACACGGAGCCGTGATGTCCAGCAAGCCTCTCCAGCACGATAGCCCGCGAAGGCTAAGCGACACGCTTCCTCTGGCAGGACGCTCGGTCGTTGCGTTCCGCTGCGCCGGGGTGGCAGAGGATGGTCAGGCGGTGCCGCGGATGTCGGCCGGCCTCGCGCGGCTAGTGCAGGGCTGGCTCGCCTGCACGCTCCTCCTCTGGGGATGTGCTCAGTCGAACGCCCAGGAGGAACGCCGGATCGACCGCGAGCCGTTCGACCGAATCGTACTCAACCAGGATAATGAAGGACGGGTGCTGGAGGTCTTTCCGCTGGAACTGCCCCAGCGTCGCCTGCCGGACGAGGCGGCGCGGACGGGCGCGATTCGCTGCCGACTGCTGACGAATCCGGAGGAGGAGCTGGAGGTCAGCTGGGCGGGCATTGAACGCGTGGAGCTGTTCGAAGCGGAGATCTTGCGGGAAGCGCAGAAGCTGATCGCGGCGCGCCGGTTTGACGAGGCGTTCGATCACCTGACGTATCTGCGCGATCGCTATCCCAAGTTGGAAGGCCTGGAGGTGGCCACGGACAGCCTGCTCTACAGCGAAGCAGCCAGCCTCTACCAGGCCCGCCAGTACGAACGCGCCTGGTTGCTGCTTGACGAGATCCATCGTCGCAGCCCCGAACGCAAGGGACTGTCGGCGGCCATGGCCCGTGTGCTGCAGGTGCTGTTTGACCAGGAGCTGCAGGAGAAGCGACCGAGCGACGCGCTGCGACGATACCGGATGGCCGAGACGCGATACGCGGACTTGGTGCCGGAACTGCTGTCGGGCTGGAGGCAGCGGTTGGAGACGACAGCTGCGGAACACAAGCAGCAGGTGGCCGGATATCTGGAACAAGGACGTCTCCGCGAAGCCTACCTCGCGAGCCGCGAGATGCTCAGCGTGTGGCCCGATCTCGAGGGCGCGCGCGTACTGGCGGCGGATGTCGCGGCACGCTACCCGCTGCTGCGCGTCGGTGTCGGAGAACTCGGGCCTGCGGCCAGCGGATCGTCGCGGCGAGCCCTGGTGGACTGGTCGGTACGACGCTCGCAACGGCTGCTCGAGCGACAGCTGTCCGAACTGACTGGTGTGGGATCGGATGGCGGCGTCTACGAGAGTCCGTTGGGAAAGTGGCTGCCTGCGGAGGACGGACGCTCGCTGGTCCTGCAGGCGACGGCGGGCCGGGCCGTCGCGCCGTTCGTCGCGCCGCTCTGGCTGGCCATGGCGAATCCGGCCGACCAGGACTACTCCGATGGCTGGGCTGAACTGGTGGATCGCGTCGAGCCTCGCGGCCTGGAGTCGGTGGCGGCCATTTTTCGCCATCCTTGCCTGCGTCCTGAGGCGCTGCTCGACCAGACCGGTCTGGCCGCGGTGCCGGGCATGAGTCCTTATCGGGGGAGCGAATCGACGGGCGACGAGTCGGGTAGCAGTCGATCGTACCTGCGATCGGAAGACTATGCACTCGTCGGCGATTCGCAGCCGCGGGAAGTCGTGGAACGCGTCTATCCTACGCCTCAGCGCGCGCTGGCCGCGTTGCGGCGCGGTGAGATCGACCTGGTGGATCGCGTCTTTCCCTCCGATGTCGCGCTGCTCCAGAAAGACGCCGAGGTCTCCGTGGTGGCCTACCGAGTTCCCACGTTGCACCTGCTCATCCCGAACACCCGACAGCCGTATCTCGCCAATCGCCTGTTTCGTCGGGCGCTGGTGTACGGCATCGACCGCGAGAAGATTCTTCGTCGCGACCTGCTGGGAGGAACGACGCTGGCAGGCTGCCAGACGATCAGCGGCCCGTTGCCCGTGGGTGTCCAGGAAGACGATCCGCTGGCCTACGGTTACGATCGACGACTTGAGCCGCGGCCCTATGACCCGCGCCATGCACGCACGCTGGTGCAGCTCGCGCAGCTGGAAGTGCAGTCCGCAGCACAGAAGCGCAAACTGCCCGCGCCATCGTTGTCGGAGCTGGTGCTGGTGCATCCACCCCATGAGATCGCGCGGGTCGCTTGCCAGGAAATTGTGGCCGACCTGGCCGTGGTGGGCATCCTCTGCCAGCTGCGCCCCCTGGCACCTGGTGAAGAACCCGCGGCCGACGAACCGTGGGACCTCCGCTATGTCGATGTGGTGATGCCCGAACCGATCAGCGGCGTGCAGCGACTGTTGGCGACGGGAGGAATCGCCGGCAATCGGAGCCCCTATCTGCAACTGGCCCTCCGGCAACTCGGTGAGGTGGGCAGTTGGAACGATGTGGGCGCGCGGCTGCAGTCCGTGCATCAGCTGGCCTTCGACGATACGGCCGTGGTTCCGCTCTGGCAACTCACCGACTTCCTGGCCCATCGCCGGGGACTGATCGGTATCGCCGCGCAGCCGATGACCACTTACCAGGCGATCGAGGCCTGGAAGCTGCAGGAGGCTCCCTGATGCAGGCGACACCGGGACAGGATCGGCGAGGGTGGTGTCCGGGCGGTAGCGGTGTGCCGCGCGCTTCGCGTGGGTCGGTGCGAAGCCTGCTGCGTTGGTGGCTGTTGCTGGCGTGGCTGGCGGCTCCGACCAGGTGCTGCGAAGCCCAGACGTCGTCGCTTTGGGACGTCACGCCCTATCGCGTGCATCTGTGGGTCGTGTGGCCCGAGGACGGACGAGTTCCCGTGGAGTGGGGCAATTCGTTGCCGGCTCGATTGAAGCGGCGGGCGGAAAGTCAGGTGGGTGCCAGCTGGACCGTGACGGCGGAACGCGCGCCGCTCGCGTGGAGTCGCGCGGTGCTGGCGGGCGACGTGCCGCCGGTGGCGACACTCTACGAACAGGTTCCAGGCCTCCGCGAATACGACAAACTGATGCTGGTCGTCCTGCGGCCAGAACCCTCGGGAGTGCAGCTGCGAGTGCGGCAGCTGGATCTGCTGACGCTCACGGAGACGGGAGACTCCGTTGCCGATGGGGTCGACCTGGCCGATATCGAAGCGGTGGCCGTCGATCGAATGGCGGAGGTGTTCATGCCGGTGATTCGCATTGAACGGAACGAAGAGGAGCTGCTGCACGCGACGCTGCGCGCCGGCCTGCTCGCGCGTCCCGAGGCGTCGCAACGGCATGCGACGGCGGAGATGCGACTGCGGACCGGTCAGGTGCTGCAGCCCGTGCTGCGGCGTTCCGACCAGTATGGACGCGTCTCCGCCAAGGGGATCCAGTTGGTGGACTGGACGGTGTTGGCGGTCGATCAGGTGCAGGGCAGCCAAGTGACCTGCCGTTTCGAGTCCGGGTATCGCCAACCCTTTCGGGCGCGACGAAGCTCACGCGTGGACCAGCTGGCGGTGCTGGTGAAGCCCTGGCTGTCACAGACGACACTCCAGCTGGTGGAACGTCAGAACCCCTCGCGGCCACTGGCCGGATACGAAGTGTATCGGAAGGGAAGTTCTGAGGAGGATGTGGAACTGCTGGGGGCGACGAACTGGCGGGGTGAGCTGGTGGTGCCCGTGCGGGACGATCTGCCACTGCAGACGCTGATGGTGCGGAACGGGCAGCAGCTGCTGGGCAAGCTGCCGCTCGTGCCTGGGACAACGGCGAGGTTGACGGCCGGATTGCGGAATGACGACCAGCGTCTTGAAGCTGAAGGGTTCCTGGCGGGAGTGCAGGAGTCGGTCGTGGATCTGGTCGCTCGGCGCGAAGTGCTGGCGGCGCGCGTGCGGAAGCAGATCGAGGAAGGCGAGCTGGAGGAGGCGGCCGGACTGCTGGAGGAGTTACGTCGCTTGGACACGCAGGACGTGTTCCTGCGCCGCGTGCAGCAGCGGCGACAGTCGCTGCAGGCGGTGGATGGTCGGTTGCAGCAGCAGATCGACCAGTTGTTCGCCGATACGCGGTCGCTGTTGGGGCAGTTCCTGGGCGGAAACCAAGTGGAACAGTTGAGTCAGGCTTTGGAAGCGGCGCGAGCGAGGACCGCCAAACCATCGTCGGGTGCGGCGAGCGGCGGCAACGAACCTCCGCCGACTGCGCGGGACGAATAGGCGACGGAAACGGAGGAGACGTACGTGCGGCTGTTCGCGAACACACCGTGGGATATCCCGCCGCGCTGCGATCGTTGCGGTGAACTGGAGTCCGATTGCCAGTGTCCTCCGGAGCTCCCGCCGGCTGCGCCTCGGATTCCTCCCGAGAAGCAGACGGCGCGGCTGGCCGTGGAGAAGCGGCCGAAGGGCAAGTGGGTGACGGTGGTAAGCGGTCTGCCGTCCGCGGGGAACGATCTGCCCGAATTGCTGGCCATGCTGAAGAACGCCTGTGGCGCTGGCGGCACGATCAAGGAGGACCGTTTGGAGGTCCAGGGCGAGCACCTGCCGCGGATTCGCGAGACGCTCCAGCGCCTGGGATATCGCATCAAGGGCTGAATACAGCCGACACGGTTCGCGCGACCACCTCTTCCGGCCGACTCGCGTTTGTTCGCGGGGTGCTCCGCAGGCACGCTCCTTCTCGGCCTGCTGTCGCTTGGCTCTTGTTTCAGCCGCTTGTCCCCTTCGTCAGGGCTCTCCAGGTTCAGGTTCCGCCGTCCTGTTCAAGACCACGAACAGTGGGCTGCCGACGGACCCTCCGGGAACTCATCAAGTGAATCGCGGGCGTGTGGAAAGCCCTAGAGTGGCGTCGGGGCTGCGGTTCTGGCTGGCGAAAAATGGACATGCGTGCGGAAGGCTGGCTACAATGGTGGGGTTCGCGCCGACGGGCGGTCGGTGCTGTCGGTGTTCTGCGGGATGGGGCCGGGCCCGGTTCCGCGGGGTATCGAGTCGCGGGCGTGCCGCGTTGGAGGAGTATCTTGGCGCCGAGATGGCGACGCCGGAGTGTCGGACTGAAGACGACTGGTCGGGAAAGGGTTCATGATGGGGCGACACGCGGATGGGCGACGAAGACCGGGACGCCGATCGCACAGGCGGCGCGACATCGGGGTGAACGGGCGACGTGCCAAGGCGCGGAGTTTCGAGTCGCTGGAATCCCGCCAGATGTTCGCGCGGGAGGACGCCTACTTTGCCGCTGCCGGGGAAACGCTGTCGATCGATGGGACGGATGGAGTGCTCGCGAACGACCAGGAAGGCGTGACGACGCCGCTTTCGGCCATGCTCTACACGCCGACACGGTTCGGTTCACTGACGCTGGAGGTCGATGGGTCGTTTCGTTACGAGGCTTCGCCTGGATTCCAGGGTGAGGACCGATTTGAGTATCGCGTCGATGATGGCCAGGCGTTTTCAGCTCCCGTGCAGGTCAAGCTGCAGGTGCTTGCCCAGCCTGTGTTGATCAACGAGGTGGTGAGTTCCAGTGCGAGTTCCGTGCTGACCGCCGTGCGTCCGGCGGCAACGGCGTTGTTCCCGAGCGAGAAGGAATCGCCCGATTGGATTGAACTCCACAATCTCGCTTCGCGGCCGATCGACTTGAGCGGCTATATGCTCACGGACTCGCCCGGTGATGGTGGGCGGTGGAGTTTTCCGCCGGGCACGTTGATCGCGGCGGGCGGATACCTGGCCGTGTTCGCCTCCGGATACGACATCCGCGACGGGGCGCTCGACGAGAAGGGCTGGCTGCACACGAACTTCAGGCTGGACGCGGAGGGAGAGTATCTGGCGCTGCTGGACGCGGGCAACCGGGTCCTGCAGGAGTTCTCGCCGCATCTGCCGCAGCAGCGCTCCGATGTGGGTTATGGCGTGCACGGGGACGCGTATCGCTATCTGGTGCCGGCGACGCCGGGGGCGTCGAACCAGCGTACCACGGCCTATGTGGGGTTGGTGTCGCCGGTGGCAGCGAGCGTTCCGCGCGGGTTTTACGACCAACCGCAGACGGTCACGCTGCGGACGCCCGACGTGGGCGCGACGATACGCTACACGCTGGATGGATCGCTGCCCACGGCAGCCAACGGACAGGACTACAGCGGGCCATTGGTTGTCGATAAGACCACGACGCTGCGGGCCGTGGCGTTCCGCGTCGGAGATCTGCCTTCCGTCGTGGAGACGTTCACCTACCTTTTCCTCCAAGACGTTCTTCGCCAGTCGCCGGACGGCACGCCTCCGGAGGGTTGGGCCAAACGCATCGGGAGCCAGACGTTCAACTTTGGCATGGATCCCCGCATTGTCGACTCGC
>JBIIEC010000321.1:0-7279 GCA_044238045.1 Pirellulaceae bacterium | reverse complement strand
CGGAGGGGCGCAGAAGTGCTCGTCGACACTCCACGCTCCGTCGTCACTTGCTGCTGAACATGCGATGGGTGCGATCGCCGCGGGCGAGCATGTAGGCGACCAGGTCCTGGATCTCCTCGGGCTTCAGCGTGTTCAGCAGTCCGGCGGGCATCATCGACACCTTGGACGGTTCGATCGTTTCGATATCCCGTCGTTCGACGCGTGTCATGCGGCCCGGGTCGAGCATGTTCTCGACGACGTCAAAACCATCGCCGCCCAGGTTGGCCACGCGTCCGCTGACAATCGTGCCATCCTTGCGCGTCACGACGATCGCCTGGTACTGGTCGCTGATCACCTTGTTCGGCTCCACGATCGACTCCATCAGGTCGCGGACGCTGAACCGACCGGCGACGGCCGTCAGTTCGGGCCCGACGGAGCCGCCGTCCTGGTCGAAGCGATGGCAGGACGAGCAGGCGACTTCACCGAACAGCTTGCGACCGCGATCGTAATCGCGTCCGCCGGCTGCCAGTCCCTGCTCCACCATCTGCACGGCCTCGGCGAGCGTGTAGTCCTTGACGTGGGTGCGGGCGGCGAGTTTCTCCTGCGGCGAGACCTGGGTCGGCTTGAGGTCGAAGATCGGCTGCAGCGCCTTCTTCTCCTCCTCCGTCAGGGACTCCATCGCCTGCCGCGCCATGGTCTGCAGCGAGCCGGCGAAGGTGTTGCCGCCTCGATAGGTTACGGCCTTGGTGACGAACCAGCGGAAGTATTCTTCCCGCAGCGGCATGGTCCAGCCGGTCTTGAGTGCTCGCAGGGCCAGGGCGTACTCGATCTGCTCCTCCTGCGTCGACGCTTCGCGGAAGACGGCCATGATCTCTTCGGCCGCCTTGGGCGCCTGCAGATAGACCAGCAGGTTTGCCATCTGCACGTTGACGTCTCGGTTCTGCGAAGGGAACAACGCCTCGCACTTCGCGGCCAGCGAGGCGCGAGCGGCCTCGGACGGCTGGCCCAGCCGGATGAACGCCAGTTGGTACGCTCGCAGCAGGTCCAGCTGATCAGCGACGGGCAGCTTGGTCGCGTCGATGCGATTCAGGGAGAACAGCACATGCTCCAGCAGGCCAGGATTCGGCGCGGGATCTTCCGGACGACGGTGCAGCGAGTCCTTGCCGCTGGCGCGAGCCAGGGCGACGATCGCGGCGATCGACGTGCGAGGATTCTTCTCCTCGAGCGCCTTCTGCGACCACTGCTGGGGGTCCTGCCATTCGAGGGCGATGCGCGCCGCGTAGCGTGTCGCGCGATCCGGATCCGACAGATAGGGCCAGACGGTGTTCACGGCATTGGCGTCGGCGTGGCCGTGGAACGACTCCAACTTGCGACGCACGTCGCGTTGGGCTTGCAGGCTGTTGTCGGCGGCGGCAGGAGCGGTCGAGTCCGATCCGACATAGGTCAGCCGGTAGAGGGCCGACTGCGCGTTGCGTCCGCCGACGGCGAAGTACATGGCGCCGTCGTGCGGGTTCACCACCACATCGGTCACCGGCAACGGCTGTCCGCTGAGGAACTCCTCGGACTCGCCGACGTAGGAACTGCCCTGCGGCTTGAGGTGCACGGCCCGCAGCTTGCCAAAGCTCCAGTCGCAGATGAAAAGGGCCTCCTGGTACTTGGCCGGGAACTTGGCGCCGTAGCCGAACGTGATGCCGGTGGGCGAGCCGGGGCCGATGTCGCAGGTGGTGCCAAAGCTGTCGATGAAGTATTCGGGCCACTTGCCCGAACCGTTGCGGAACCCATATTCCGCGCCGCTGATGACATGGTTGATGCGGGTGGGCCGATACCACGGCGCGCCGATATCCCATTCCATGTCGGCATCGTAGGTGAACGCTTCCCCGTGGTGGTTGAACGCCAGGTCGAATTCGTTGCGAAGGCCGGCGGCCACCAGTTCCCAGTCCTTGCCGTCCGGATCGGTCTTGGCGATCCAGCCTTGCGGCGCGAGCGAGTCGTCCATGAAGCCCGTGGGGATCCGCGTGACGAGGTTGTCCTCGCCCCAGGTTCGTGGCAGGCGCGACGAACTGACGTCGGTGAGGTTCGTCGAGTTGCCGCAGACGATATACAACGACTTGCCGTCGGGCGAGAGAAGCACGGAGTGGAGGCCATGTTCGCCGCCGCCGCTGATTTCACGAAGCAGTTTCACATCGTCGAACTTGTCGTCGCCGTTGGTATCGCGAAGGCGGTAGAGGCCGTGGCGGTCGAGTTCGTTGACGACCACATAGAGGCTATCGAAGGCGTAGAGCAGCCCGTGCGCGCCGCCGATCGGCAGGTTGATCACCTCAGGCTGCAGCGGCAGCGTCTTGTCGAGGGCGGGCGGCGTGATGCGGTAGAGCTTGCCATACTGGTCGCCCACGATCAGGCGGCCCTTCGGGTCGACGCACATGGTGACCCACGATCCCTCGACATCCTTCGGGACGGTGTAGAGCAGGTCGAGCTGGAATCCCTTGGGCACGGTCACGTTGCCGGCCGGCACGAGGTCGTCCGAGGCCAGCGGCCGGATGCGGACGTGACGGAACTGCACCGTCATCGGTTCGCCGGCGTGCACCTGCAGCGCGAGCACCCCGGACTTCAGCGAGCGGGGATCCTGGTCGATCACATCAACCGTCTGCACGCCGTTGATGAAGTGCTGCAGGCGGTTGCCGCGGGCGATGACGCGATACTCGTTCCAGTCGCCCGGCTTGATCGCTGCCTGGATGTCTTCGGACTTGCCGAGGTTGCCGGTGACAAGTTTCTGTCCGTCGGCGGTCCAGACGACCTTCTCGCCGCGTTCCGCCATGATGCCGCGTCCACCGGCGCCGCCCGCTTCGTCGTAGAGGATGCCCGAATAGGTCTTGCCCGCTTCGAAGTCGGCCTGGTAGCCGCCGACCACGAACTCCCCCTTGTCCACGCTGCGGTACTGGATGCCCGAGTTGCCGAAGCCGGCGGTGTTGTCGGCGACAATGCGGAACTGCAGACGCAGGTCGAAGTTCTCGACGAGGCGATGACGGTCGCCCTCCTGGGCAATCAGGAACGTGTTGCCCTGCGTGGGCCGTTCCGGCGTCGTGCGTCCCGTGATCACTCCGTCCTCGACCGACCAGAACTCAGGTCGCCCGATCCATCCGGACAGGTCTTTGCCATTGAACAGACTGGTAAAGCCCTCTTCGGGAACGAATTCGGCGGGCGCTTCCTGGGCACGCGCGATCGAGAGGCCAACCAGCAAAAGGCTGGCCGCCAGCAGGGTCAGGAACTTCATGGTTTTCATCCACTGGGGTGAGTCACGTGCTCGCGACAGGAAGCGCGAGCGGAGGGAAAAGACGATAGGCGAGCAGCGGTGAGGCTGCGTCTCCGACGGCGCATGATACGACATCGGCGTGAGCGAGAAAACAGCGCCGTTCCGGGCAACGACCGGGGCGACTACGGTCCGATCGGAAGGCGATGTTCCTGCGGCTGGCGAGTGAACTGGGCGGCTAGGGGTTCAGATCGATGCACATCAGCACGCCCACGCCGCCCTGGTGGTCGCGGAAGAAGAGCTGTCCGCCGCTGAAGGCGGGCAGGGATCGCGTTGTGTGCTGCGAGACGCGCGCGGTCGCTCCGGCCTCCTCGCCGCCAAACCGTTGCGGATCCAGGGGACTGGCGATCAGCGTGCCGTCGACCTTGAGGATCAGCATCCGGTCACCGACACGGATCAGGTGCGCGACGCCAAAGTCGGGCACGGACCAGGCGACCCGTCCCGTCATGGCCTCAATGCACCGCAGTTCGGCCTGCCCCACATCCTCACGGCCGTGGATGCCGTAGAGGTAGCCTTCATGCAGCACCGGCGTGTTGTACTGGCTCGACAGCGAATCATCATTGCGCCAGACGACGCTCGAGTCCGCTCCGTTCCAGCGGATCAGCATTGCGCCGACGCCGTAGCTGGAGGTCAGGAACAGGTGGTCGCCCACGACGACGGGTGCAGCCGCGTTCACCGTCGGCCCGCGCGCTCCAAACGCTTGTCGGAACACGACCCGGCCGGTCGCCGGTTCCAGCACCTGCAGGTTCAACCGCGTGACGAACACCGCCAGCGGCTCCGCAGCCACCTTCCACAGGACGGGTGACGAGTAGCTGGCATCGTCCGGCGCGGACTTCCAGATCGGTTCGCCGTCGCTCAGCTTGAACGCCACGACACCCGCGCCGTCCGCTCCGCCCACGTTTACCAGCACGCGATCGCCGACGACCAGCGGGGAGCTGCCCATGCCGAAGTAACCTTCCTTGCCGCCGAACTCCTGGCGCAGATCGTGCGACCAGCGCTGGCGCCCGTCGGCCGTGTCGAGGCATCGCAGCGCGCCGCCCGGGCCGAGGATCAGGACGTTCGACTCGTGAACGGTCGGCACGCTGCGCGGCCCCACGTCCGGATCGACACCGCCGCGATAGCTCGTGGGAAACCGCTTCTGCCAGCGGACCTCGCCAGTCGCGCGGTCCAGCTTCACCAGACGCTCCTCGTCCTCCAAGCGGTCGAACAGGTAGACTGCGTCTGCAGCAACGGCGGGGCCGGCATAGCCTTGGCCGGCGGGAAAGGACCAGCGTGGCCGTGGCGATTCGGGAAGCAGGGCCGGAAGTTCACCGGAGTCGGCCGCTCCATCGCGGTTCGGCCCGAGAATCTGCGGCCAATCGGCGCGAGCCCCCCGGGTCGGAGCCAGGGCCAGCAGTACCGCCAGCAGCAGTCCGGGAATGGTGACTTGGAGGCGCGGTGGCAATACCCGCATGCCGACGGCGCGCGGTAGAATGCCACGTCCAATCCGCAGGGTATGCCGCCTTTCTCGTGGAAAGCCATCGCACGTGCCAATCCGATTCCGGCTCTGGGAAAAGAAACGAGGCGACCGCCGCACCGTGTCGCCCATGCTCGGCACGGCCGGCGAGGCGATCTTTTTCGGCGCGCTGCTGCTGTTCGGCTCGCTCGCGCTGGCCGCGCTCGTCAAGGTCGGACCGCTGGCGACGGGGCAACAGGTCGGCCGGTTGTGGCTCTGGCTGGTGGGCATGGTGCTGGCATCCCTGATCTTCATCGGATTGGGCGGTCTGGTGTACACGCTGCTGCGGGTCGGCACGACGGCCGAGCGGCGGGGGGCGCTCGCCAAACGGGCCAAGAACATCGACCTGCTGGCCGACGCGCTTCCGTCGCCCAGGGATTTTCCCACGGTTCCCCGCGACGTCAATCTCACGAACAGCCCTGGCATCAAGCTGGCTTATCGACTGCCCATCGCTCGCTCCCCCGGTTGGCAAGCGTTCGGGCTGGGCGTTTTCTCCCTGGTCTGGAACGGACTCGTGGCCGCCCTCTCCGGACTGGCCATCTCGAAGTACTACGCCGGAAATCCCGATTGGTACCTGACCGCCTTGGTGATACCCTTTGCGGTCGTGGGCGTGGGAGCCCTATATTACTGGCTGCGGTTGCTGTTTCTCACGGCGGCCATCGGTCCGACGAGCCTGGAGATTTCCGATCATCCGATCCACCCGGGACGGACGTATCAGGTCTACCTGACCCAGGCGGGTCGACTGCGGGTCAAGTCACTGGTGCTCACCCTGGTCTGCGATGAAGAAGCCTCCTATCGCCAGGGTACGGACACTCGAACCGAAAGCCGACGCGTATTCAAGAAGGTAGTCTTCTCACGCGATAACTTTGAGATCCTGCCCGACATCCCCTACGAACACCTTTGCAATTTTGAACTCCCGACGGACGTCATGCACTCCTTCCAGTCGGACCATAACGCGGTCCTCTGGCGTCTGATCGTGCAAGGCACGGTGGAAAAATGGTCCAGCTTCGAACGCATCTTCCCGATCATCGTGCATCCGACGAACCGGCCCGCGGGAACCACCACCGGCGAGCCGTCCGTCGCATGATGGAACCGCTGATCAGTATCCAGATCCAGCGGCAGGTGCCTCATTTCCAGCCCGGGGAAGTGATGATCTGCGACTACCAGATCGACGCGATCGAACCGGAGGACCTGGTGGCGGTGGAGGCATCCGTGATCTGGCTGACCGAAGGCAAGGGCGGCGAGGACATGGGCGTGCACTACTTCGAACGCCGCGTACCTTCGGATGCCGAAGGCGATCTCCGGCAGTGGCGCCGCTTCCAGACCAAGCTGCCGAACAGCCCGCTCACCTACCGCGGCTCCATCGTGCAGGTCAGCTGGTGCGTTCGCGTCCGTGCCATTCTCCGGTACGGCAAACAGTCGCTCTTCGAACACGCGTTCCGGCTGGGGAACGTCGAGAACCAGCTTGGCCGCCAAGTCGGTTGACGCGAGTGGGCGCGCGGACGTATGCCTGACGCGAACCCGGAACGCTTGCCATGAGTGAACTCCGGGGATCGAACCGAGCTGCCGACACGGTGGCGAATACCGCTCGCGACGCCGCCCCGGACTGTGCTGTCAACGCATTCAGCACGCGACGCATTCGACCTGGGCAACTGGCCTATCGCTTCGCCGACGGTCTCTCTCTCGAAACCCTCGTGCTGCGGCTCGAAACGCACGGTTACTGGGGTGAGATCGTGGGTCCGCATGGGTCGGGCAAGAGCACTCTGCTGGAACATCTGCTGCCGCTGTGCGAAGACCGCGGGAAAGTCGTCGATCGCTTCCAGTTCCGTACCGACCAGCGACAGTTGTCGGTCAGCGACGAGCGGCGCCGATCGTGGAACGCCAGTACGCTGGTCGTGGTGGATGGTTACGAGCAGCTTTCGTGGTGGAACCGCTGGCGGTTGAAACGATGGTGCCGACAGGCGGGCGCGGGGCTGCTGGTGACCGCGCACCGAACGATGGGGCTGCCCCGGCTTCATAAGACCTCCACCAGCCTCGAACTGCTGCGGACGCTGGTAAGCGAACTGGTGCGGGAGAGCCCCGAGGCCTGGCGCCCAAGTGACACGGAGGTGTCAGAGGCCTACCGCGCGCACGGTGGCAACCTGCGAGAAGCGCTGCTGCAGCTATACGATGACTACCAGCGGCGACAGCAGGCGGCGGACGACAGCAGTCGGGGCGACGGCATCTCGCCGTCATAATCGACACATTCTTCCAGATGACATCCCTGGCCCCGCCTCGGAACCCAGGTGTCACAGGATCGTGCCAGCAGCGACAGCCCAGTCGCGAGACTCAAACCACCTTCCCGCGTTTCCGTGCCATGTAAAGTCTGGCTAACGCGTTCCCGTGCGTCTCGATCTCTTTGCTTCGGGCATTTCTTGAGCCTTTTTCTTCCCGGTATCGTATCTATGGCTTACGATTCAGCGGTTCCTGCGCGTGGGGCTTCGGCGTGACTGCGCGCC
>JBIIEC010000020.1:0-25426 GCA_044238045.1 Pirellulaceae bacterium | reverse complement strand
CCGCCGAAAACCGTTCCCGCGCCTTCTCCAGCACATGCAGGATATGCTTGCAAGTTCCCAGGTAGTTCGTGCGAAAGTCGGGACAGGAGCAGTACGACTGTCCGGGCTCCGGTCCGCACAACGCGACGCGATAGGTGCGGTTGGAAATGGCGTTGGTCACCGTATATTCGGTCCACGGTCGATCCGGCTGCCGCGACCGTACCCGCATCGGCTCCTCCGTCGCCCGCTTCAGGCGTTCGGCCATCGCGCGGCGGCGAAGCTCCCCATGCGTCAGGTTCTCCAGCGGCACCGACTCATCGGGCGACTCCGCCAGCCCCATGGTGCTGCGCGCATCCAGCAGGTAACCGAGCGCCGCGCCGAGATGCACGCAGGGACCGCCACAGGGATCGCACTGGTAAAGCAGTCCCTTCGACGCGTCTTCCTCCGAGTGACCCGCCTGCGTTTCCCCCGAGCTGGGCAACACCGTGGCCACGGCCACGCCCCCGGGCAACGTGCGATCGTGCACTCGCGCGCGGTAGAGGTCCGCCCCCAGATAGACATCCTCGGGATCGATCTCGAACGCATGCCCGCCCTGCGCGATCAGTTCCGCCCCCTGCTCACCCAGCCAGTGACAGGCCTGGAAGTAAGTCATCTTCCCCAGTTGCTTGTGGAACGGATTGCCCGAGCGGTCGTCATTGGCGGGAGGAACATTCACGGAGATGTTAGTCCAAAAGTATCAGGCACAAGCCGTGTGCCGTGGCAGGTGATGGATCGGGCCCGGAGCGGCGAAGCCGGTGCCCTACGAACAAAAGGAGAAAACCGGTGCGGCCGGGACGGGGACGCTCCATGTGCTGAAGGAAGGGCTTGGTGCGGCCGGGACGGGCACGCTTCATGTTTTGAAGGAAGGGCTCGGTGCGGCCGGGACGGCCGCGCTCCGTGAATTAACGGGGGATCACGGGCAGCAGCAGGTGCGAGGGATGTTCGCCATCGTGGTAGATCGTCTGCTCGGCTCGCTGCATCTCCACCTCGCCACCTCCCGTCCGGCCCGTGTTGAGGTTGCGATCGAAGCGAGGGAAGTTGCTGCTGGAGACTTCCAACCGCAGTCGATGCCCAGGCAGGAACACGTTGCTCGTCACCCAGAGATCGATCTCCATGCGGTACACCTTGCCCGGCTCCAGCGGCTTCGGCTCGGTCATCGAATCGCGATAGCGGGCGCGCAAGATGCCATCGCACAAGTTGATGGCCTTGCCGTCGGGATGCACGTCGACCAGCTTGGCCGTGAAGTCGGTGTCGACGGCCGACGACGAGGCGTACAGCACGAGCTTGATCGGCCCGGTGACTTCCACGGGCTCCGTGACCGCTTCGGAAGTGAACACCAACACGTCCGGCCGCAGTTCTACCTCCGACTGGTCGTAGGGTCCGATGGTCGTGCCAACCAGGTTGTTGCCGCCGACGGTCGGCACGGGGTTGGCCGGATCGTAGGTGAAGCGATCGGCGGGTTCGCCGGTGGGCGTCGTGAGTTGCAGTCGGCCGTCTCCCTGCCGCGTCGCCGCGTGTCCGTCGCTGGCCAGGTAGTATTCCGTGAAGCGAGTTCGCTTGAGCGGCCATTCGTGTTCGGCGCGCCAGCGATTCTCGCCCATGACGAACAGATAGTACGCCGGCCAGTCCTCGACTCCCGTCTGTTTACCCTTCATCCAGTAGTCGAACCACTGAAAGGTGACCTCGTCGAGGTCGATGCCGGCGTCGGGTCCGAAATTCACCTGCCCCACCTCGCGTGCCCCGACACCGTGGGCCCATGGGCCCATGATGACGAACTGGTTGCGCCGCGCCAGTCGATCCTTCGACTCGGATCGCACGCGGTCCACCAAGTCGATGGTGGCCTTGGAGAAGATGTCGTACCAGCCGCCGATGTTGAGCACCGGCACGGTCACGTCGCCGTACTGGTGGTCGATTCCCCGCAGCTTCCAGAACTCGTCGGGCTGCGGATGCGCAAGCCATTCGTTGATGAAGAACAGGTCCTTGCCGTGCTGGTCATCCCAATCGCGGAGCGGCAGGTGGGAGAAGGAAGCCGAAAGCTTATCGGGCTCGATCCCGATGCCGCCGACGGCCGCGCCCCAGCCGAACATCAGCGAGATCTGGAACGCTCCGCCCGGATAGGCGAGTTCATCGTAGATGTTCGCCATGGGCACGATGGGCACCATGGCCTTGAGGTGCGGCGTGGCACCGGGAGCGGACGCCCATTGGGTGAAGCCGCCGTAGGATCCGCCGATCGTGCCCACCTGCCCGTCGGACCAGGGCTGCTGGCCGATCCAGGCCTGGGTATCGAGCCCATCGGGTCGTTCATTCACGAACGGATCCCACTTGCCTTGCGACTTGCCGCGCCCGCGGCAGTCCTGCAGCACCACGGCATAACCGGCCTCGAGAAACTCCTGCGCGTCATCCCAGGACTGGTCCGGCTTGCCGTAGGGCGTGCGCATCAGGATGGCGGGATGACGGCCGGGAGCTTTCGGCAGGAACAGGTGGGTCGCGAGCTGCACGCCGTCGCGCATCGGCACGCCCACATCGGCCCGGAACTCGTGCGCGGTCCCCGACTTCTCCGCCTTCGACTTCTCCGCCGCGCGCCCGAAGTCGCTCGCCAGCCCACCGAGGCCCGCGAGGAACACCAGGAGCCATCTGGCCGCCACGGCCACGCTCCAAAATCGCCATCCCATCCGCTGCATCGTTCTGGTCTCCTCCATGCATGCCGGCCGCGCGGCGTGCCTGCGGTATCTAAACATGGTCACTGACTACCTGCTGTCACCGTCAACATCCTGTCACCGTCGCGGAGAGCCCGAACGGTCGGCGTTCCTTCGCCATCTCCCCCGCCGCGGTCCCCTAACGTAACGCATCGCCTCCGGGAAGACGAGTCTGCCGAGGGACGAATCGCGACCAGGATCGCGACCGACGACCGGACGTTCTTCTCCGGGGACTCCTTCGCGCCGTTGGCCTCGCCGCTGCGCGCGTGCCTCAGCGGCGTGCCTCGTAGTGACGTGCAATCTGCGGCGGTGACAACGGTCGGTCATAGACGGCCACTTCGTCGATCCGGCCATGCAGCGCGTGCGTGTCTCCAGGAAAACCGCCGACCGTGATCGGGTGCGGCGGTTGCGAGGCACTGTCCTGCGTCCCGGCGTCAAACTCCAGTTCCTGTTCTCCGTTCAGGTAGACGCGCATCCGGCCTTTGTCGCGGACCAGCACGACGTGGGCCCAGGTGAAGCGAGGCACGGCATGGGCTCCGCGGGCCGAACCGGCGGCGAGGCGGCCGGGCTGGGCGTCTTCGGAGCCGGTCAGGGTGACCATCTGTTGTCCCCAGCGCGCGAGCGTGGCGGTGACGGGACGCGCGTCCAGCGTCAAACCGTTCCAGAACCAGAACTCCACCGAGCCGTCCGAGGACGTGGCAGGACCGGGCAGTTCCAAGTGTCCTTCGACCGAATGCACGGCCCGGTTCACCTCCGCGCCCGCGAACGCCGCGCCGGGCGGTCCCGGCAGGAAGAACGCGAAGTCCCCGACACGTCGCGCCGGCCGTTCATTGCCGCTCGCATCCAGCGCCCACTCCCCCGCCCACTCGGCCAATCGATAGTAAGCGTAAGGTTGATCGTCGAGCACCTTTTTTGCGTACGCACCATCCGGCTCGCGGTACACGCGGCGCGGCCGCTGCGCGACCTGCTCCAGAAGTGCCAACACCTGGGCCGCGATGATCGGCTCGGCACGCTCCTCCAGTCCGGCCGTCGTGGCGGGCCAGGTCGTGTAACCACCCAGCCGATGCTGCTCCGGCGGCGGTATGTAACCGGCCGCGCCGTTCGCCAGTTCCACGTTCATGGTGACGGCCAGCGGGCTCTGCAGTTTCAGCTTCAAGCCCGTGAGCGCATACACTTCATTGGGCATCGCCGTGATGCCCAGTTCGCCGATGCGCAGCGCCTGCAGCACGACCTCGGTCGTCGGATACTCGTGCAGGAACACCGCCTGCCGCGCGTAGACCTCGGGCAGGTTCGCCGGCAGGCGATCGCCCATGGCGGCGAGCACGCCGCGTGCCCACGCCAGCCGCTGCGCATCCGGCGTCCGCCGTCCCAACGCCATGCGCCGTTCGGCCATCGCCAGCGGCACATCGGCGCGATACTGCAAGCGAGGCCAGGCCGCTGCGAGTTTCGCGACCAGTTCGGCCGTGTACTCTTCCATCTGCCGATCCTGCTTCGGGCGGCTGTAGTCGCCCCACCACAGGTCGCCGCTGGTGCCTTGGGAGAGCATGCCGACGAAGTGCTGGTCGTCACCCGCCAGTCGCTGCTGCACCTGCCGGGCGAACGCGCCGCAGTAGTCGGCCGAGAGCCCGTCATGGCCGCCGAAGTAGTGCATCGAGAAGTTGCCGAGCAGCGCCAGCGGCTTGCCCGCACGCGTCCGGACGCTCAAAAAAGACAGCGCCGGATCGGTCGGTCCGGAGGGACCGGCGAAGTGCGGATGCTCATGGCCCGGATGCATGTTGGCGCGGACCGAATCACGGCCGAACGGATCGGTGAGGCGTTGATCGGTGCGCGTCAGCCAGCGACGACAGTTGGTCAGTTCGCCCGCGTCGACCGCGCCCCAGGCCGCTTCGGCCGGTTCGAGCCGCCCCAGGGCCTGCTCCACCGACTCGACCATCCGCGCGACCAGGTACGGCGTGTACTGGGGATCGTCCCGCGAGCCGAGACAGTAGTCCATCACGCTGGGAGCCGAATGCGTGTGGGTGGCCGCCACGAGGATGCGATCACGCGGGATGCCCGTGGCACGCGCAATCCGCGACTTCGCGTCGTCGCAGACATCGCGAGGAATCATGCAGCTGTCCACGACCAGCAGGGCGACACGCAGGTCGCCTTGGGCGAGCACCAGGCAGCGGGCATGGAGCGGATCCGCGGCGCGGTCGGCGGACGCTTCCAGGAATCCACCATTCACGCGGACAGGCCACTGCCGCGGTGTGACGTCGACCGCCGCCGCGCCCGCCTGCAGTCCCGCAGGTTGCTCGGCAACCAATCGGTCCCCCCCCAACAATAAGGCCAGCAGCGTCCAGACGGCGAGCGGCACGCGCCATCGCGTCGTCATCGCCCGCCTCCTGCCCGCATGCGGTCCTCGCTGTCTCTCCTCCGTCATTCCATGCGACATCACCGTCTCCCCTGCAGTTCGCCCATCCCCCCAATTCATATCACCAAACAGGGGTAACGGTGGCCGATGGCTCGGTGAAAGTCAATTAGATTCCAGCACCTCCCGCTTCGCGGTGCGAGTCGTGCATGGCTTCGTGGATGTGCTCCCGCGCCGCCTATCGCCACCTGATTGCGCCGCGTTTCGCTGCGCAGCCACGATCGGATCTTCAAACCGTCTTCGCGATACTGCCAACGGTGCGTCACTGCGGATTTGCGAAGCCCGCCGGTTTTGGTGGTTCAGCAGGGGCTGGCGTTCGACTAGAATGCAGGTCGGCATGGAGGATACTGTCGAGTGGCGGAATGAACGGTACGGTCCGATTCGTGGAACTGGTTTTCTGGTTCCCGATCGAGAACCTCGGCTTCCTTTCACGGCAACTCTCGTGCCTGATACCAGCACGGAGGGGCGGTGGAATGGTCGCGCAAGGAGCAACGCGACGCGGAGCGATGTCTTCGCGTCGAGAAAGATCGTGTCCGGCACCAAGGTTCCAGGCACGTTCGTGTCCGCAGCCTCTGTCCAGCCGCGCGTCTCGGATGAGATCGCGGACTTCTTCGCCAGGCCTTCTGCTGCTCCTGGCCCTGTTGCGTCTGCTGTTCGGCGCGGCGGATGCGCCCGCGCAGACGACCGCTGCATCTCCATCGGCCCCGAACGCAGTCGCGCCGCAGTCGCCCGTGCAGGGGGCTCCGTCGGGCGATCCGGCGGAGACATGGCCCGAGGCGTTTCTGGACGACGCGCACCTGTACGATGTCTCCTTCGTGGATTCGCGACACGGCTGGGCCGTGGGGGATCGCGGCGTGATCTGGGCGACGACGGATGGCGGCCAGACGTGGCTGCGTCAGGACTCGACGGTCGACTGCCGCTTGGAATCCATCTTCTTCCTGGACGCGGAGCGGGGCTGGGCGGTGGGAGGCCACACGGTCGCGTACTCGCATCGCGCGGTGGGCGTGGTCGTGCGCACCGAGGATGGGGGTGCGCACTGGAAGCGGCAGTCGGACGCACTGCTGCCCTGGCTGAAGGGCATCCACTTCCGCAATCGCGCGAACGGCTGTGCCTACGGATGGCCGTCGACCATGTTCCCCAGCGGGCTGTTCCAGACGAACGACGGCGGTTTTCACTGGACGCCCGTCAGCGGTTCCACTCCCGGCTGGGTGCGCGGTGAGTTTGATCGACGCGGCAACGGGCTGCTGATCGACCGCAGCGGCAAGCTCACGCAATGGCTGGGCGGCGCGCTCCGCCCGCTGGGCGGCCTGGGCGCGGAGATGCGATGGCCGGTGAGTGCCCTGCCGGGCGAAGCGGGCGACTGGCTCGCCTGCGGCAACCAGGGGCTGCTGGTACGCAGCGCCGATCGCGGCCAGACGTGGCGGGAGCCGACGTCGGAACCGGCAACGGCCGCGGATGGACCTGCGGCGTCAGGAGCTGCGGCCGGATGGCTGCGGGAATTCGATTGGCAGGCCATCGCACGACAAGGCTCGCAGGTCTGGGTCGCGGGCGTGCCTGGTACGCGCGTCCTGCATTCGGCCGATGGCGGCCAGTCGTTTCGCGCGCACGACACCGGCCAGCGACTGCCGATCTATGCGTTGGACTTCGCCGACGAGCAGCATGGCTGGGCGGTGGGCGCGCTGGGCACCATCCTGCACACGGACGACGGGGGACAGACCTGGCAGCCCCAGCATGGCAACGATCGTCGCCTGGCGGCCCTCGGAGTCTTCGCGCGCAGCGACTCGGTGCCCTGGGAAGTGGTGGCGCAGCTGGGAGCGGCGGACGGCTATCGCATCGGGCTGGAAGTGTTCGCGCCCTGGCATGGGCACGAAGCGCTGATCGGACGCGTCTCGACGGCCACGCGACTTCATGAAGCGGCCGTGGCCGCGGGCGGCGTGGGCGCGAACCTGCTGGAGGGCCTGCCGCTGCCCGATGCGCGGCTCGGCTATACCGAATCGCAACTCCGCGAACGCTGGCAGGACGCGGGCGCGGCGGACCTCGAAGAGCAACTGGCGGAATACCTCGTGCGACAGATCCGCATGTGGCAGCCGGAGATGCTGGTGTCGCGGGAACCGGAGGCGCAGTGGTCCCTGAAGGCGAGCGACGCGGGATCCCCCGTCGAAAACGGGGCGCCGCGCGAGGCCCGCACCGACGAGGCAATCGCGGCGGAAGGCTGGGAGCTGCTGGTGCGCGGCTTGGCACTGCGGGCCGCCGAAGCGGCCTCGGGCAGCGACGCCCGTTTCCAACACCTGGATGCCGTGGGACTGACCGCCTGGCGGGTTCCCCGCATCACGACCGCGGCCCGCGAACGATCGGCACGCGACCCGAACGGTCGCGGCACGGCGGCGGGCACGACCGAGCCGCGGCGCAACCTGCTCCGTGATCCGTCGCTCCAGGAGACGCGCCGTGGTGGCTACCCAGTGACGGCGCAGCGCAGCGTGCTGGGACGCGGCCAGAGTGTTGGTTCACTTGCCGACCGCGCTCGGTCGCATCTGGAGCAGGACTATCGCGCGGGCGAGCCGCGTTGGACGGTTCGCGGCCTGCCACGGCAGGGTGAACGAACGGCAGCCGACAGCGGTGCGCGCGAACCGGGCTTGGCGTCACCCGTCGAATCGGTGCAGGCGGCAACCCGCCGCGCCGTCGAATCCACGCGGGAGTCGCTGCGTCAGCAGAACCAGCAGGTGCAGCAACGGAAACTGATCGAGTCGCTCGCGCGCGGCCGCGACACGATCGATGCCGCGATGGCCGCGCAACTCCTGCACCTGGCGTCGGAACTGGAAGACGGGCCGCGGGGCGAACTGCTATTCCAGATGGGCAGCCAGTTCTTTCGCCGGGGCCAGAGCGACCAGGCGTTTACCTGCTGGGAGCCGTTCCAGGAGTCGCTGCGCAACCATCGACTGGCGGAGATCGCCCGGCTGAGGATGTTCTGGTACCTGGCCAGCGAGGAGGCGTCGATGCGATGGCGCCTCACCGGGCCACGCGCGGCGTCAGGCGAGGAGTCGCGCGTCGCGCAGGCGGCGCTGCAGGTACAGGAACAGTCCAACGCCGGCGCGACGGTCGCAGACGACGACCTGTTCGACAACGGCGCGGCCAGCGAACGAACGGCGTCGAGGGAAGCCACGCCGGCACAGCGGGCCGTGCTGAACGAGTCGGATCGCGATCCGGAGGAGTCCACGCGACGCAAACGGCTCGAACAGCTGGTGGCCTTCATCCAGTCGAACCAGACCGATCTGTACTTCGAACCGGAGCTGGGCTACCCGCTGGCCGCATGGCAGCGGCGCAGCGACCAGGAGCCGCTGGCCCTGCGATTCTGGAAGAACCAGCTTTCAGCGCGAACGGAATCGAGCTACGGGTCCTGGGCCAGTCGTGAACTGGCGCTGGCCCAGTCGGCAGCAGGGGCCGATTCGCCCGCGACGGCGGCCTCCTGGATCTGTCCGGCCATCACCGTGCGGCCGCGCCTGGACGGCATCCTCGACGATGATCCGGCCTGGGCCACGGTGAAGCCCGAGCAGCTCCAGCGCCAGCCGAAGGTCACCTCTCCCCTGGTGACCCAGGTCTGGCTGGCGCACGACGACGAATTCCTCTACCTGGCAGCGAGCTGCCCAAGGCCTTCGGAGACGACCGCCGCGAGTGCTTCGCCTGACGCGCCGCGCGAACGCGACCAGGACCTGACGGACGATCGGCTGGAGTGGTTCCTGGATGTCGACCGCGATGGCCTGACGCATTGGAAGTTTACGGTCGACCATCGAGGATGGGGGCGTGAGAGCCTGCAAGACGACCTGCGCTGGAATCCCGTGTGGCATATCGCCCGGCAGGAGTCCCCGGAGGCTTGGACGGTCGAGGTGGCGATCCCCTTGCGTGAGTTGACGAAGGATCGCGTGACGTCCGGCTCGGCATGGTGCCTGGGCATGCAGCGCGTGATCCCTGGCGCGGAACTGCAGACGTGGTCGCTGGCAGCTCCCCTCGAGCCACGGACTCGCGAGTTCGGCCTGCTGCGCTTCGAATGACGAAGCACGGGAGAGCCTGGCCGCGCCGTGGTCGCTGGCACGATTCCGCATGACCGTCGCCTGCAATCGGCTCACTTCGCGCGGACGGCGCGCGTCCGTCGCCCATTGACGAGCGTCTTGGTTTGCGCCACGCTGCTCGCATGGCATACCTGATCGGAACGGACGAAGCGGGCTACGGCCCGAACCTGGGACCGCTGGTGATCGCCGCCAGTGTGTGGCGCGTTCCCGACGCGCATTGGGACGCTTGCCTGTACGAGCGTTGGGGCGAGTTCGTGGCGCGCGACCTGCGCGACAAGCGGCGTCTCACACTGGCCGACTCCAAGCAACTCCATCGGCCATCGTCGAGTCGTACGCGCGCGGCGCGGCAAGCCGATTCGGATCCGGTTGGCCATCCGCTGCAGCAGGGCGTTCATACGGCGCTGGCGGCACTCGATGCGTCTCCAGTGACCTGGCATGATCTCTGGTCACGGGCCTGTCCGGCGGCGGTCGCTGCGCTGCAATTCATCCCCTGGTATGCGAGCTACGCGGGCGGGCCGCTGGAGCCGTGGACACCGGCGCGAGTGGAGCCCTGGCGCGATCGCTGGCGGGCGACGGCGGGCGAGGCGGGGATTGAGCTTCTGCAGGCGCGCGCGGTGGCCGTCTTCGCGCACGAGTTGAACCAGGGCGTGCGAGCCAGTGGATCGAAGGGTGCGGTGCTGTCGGCCACGACCCTGGACCTGGTGGCCAGCTGCCTGGACGGGCTGCCAGCGGCGCCGACGCGCGTGGTCTGCGACAAGCACGGAGGACGCAACCAGTATGCCGCCCTGCTGCAGCCCCGGTTTCCGGATCGGCTGCTGCGGGTCCGCGTGGAGAGTCGCGCGGTGAGCACCTACGACGCGGGCACGCCCGATTGCCCGCTGGAATTCACCTTTCGCGCGGGGGGCGAATCGTTCCTGCCGTCGGCGCTGTCGTCGATGCTGGCGAAGTATCTGCGCGAAGAGGCGATGCGGGCGTTCAATTCCTGGTGGTGTGCTCAGGTGCCCGGTCTGCTTCCCACGGCCGGCTATCCCGTCGATGCGCGCCGTTTCCACGCAGCGATCGCGGCCCGCCAGCGTGAACTGGGCATCGCGGACGATCTGCTTTGGCGAAGCCGCTGACGAGGCCGCTGTAGAGGGCTGTGACTGGCCGGGGGCCAGACAGATGATCCGGCCAGCCGAGCTTTCGCCCGGAAACTCGACCCAACGCCCGGAAAACGAGGCGGCTGGACCGTTTGGAGGTGGCTTCCTACACTGAAGAGCCTGGGCACTGGAAGGTCCGGGCGTGGAAACGGTGCCCGGCCGGGTTGCCTGCGCGAGCCCGCGACCCGCGCCGCCTGCGGCCGCTCCCCCCCCCAAGCTCGTGGTGCGGCTAAGACAGGCGATTCCAGGTCCGATCCCTTCATCCGAGTCAGAGAAACGGCCATGGCCCCCAACGAGGAAGAACTCTACCAGGAACATGTGCTGGATCATTACGAGGACCCGTTCCATCGCGGTTCGTGTCCCCACGCGACGCATGCCCATGAGGACGACAATCCGCTGTGCGGCGATGTGGTGCGGATGGAGGCCCAGATCGGTCCGGATGGCCAGCTGAAGGAGCTCTGGTTCGACGGCGATGGCTGCTGCATTAGCCAAGCCAGCGCGTCGATGCTGGTGGAGCAGATGCAGGGCAAGACAGTGGACGAGGTGAAGGCGTTCACGGCCGAGCAGATGCTGGAGCTGTTCCAGGCGGCACTGACACCGAATCGTCAGAAGTGCTGCCTGTTGCCCTGGCGCGTGCTGCAGTCGACCATCTACTCGCCCTTGGGCGAAACGGAAGGCGAAACGGGTCGTCCGTCGTTCGGTGGCCCCGACCTGGGCGACGAACGCTGACGAAGCGGGCCGGTGCCGTTGGTCGGACCCCGTCTCGGAACAGATCGCTCCGACAAGATCGCTGCGCAACTCGCTCTGAGATATGCCTCGCGTCCGCCCTGGTTTCGCTTTTCCTTTCCTCTCGCGGACACCACCTCCATGACCCAGGCCCCCGGCGAACTTCCGCTTGACGTGGAACGCGTGCGGCAGGACTTTCCGATCCTGTCCACCGTGCTGCACGGCGACAAACGACTCGTGTACCTCGACAACGCGGCTTCGACCCAGCATCCTCGGCAGGTCATCCAGGCCATCACGGACGCCTACGAAAAGCACTACGCGAACGTGCACCGCGGCATCCACTGGTTGAGTGAGCGGAGCACCGATCTGTTCGAGATGGCGCGGGAGAAGGTCCGTGAACTGCTCAATGCGCGCAGCGCCAGCGAGGTCATTTTCACCTCCGGCGCGACCATGTCGATCAACCTCGTGGCCCGCAGTTGGGGCGATGCGTCGGTCCGCGCGGGCGACGAGATCCTGCTGACGGAGATGGAGCACCATGCGAACCTGGTGCCCTGGCAGCAGTTGGCCGAGCGAACGGGTTGCGTGCTGCGACATATTCCTGTCACCGACGAGGGGCTGCTGCGGATGGAGCTGGTGCCGGAGCTGCTGACGTCGCGCACGCGAATGCTGGCCTTCACCGCCACCTCGAACGTCCTGGGAACGATCAACCCGGTTGCGGAGTTGACGCGGATGGCGCACGAGGCGGGTGCGCTGGTGCTGCTGGACGCGGCGCAGAGTGTTCCGCACATGGCCACCGACGTGCAGCAGTTGGATGTCGACTTCTTGGTGTTCAGCGGACACAAGATGCTGGGTCCGTCCGGCGTTGGCGTGCTGTATGGACGCGAGGCGTTGCTGGAGCGGATGCCGCCGTTCCTCGGGGGCGGCAGCATGATTCGACGCGTGATGCCGGATCGCTTCGAGCCGGCCGACCTGCCGGCGAAGTTCGAGGCCGGCACGCCGCCGATCGTGCCCGCCATCGGACTCGGTGCCGCCATCGACTACCTTCGCGGCATCGGATTCGAACGCATCCACCAGCACGAACGACTGCTGGCCCAGGCGGCCCACGAGCGACTGGAGGCGATCGGCGGCGTGCGGTTCCTGGGACCGGCGCCCGAATTGAAGGCGGGCATCGTGAGCTTCACGATCGAAGGCGTCCACGCCCACGACGTTGCCCAGCTGCTGGACCGCCAGGGAGTGGCCGTCCGCGCCGGCCACCACTGCACCATGCCGCTGCACAAACGGCTCCGCGTCACCTCCAGCAGCCGGGCCAGCTTCTATCTTTACAACACGTTGGAAGAGGTCGACACGATGGCCGCAGCCCTGGTCGACGCAAAAAAAATCTTCCAGCGTCGGTAACCCGCAGACGGGTTTCGCCGCGATTGCCTCCGCGACGCTCGACCAGCTACTCCCGATCGGTCACCGAGCGGTAAGCCAATTCGGACAGCCGTGGCAAGCCATCGTGACTGGGCCTGAGCGTTTGCAGAGTGTCGGGAGAAACGTCCGCCTCCTTCCTCGATGATTCCTCGCATCTTCACCAAAACACGGTGGCCCTTGGCTCTGCGCCAGCCTTCTCCTCGGTCAAAGCCGCGATATTTCACGGACTTCAGGCTCACCGGGGAGTGGGGCAGGAACTCATTGCTCAAGCGGTTAATGCGACAGACCTCCTGCGGTCTAGAGTGGTCAGGTGGTGGAGAGGCCTCGTCCATCCCAGACGGGCGAAAAGGTTTCAGCGGCGAGGAACCTTACGCCGAACAGTGAGGTGGTCTCGGACGCCGTCTTCTTGGCTTCAGTCACATGGAGTTCGTATATGCAGACTTCCTCGGATCGATTCTGCCGCGTGGTTCGATCGGAAAAGCGTCGGTCGGGCCGACTTTGCGAAGTCCTGGAGGCCCGACATGCGTTGGCTTCGGACGGATTGCCGGAAGTCGATTTGACGCCAGCCGAAGCGTCGAGTCCCGTCTTTGCAACCGCTTTGGAGCCCCAGATCAGCACCGAGACGGACGACCAGGGGCGTACGGTTTACGAGACGTATCTGACCGACTCGGACGGCGACGCTGACTATGACCTCAGGCAGTCGGTTGAGTACGAGTATGCCGAAGGGCTGATTTCGAGTTCGGTCGTAACCGAGGATCGGGGCCTTGATGGCGTGGTCGATTCGCGGTCCACGACCCGATACGTCTACAATGCCCTTGGTGCGATGACCTCCTACGCGTTCACTCTCGACGCGAGTGCTGATGGCAGCATCGATCAGCGTTATGACCTCGAGATCACGTATGACGACCGCGGCAACCTGCTCAGGAGCACGTCCAAGGAAGACACGGACGGGGATGGAGTGGTGGACGCCACGGGTCTCGTCGTGAACCAGTATCACGGCAACGGCAACATCGCCTCGACGGAGTTCACTTCGGACCGCAACGCGGATGGCATTCCGGAAGTCCGTTCGACGGACCGCTACGACGAGCGGGGAAACTACCTATCCAGTGTCTACACGCAAGATACCGACACGGACGGGGTCGTCGACCTCATCTCCTCCACCACGCAGGAATACAACGACAACGGACAGGTCCGCTCAATCCTCTTCGCGACGGACAACAACGGCGACGGTCTCGCGGACTTGAGATCCTCCCAGACCTATGCCTACGACGAAGCGGGCAACGCGGTTTCGCTAACCACCGAGGTCGACTCGAACGGAGACGGGATTCCGGACGAGACCTACGTGACCGACCTGAACGGTTCGACGACAGACTCCTCCATCGGCCCCGCCACAGACGCCGAATCCGGGGAATCCGACATCTCCTCAGCGGATATCCGAACCGAAGCGGGCCCAGGAGAAGGAGTGGTCGAGGAGATCGCGTACGATCTCAATCCTGTTCCCCCAGGAACCCCGGCAACGAGTGAGGAGGGAACAAGTGACTCGACGCCGCCGGTCGCCGTGCCCAGCCGGGAAACTCTTTACGCGTCAACGCTGGACGACTTGAATCGCCTGGTTTCCGAAACATACTCCGTGGACACGAACGGCGATCTGGCCTACGACGTGTCTTACCTTAACGAGTATGAGTACGACGATGCGCAGATGCGGGTCGTTCGCACGAGCGAGGACCGGGGCCTCGACGGCATCGTCGATTCGAGGTCGACCACCACCTTTACATTCGACGACCTGGGGCTGTTGGTCGCCTACAACCTCGCCATCGATTCCAACGCCGACGGCGCCATCGACCAGTCTTATGGCGAGACGCTGGACTACTCCGAGCAAGGACTGTTCCTCGGCAGCGTCTCCTCGGAAGACACCGACGGCGACGGCGTCCCCAATCTGATCCGCACCTCCGCCATCAAGTACAACGACAACGGCAGCATCGCGTCTGCGGTGGCCACGGTCGACAACGACGGCGATGGCATCGTGGACTACCGTTCGACCGACACGTACGCCTACGACAGCGAGGGAAATGCGTTGTCTTTCACCTCTGAGATCGATTCGAATGGTGACGGCACCGTTGACGAATCCTATGTGACCGACCTGACGGCCTTCTATGGCTACTCGGACAACTCCCTGGCCTCCGATGCTTCGGGGGACCTTGCCACTCGGGAGACTGCCTCGGAGAGCGATCCTCCGTCGACCGACTCGGAAACTTCCGTGATGGGCGATGTGAACGGCGATCAGGCCTTCGATTCTTCCGACGTGGTGCTGCTGTTCCAAGATGGCAAGTATGGTGATGATGTCGCCGATAACGCCGACTGGAATTCCGGCGATTGGAACGGCGATCGGGATTTCGACAGTGCCGACCTCGTGCTGGCAATGCAGCATGGACACTACCGAAGCGACCCGCGTGATGGGCTTCTGACCCGGGAGAGCGAATCCCAGGCCGTTGATGATCCGAGCGGCTTTGCGGGCGACGGTTCCTTGATCGACTGGAGCACGGCGGTCGACGGTTATTGGGCCGTAAACGAAGCCAGCGAAGACGGAGATCCGCAGGCCTGATCCCGCCCGGGCACGAAAGGCCCCATGCGGCTGAGCCGGAGTGTTTAGATCGCTGCGGCTCCGATGGCAGAGTCTCTGGAACGATGTTCGCGTCGCCGGCCTTGGCACCCTGTTGCTCTCATCGCGGCGCGTCGACCGCGACACCGCCAGCGACGATCTCTGGAGGCAACGCCCCGAGGGACAAGGTGCGGCTGCCCTGCCCTGCATTCGGCTCAACTTCCAGAGCGATCGGCTTCACGCCGCTTGGCTTGGTAGATCGGCGCTTCTATCAATCGCCCCTCGCGTCAGCTGGCAGCTGTCGCCTCGGTACGATCCTGCCCCGCTGACGCGTTGCGGCGAGCACTGCCAGCGAAAATTCTTGAGCGGAAAAAAAGTCCCCGCATCGGCAACCCGCAGCCGCCTGTTTCTTGGAGGTTCGCTTCGGGCATTCTCGCGTCTTTTCCAGCCGGCTCGGATCGCCGTCCCGACCAAGAACTGGGCCGTTAAGACCGACCAGCACCCTGGAAACAGGCTCAGGGATCGCAGCCTAGCCCGCGAATCTCCCGTCGCTCGTTCGACGCCGCCGATGCCATGAATGCAATGCCGTCTTGGCGGTAGCCGGGGCCTCCCGGGACCGGCGTATCGGGGGCGAAACGTTGACAGACGTTTGAACACGGCAATAATGGGTGCTGGCACGGAAGGATCGGTCTATTCATCAGGATCCGTTTCCGATACACGCCGTTAAGTAGATCCTTTGCCGGCGACCCGGGACGTTCAGGTCTCTGGGGTTCGTGTCGCCGAGTTCCGATATCATCGAGCGATTTTTTGACGAGGTTTTGTCATGCGCCGCTTCTTCCAGTCGCAGTCCGTTTTCCGTGCCCGCTGCCGCCGTGGTTCGCGTTATCTGGAGGCACTGGAGGCGCGGCATGCGTTGACGGCGGAGGGCTTGCCGGAGGTGGCCGTGGTGGCCGAAGTGCCGGCGGCGGACGAGGTGCCCCAGGCATTTGTCGCGACGCAGGAGTTCATCACGACGCGCGAGATCGGGGGTGAGGAGCCGACGCTGTACTACAAGCCGGGCTTGGAGCCTTTGTACGCCGTGGTGCAGGACGACCAGGGCCGCCCGGTCTCCGAGACGCTGTCCTGGGACTCCGATGGCGACGAACAGTACGACCTCACCCAGGTCACGGAATACGAGTATGCGGGTTCGCAGATCGGCGTAGTGCGAGTCGCCGAGGATCACGGCAACGATGGCGTGGTCGATTCCCGGACGACCACCAGCTATACCTACAGCGACGCGGGCCTGCTGACGGCCTCGACGACCACGATCGACTCCAACGCGGACGGTGTCACCGACAAATCGTACGGAGAGGACATCACGTACGACGCCCAGGGCAACTTCCTGACCAGTGTCTCCACGGAGGATACCGACGGCGACGGCGTCCCCAACCTGATCCGCACCTCCGCCACCAAGTACAACGACAACGGCAGCATCGCGTCTGCGGTGGCCTCGGTTGACAACGAGGGCGATGGCATCGTCGACTACCGTTCGACGGATACGTACGCCTACGATAGCGAAGGCAACGCGGTGTCGCTCACCACCGAGATCGACTCCAACGGCGACGGCACCATCGACGAAACCTTCGTGAACGGCCTGACGATGGTCTACACCTTTGACGACGTCAAGGATGGGGATGGTTCGGGGGAGATCTGGACCACGACCGGCGGCGTCGATCCCCGGGTCATTCGAGAACCCATCGCCATCGAGGATCCGATGCCGATGGTCGATCCTATCGCCATCATGGACCCGCCGGTGAAGGTTGACGACTCCCGCGTGACCACGGTCCAGGACGACCTGGGGCGTATCTTGAGCGAGTCGGTGGACTACGACACCGATGGCGACGGCGTCTTGGACCTGCGAACGCTGGTGGAGAACACCTACGACGGAGACACGCTGACGTCGACGAGGTACTCCGAGGACCAGGGCGCGGATGGCTCGTTCAACTACGTCACCACGACCTACTACACCGTGAACGCGGCCGGCCAGCCCCTGTCGATTCTCGTGGAGTCCGACTCGGACGGCGACGGCACCGTGGATGGCCGCTCCAGCGAAGCCTTCACCTACGATGACACGGGCCTGATCGTCACCCATGAAGGTTCGAGCGACAAGAGCGGTGACGGGCAAGCCAAGTCGACGTTCGCCTATCACTACGCTTACACCGCCTTGGGCAACATGGCGTCGGCGCATGCCGTCTTCGACCACGATGGCGACGGCACGACGGACTCCGCCACGCTGGAGGAGTACGCTTACAACGAAGCCGGGCAGCCATTAACGCTCACGACGCACACGGACGAAAACGGCGACGGCGTCTACGACCAGACGACGGTCAGCGACCAGACGAAGGTCTATCAGCCCGTGGAAGGCCAGGAGACGGGCGATGGGGACACGTCCGAAGTCGTGACCACCGTGCTGACTCCCGGCGGCCCCGAGACGCAAAAGACGGACAACAATAACGAGATCCAGACGACAGGCACCGGTTCGTCCATGATGGGCGATGTCAACGGCGACCTGCACTTCGACTCGTCCGACCTGCTGCTGCTGTTCCAATCCGGAAAGTATGAAGACGATATCGCCGACAACGCGAACTGGGAGACAGGCGACTGGAATGGCGACGGCGAATTCGACAACTCCGACCTCGTGCTGGCCATGCAGCAGGGGACTTACGAGAGCCGCCCTGGTGACGAAGTCGTGCTGCAGAAGAGCGAGTCGTCCGCAGAGGCTGATGAATCCGGCATCCATAACCAAGGGCTGGAGACTGAAAGTGATTCGTCCTACGGGGTGAGCGCAATTGCACAACAACCCGTATCCATCGCGGGCCATCAGGGGCAGACCGCCAGCGACGCGGCCCAGCAATGGAGCGCCGCGGTTGATAGCCTGTGGGCCGACGACCAGGCTTCGGGCGACGAGTCGATCGCGTAGACCGACACACGGTTGTAGCCGACACACGGTTGTAGCCGACACACGGTTGTAGCCAGCGCACCTCGTAGCCAGCACGCACCGTGTGCTGGGCTCTTCGCAAGCCACGCCTGAGGCAGCATGCTGCACTGCCGGCGGAACGCGGCTCGATTCCATGCGTTCGGCGCTCGCCGTGTGCCGACTGCGTGTGTGCTGGGCTAGGGCCGTGGCTCGACGATGGGTTTGCGGCCGCGAAATCGGTAGTAGGGCGCGCGGACCAGCGGCAGGTAGGGAATCCGCGCCTGGCGTTCATCCAGTTCCAGCGTCTCCAGTCGGCTCTGCAGGTAAGGCAGGTGGTCGGCGTTCGGGAAGACATTGTCGTTGCCGAACCAGACCGGCCAGAAGTTCCGCGAGAACCATCCGTGCTTCCGCAGGCCCTGCGCCGGGTATTTGCGGGACACATAGAAGTCGACGACGGCCAGCGTACCGCCGGGCCGCAGCATGGCGAGCCCGTTGTCGATGGCGGCGAACCAGTCGGGGATCATCGTCAGCGAATAGGAAAACGTCACGACATCGACCCGTTCGGGCGGCTGCCAGGTCGTGGCGTCGGCGCAGCACACCTGGACATTCGTCCAACCTCGTTCCTTACTCCGCTGCCTGGCGACGTCCAGCAGCGACGGTGAGAGGTCGACGACGTAGACTTGTCGCAGCTGTCCGATGCGGTCGGCCAGGTATTCGAGGTTCGCACCGGTGCCGCCCCCCATGTCGACCCAGGAGCCTTGGGCGGGGATGTCGATGGCCGAGTACAGTTCCTGTCGTCCCTGGAGCAGTCGGCGGCGGAAGTCGTCGTAGGTCCCCGCCTGCCCCGCATAGAAACTCTCCAGCCGTTCCTGGTGGCTGGCTCCGCGCACCGGCTTCAGAGCCAGGTGGTAAAGCACTCGCAGGTCCGACCAGAAACTCATGCTGTGCATCCTTGCCGGACGGGCGTTCGCGTGTCAGGCGGCGAGGTTCGCGATGTAGAAGCTGCCGTAGGTGTGGACTCGATCGCGGGCGTGAAGCATTTCGGCCTGTTCGCGATCGTATTCGAAGAGTTCGCCGAGTTCACGAAGGTTGCCTTGGAACGGCACGCGGACTTGATCCACGAAATCGGTGCGCAGGCCGCCGCTGCGCCACAGGAAGCGGGCGTCGGGCGTGGCGCGGCGGAGGATGGCCGCCCATTCGGCCTGCAGCAGGGGCAAGCGTTCGCCGGAAAGCCAATCCATGTGGTCGAGCAGGACAAAGCGGGAGATCGTTGCGGGCGCGGCGGGCGATTCGAGGAAAGCCTGGACGGTCATGGTGTGGGTTGAAACGCGATCGACCAGGCCGTCCTTGAGTCTTCGGAAGTTGTCGGGACGCAGGTCTTCGGGGCAGCAGGTCGGCGTGTACTGTCCCGTCATATAGACGCGCCAGAAGTAGTTATCCTGGATCGGCAGCCGCGCGAACACCGCCTCCACGCAGTCCTCGACGAACTTCGCGATCCCCCCCTCGTAATGCCGCTCCACCTGCTGCCGCTGCGCCTTGGGCACGCCGACGAGTGACAGCGTCGTGTCACGCCCCACGATGAACTTCATCGCCTGCGTCCAGAACCGGTCGCGCAGGTGCTCCTCGTAGATCCTCCGCTGGTCCTCGACCGAATCGGCCTCCAGCAGCTGGTTCAACCAGCGGCGGACCCGGGCGACCCGGTCGACATACACGTTGACGAATCGCGCGAAGGCCCCCGAAGTCCCGCGGAAGTAGAACGGGCGGCGGCGATTATCAAAAAACGGGATCCAGCGATCCCAGTAGGCGCGGGACCAAGCTCCCAGGTGCTGCCGCATGCGCTGCTGGTAGAGGTCGGCCGCGTCGGGCAACCTTCCCCGACCGAACATCGCGAAGAACTCCTCGTACTCCAGCCCGCGAATGGCCGCCTGCTTGAGTTCCAGCAACGCGTTCTGCCGCGGGTTCATGTCCACCGCGTACACATGGTGGGGCGACGAGAGCGCGTAGTCCAGCGCATTGCACCCGGCGGACGTGATGACCAGCACCTTGTCGTGCGGCGTCAGCCGCAGGGCTTCCTGGTCGAGCCGGGGGTCTTCCCAGCAGGTGTTGTAGACAAGATTGTTCTGGTGGACGAGGTTGAACATTCGGGAGTTCAACCATTCGGAGACAGGCATGGCGATTCCCCAGGGGAAGCTCCTTGCGACCGCGGACGGACGGCGGCGCCTCTCGGTGGCGAAGCCCGACCGTATTCCAGCGCAGTCCAAGCGAACGACTTCCCCGCGCCGTCCGCTCCAGAACCGAAGCTCGCTCCTCCCCGCGATCCGCTCGCTTCGCGGGATCTTCCTCTGACAGGCCACTCGACAGAGCAGCTGCCGCCTGGCCTCGTGGCCATCGCCGCAACGGACGCGTGGCCCGCCTCGATTCTAATGCCTGTCGGTTCGGGGGAAAACCGGCCCCTCCTGAAACCCGCGTCGCGGAGGCTCCCGCAGCCAACGAAAAAGGCCGGACGTCCGCGAGACGCCCGGCCATTCTTCATGATCGTTTCATCGAGGTCGCCCGATCCCCGAGCCGGGAATCGAGGCCGACAAGCGATTTCGGTGAACTATTCGCCGACAACCCAGGTGTCGCCACCGTTGAGCAGCTTCTCCAAGTCGCCCTCGCCATACTTGGCGCGAGCGGTCTGGACCTGCTTGTTCAGCTCCTCCTCGTACCGCGGATGATCCACCGCGCGGAACACGCCGATCGGTTCGGGGAACTCCGGATAGCTCATCCGGCTCAGCAGGTACGCCAGACTCGGCTGGGGAGCCTTCTCGTCGTGGAACAGCAGGTCATCCTCCGAGACTCCCTTGCCCAGTTCGACGATCTCCGGATCCATGCCGTTCAGGCGGATGCCCTTGTCACGGTTCTTGCCGAAGATCAGCGGCTTGCCATGCTCCAGTTCCAGCGTCGTCTCCGCCTTTTGTTCGCGATCGGTCGCGTAGTCCCAGGCGCCGTCGTTGAACACATTGCAGTTCTGGTACACCTCGACGAACGACGTTCCCTTGTGCTCGGCCGCCCGCTGCAGCACCATGCCGAGGTGCTTGATGTTGACGTCGATGGAGCGGGCGACGAAAGTCGCTTCGCAGCCGATCGCGATCGACAGGGGGTGCAGCGGATTGTCGATCACGCCCATCGGCGTGCTCTTCGTCACCTTACCCAGCGGTGAAGTCGGCGAGTACTGGCCCTTGGTCAGGCCGTAGATGCGGTTGTTGAAGAGGACGATGTTGATGTCGAGGTTGCGGCGAATCGCGTGCATCAGGTGGTTGCCACCGATGCTGAGGCCGTCGCCGTCACCCGTGATGACCCACACGGTCAGGTCGGGGCGAACCGACTTCAGGCCCGTAGCGACGGCCGGGGCGCGGCCGTGGATCGAGTGCATGCCGTAGGTGTTGACGTAGTACGGGAACCGGCTGGAGCAGCCGATGCCCGAGACGAACACCATCTTCTCCCGCGGGATGCCCATCGCCGGCAGGACCTTCTTCATCTGGGCCAGGATCGAGTAGTCACCGCATCCCGGGCACCAGCGGACGTCTTGGTCGCTGGCGAAATCGGCAGGAGTCAAAACAGGAAGTTCGGTACTCATGTTCGTGTCTCGGTTCAATTCAAACGATGAATGGAGGTTGTGTGTGGAGTGCGGTATCGGGGAGCTGGGTAGCGGAAAACTCAGGCTCGCCGGCGTTCGTCGGCTGCAGCGGAGCCGGGCGGTGCCCGATCTGTCCGCTGCGTTCCGCCAGGGACGCCGTGAGCGTTCGCGGCTTTACGACTTGAGCATCTGTTCCATGCGGTCCATCAGCTCGCCCACGGCAAACGGCTTGCCCTGGACCTTGTTGAATCCTTCGGCGTCCACCAGGAACTGGGAACGCAGCACGGTCCGCAACTGGCCCAGATTCAACTCCGGCACCAGCACCCGCTTGAAGTTCTTGAGGATCTCGCCGAGGTTGCGCGGCAGCGGGTTGATGTAGCGGATGTGGGCATGGGAGACGCTGTGTCCCTGGGCCTGCAGGCGCTGCACGGCCGTGAGGCACGCACCGTAGGTACCGCCCCAACTGATCACCAGCAGGTCGCCAGTCGGGTTACCGAAGACTTCTTGCGGAGGAACGTCGAAGGCGACATTCGCGACCTTCTGGGCTCGCGTGTTCACCATGTGGTGGTGGTTCATCGGATCGTAGCTGACGTTGCCCGTGCGATCCTGCTTCTCGAGGCCGCCGATGCGGTGCATCAGGCCCGGCGTACCCGGCAACGCCCAGGGACGCGCCAAACGCTCGTTGCGTTCGTAGGGCAGGAACGGCGGATCGTCTTCGTTCCGCGGTCCCGGATGCTCGATCGTCATCGTGGGCAGGTCGCTGACTTGGGGCAGCCGCCAGGGCTCGGAGCCGTTGGCGATGTAGCCGTCGGACAGCACCATGACGGGCGTCATGAAGCGGACGGCTATCCGCCACGCTTCGCGAGCCACGTCAAAACAGTCGGCCGGGCTGCGAGCGGCAATCACAGGCATCGGGCACTCGCCGTTGCGCCCAAACACCGCCTGGTACAGGTCGGACTGCTCCGTCTTCGTCGGCAACCCCGTGCTCGGTCCACCGCGCTGGATGTTGATCACCAGCATCGGCAGTTCCAGCATCACGCCCAGACCCATCGCCTCGCCCTTCAACGCGATGCCCGGGCCGCTGGAGGTCGTGATCGCCATCGAGCCGCCGAACGCCGCGCCGATCGTGGCCGTCATGGCCGCAATCTCGTCCTCGGCCTGGAAGGTTCGCACGCCGAAGTTCTTAAACTTGCTCAGCTCGTGCAGAATGTCGCTCGCCGGCGTAATCGGGTACGACCCCAGGAACAGCTCCTTGCCGCTCAAGCGAGCCGCCGCGACCAACCCCAAGGCCATCGCCTCGTTGCCCATCACATTGCGGTACTTGCCCGGAGCCAGCTTGGCCTTGTCGACCTGGTAGCTGCTGACAAACGCGTCGGTCGTCTCGCCGTAGTTCCGGCCGGCCCGCAGCGCACGCAGGTTCGCGTCCGCGATCGCCGGCTTCGAGCCGAACTTGCTCTCGATGAAGCGGCGCGTCGTATCCAGGCTGCGCCCGTACATCCAGTAGACAAGCCCCATGGCGAAGAAGTTGCGGCAGCGGTCGGCTTCCTTCTGGCTGAGACCCAGGCCCTCCACCGCGTTCCGCGACAGCTTCGTCATCGGCACCTTAATCAGCCGATAGCCGTCCAGGCTGCCATCGGTCAGCGGATCTTCCTTGTAGCCCGCCATCTCCAGCGACTTCTTGTCGAACGCGTCCTCGTTCGCCACGAGCAGTCCACCCGGTTCGAGGTCGGCCAGATTGGTCTTCAACGCGGCGGGATTCATCACGACCAGGGCGTTCAGGCGATCGCCCGGCGTGTAGATCTCCGTCGAGGCGAAGTGCAGCTGGAAACCGCTGACGCCCGCCAGCGTCCCGCGGGGCGCGCGAATCTCGGCGGGGAAGTCAGGGAACGTCGCGATGTCGTTGCCGGCCAGCGCCGACGTGTTCGTCATCTGCGTGCCCGCCAACTGCATTCCGTCACCCGAGTCGCCCGCGAACCGCACGGTCGCCGACTCGATCTTAATGACTTGCTTACGGGTCTCAAGATTGTCAGGGGTGGTTGTTGTCGACATGCTACTCGCTTGAAAACTCTGCAAAAGGAGCGAAAGTTGATTCGAAAACGCTAACTTCTATCACTGCCCGTCCAAACCGGACTGATGGCCTCTGCCCAACGCAACTACTTCGAGGATTTCGGAGCGTGCTCCGGGCCGGCAGGGGATCGGTCTCGACAAACGTCCGACGCAACCGGACGCGGATGCCTGAAGAGAGCCGTGCAAGGCAGCAAAGCCAGTCGCGGCAAACCCTGTCGCAGCGGTCGCGTCCCCGGGGGACGGTACTCGCCTCGCGTCCGACAGGCAACCGCAATTTCCCACCGCACCAGGCGTCAAAACGGCCGATGCGGCCATCGGATCGTCGTCACTACCGCGCAACAAAACCCGCCGACGTCGCTCTCGCCACGCCTGCCGGATCCAAGCTCCGCGCTGTCCAACGTCTTCCGACAAGGTTCCCTCTCGGCGACAAAACACCCCAGACACCCCCACCACACCAAACAACCACCAAGGCTCGATCCACACGCGGACCCGCGGCCTTCCAGGAGGCCGCTCCGAACCGCTTCCGACCGTTGCTGGTGAGCGAAGCGAGGCGGGAACCGGAGGATCGTCTGAAGCGGCGACCGACTCCGGCGGTAAGCGGTCAAAATCCGTTTTTTCGGCTGGGGAAACGCAATTTACCACGTTGCCCAAACCGTTAGAAGGACAAATCACCCATCCCCTCCCGTGATTTTAAACCGGTTGCCTGAGGGGCCGATCAGACTCGGCGGGCGTTGGACCCACACGCAGTTCCGTCATTTAGCCACCCGCTGCTCTGAGGCGGGGCGGTTCGGGCCGGGTGAGCCCGAACCGGCGTCTGCGAGACGCCTGCTCTCCCTCGCAGGATCACTCGGACGCTCGGCCACCGTAGAACTTCGTCAGGTCGATGCCGCCTCGCTGCTCCTCTTCCAACAACTTGATGCGTGCCTCCAGTCGTTCCATGCGGCGGGCCATCTGCGGCAGCAGGTCGATCGTGTCGGCCACGGGCTGGGGGCGCGGAACCGTCGGATAGCCCAACTGCCGCTGCAGGGCCGCGAAGAGGAACAGCGGGTCCTTGCGGCGATTGGCCCAGGCGATCCGTCCCTCCTTCTCCCCGAACAGCAGCCGCGTATCGGCCAGAGCCGCAGCCGCCTGGGCCCCCCCTGTCCGGCGGTAATACTCGCTTCGCACATAGATCAGGTCCGCCAGATCCACCAGTCCAACCTGCCGACGAACCACTAGGATCCAGTCCCGCCACGCCCCGTCGTAGATCGGATCCTCCGCCATCGCCGTCAGTCCCTGGTCGTAGTTCAAACGGTTGCGGCACAGCGTTTCGAACTGAAAGAGAAACTCGCCCTGCGGCGTCGCTTTCTCGGCCCGGTATTCGGCCTCCTTGGCCAGGATTGCGAACGCCGTCCGCAGATCGAACCGCCCCCGATCGTCCTCGGCCTGCTGGACAAGAAACGTCTGGAACGAAGTAAAGTAGTGCTGCAATCGACGCATGGCCGCCGCGAATCCGCCCGAGTGCCGCAGCTCCCCGAGCATGAAGTCGATGGCCATCGGCAGCTTGGTCGTCACCAGCAGCTCATGCCGCATCGACTCCAACAGCTCCTGCAGCGGCGCGTTGGAACCAATCCGCTCCAAAAGCCCCCGAAACAGATGCGCCTGCTCGATCTGTTCCTCTACCGGCAATCCGGCGGCCGCGCCCGGGCCACTGGCAGCATGGCCGTTGGCTGCCTGACCGTG
>JBIIEC010000320.1:0-7329 GCA_044238045.1 Pirellulaceae bacterium | reverse complement strand
CGCGTGCTCCGCGCTGAGGGAGAAGTTCACGCCGCGACCATCCCAGGTCGCTCCCAGGGGATGAGGCTGGCCCGGTTGGATCTGGAAACGCGTCATGAGGCAGTAGCCGCCGGCGAGACGGGGATGAATCAAACCTCCCCAGTTTAATCGGCGAAGCGTGCGTCACCAGACGGTCCGCCGGCCGGGAGAAGAGCGTTCGGCTAGTTCGCGGGTTGTGTCACAAACCTGAAACACGCAGCCGCGCAACGGCGGCCGCCTCCTGGGGACAACGCATGGCGGCTGGCGGAGTGTCGCCAGCGATTGTCCGCATCCCCGCACCCGATCGCACACCAGAGTTGCTCAGGATCCTGCCCGCGAAGGACCGGAGTGGGCCTGGTCGATGCGAATGGCTCGCGCCGGCGTCGCCTCCGAGGAACCATGCCAGCCGGGAATGGCGTCCATGAGACGCGCGACGTATTCGCGATCCGCGGGGCGAAGTCGAGGATTCAGAAAGGCACGCGTCACCTCGCTCCCCAGCGAAGCCGGGTGATGGACGCCCACCTTGCGGAATACCTCGCGCCGACGCTGCTCGATCGTACGAACGCTGAGCGACATTTCCTGCGCGATCTCTTTGTTGAGCTTGCCCGAAAGAATGCCCAGCATCACGCCGCGTTCTCCGTCCGACAGCTCACGCAGCGCCGCGACGACGCGCAGGCAGCGCACTCGCTGCAGCAGTTCCGTCGCAGCCGTCGCGAGGCCACGGTCGATGTATTCCAGGAGCAAGGGGAGATCGGCTGCGTCGTCTACCACGGCGGTCATGCCGGCTCGCATCGCCAGCACCACCTCCCGCGCACTCGCCCGCGGCACCAGCAACACGACCGACACGGCGTGCGGCGATGCTTCGCACCCCGCAACCGTCTCGGCCAAAGCCGCCTCGACCGACTCGCATGCCACGACCACGCAGCAGGCAATCGGCTCGGCCCCCTCCAGTCTCCGCAGGTCGCTCCAGAAGTCCCCGGTGTTCGGATAATCAAAGAGTCCGCGACGGTCCTCCGCAGTCCAACGCTCGTGCAGCGCCGTCCGTACGTCCTGCGGAACTCCGACCAGACACACGCCTTCGTGCGACAGGCCGACGCCGAAGGTCACGGGTCGCGTCGCGAACGGCTTCGACGTAGATGAGGAATCGCCAGGCAGCGAACGCGCCGAGGTCGCCGATCCAGGAGCATGGTTTTCTGAAGCGGTCATGCGGTACCCCCGACGGTTCGGGTCCCCGTTTGCTGGAAGGAATGGGACTCCGTGTCCATTCTCTGTCCAGTGCTCGCGAGGAGCGACGCGCCTTGGTCAAGAGTTCGCACATCACCCGATTCGAAATCGGATGACCGCCTGGTGCGATCCCTGCCTAGGAACGATGGACAGATGAGAGCAACGAAGTTCAGCTGCAATGCGGCAGTGCGGGGGCTCCAGCGAACATCTTCGAGTGACCAAAAAATCGAAGACCAGCAACGGGACGCAGGTCGTTCTTGTGATCGACCTGCCGCCTTTTCCCATGGTCCGCTGTCGGATTCCCGCAGGGCATTGTAAGCGGAATTCCTCAATTCGCTAGTCTGCTCCTCGCCTTAAATCGTGCGTTTCGGCAAACCGCACTGGCTGGGTGCGAGCCTTTCGGTGCACCGTCTGGCGGGTAGTCAGCGTGGCGGATAAGTTCCTGAAACTCGCACGAAGCGGGCCCACGCCGGGGGGGCTGGTCAGATTCTGGCTCTTCGATGGGGAGGTCGTCCGGCGGCGGGACGTCGGGTGGCTCGCGGTCCTGTCTGCGGTAAGGATCGAGGACGATCGGGGAGCGGTGCGGCGCCCAGGTTCCCCAGGGGACAACGAACCATCCCATGCTGAACGTGCTCGAACTGTTCGCGGGAATCGGAGGCTGCGCGGAGGCGTTTCGCACGCGCGAACCGGGCGTTCCGCCGGTTCGCTGCCAGGCGTTCGACATCAGCACGATCGCACGGGACGTCTATCGAGAAAACTTCGCGCACCGCGCGACGGTGAGTACGCTGGAGTCGCTGCCGGATTCGGCATGGGATGCGACGGCGGCGGATCTGTGGTGGATGTCGCCTCCGTGCCAGCCCTACACGCACCAGGGGCGTCGTCGCGACCTGGGTGATCCGCGCGCGGCGGCCTTCGTTGCGGTCTTGCGCCAGTTGGCGCGCGTGCGACCGCCGTATCTCGCGCTGGAGAACGTGCCGGGCTTCGTTGATTCGCAGTCGCACGCCGCGCTGCGCGAAGTCCTGGAGCGTTCCGGCTACGATTACCGAGAGTGCCTGCTCTGCCCCACGGAACTGGGCTGGCCCATGCGTCGTCGGCGATACTATCTGGTGGCGTCGCGCGGCGGACCGCTGCGTGAACGCTCACGCCGCCCCGCGCCGCCGACGACGGTACGCTTGCTTCTGGAGCAGACGCGCGCGGCGGGCCGGGAAGAAATGGGCGATGGCGAGATGGAACTGCAGCGAGCTGGCGCGACATGGCAGCCGCCGTTCGCGGAAGATCAGCTGCTCGAACGCCACCGCGACCATCTGCATGTGCTGGAGCTGGACGATCCGGGGGAGGTCGCCCGTTGCTTCACGTCGGCCTACGGCAAGTCGCCGTTGCGCAGCGGTTCCTACCTACGTGAAACGGACGGCAGATTGCGTCATCTGACGCCGACCGAGGTGCTTGGCCTGATGGGCTTTTCGCCCGACTTCCGCTGGCCGTCGCATGTGTCGTGTCGACAAGCTTGGTCGCTGGCGGGGAACAGTCTGGCGATTCCCGCCGTGCGCGAGGTCCTCACCTGGTTGCCGGGTGGCGACTTCGCATGAAGCCGTTCAGGACCGGAGGTTGGCGCGTTGCAATCGCAGCGCGTTGGCGATGACCGACACGGAACTGAGGCTCATGGCCAGCGCGGCGAGCATGGGGTTCAGACGCCAGGAGTCACCAAGAAGCGGCACCAGGATGCCTGCGGCGAGGGGGATTCCCAACGCGTTGTAGGCGAAGGCAAAGAAGAGGTTCTGCCGGATGTTGCGCATCGTGAGGTGGCTGAGGCGGATGGCCTTGGCGATGCCATCGAGGTTGCCACGCAGCAGCGTGACGCCCGCGCTCTGCATGGCGATGTCGGTGCCGGTCCCCATGGCCATGCCCACGTCGGCGGCGGCCAGCGCGGGAGCATCGTTGATGCCATCGCCGGCCATCGCCACGACGCGTCCGGCAGTTTTCAGCTTCTGGACATGGTCATGCTTGTCGCGCGGCGACACTTCGGAGCGATAGTGTTCGATGCCCAGCTGGTGCGCAACCCGCCCGGCCACGCGCGCGTTGTCGCCGGTCATCATCTGGATATCGACGCCCAGGCGGCGCAGCGAGGCGAGAGCAGACGTGGCGGATGGGCGAATCCGGTCCTCAATGAAGAATGCTGCGGAAGGTACTCCCTCCATCGCCAGGTAGATCACCGATCGAGCGGCTGCGCCGGTCGCCGAGTCGGCGGGGTCGGGCGGAGGCGAGGTCGTGTCCTTGGTGGCGCTGGCGACGAACGTCCACTTGCCAACCGCGATCGCGCGGCCCGCCACCGTGCCGCGCACACCAGCTCCGGGCGTTGCCACGAACTGCGTCACGGCGGACAGCTTGAGGCCACGTTCGCGCGCCGCCTTCAGCAGCGCGTGGCCCAGCGGATGCTCGCTCGACTGTTCCAGCGAGGCTGCCCAATGCAACGCCTCGGTTTCCGTCATGTCGTGGCGCAGCAGCTGCGTGGCCGCCAGCGTCGGATGGCCTTCGGTCAACGTTCCCGTCTTGTCGACCACCAGCGTATTCACGCGTTCGACGGTTTCCAGGATGGCCGCATCGCGGACCAGGATGCCCTCCTTCGCGCCGCGACCCAGGCCGACCACGATCGACATTGGCGTGGCCAGGCCCAAGGCGCACGGGCAGGCGATGATCAGCACGGACACCGCGTGCACCAGCGCGTGCGCGAACTTCGAATCGGCTGGGCCCCAAACGGCCCAGCAGACAAACGTCAGTAGGGCAGCGGCCACGACGACTGGCACAAACCAGCCGGCCACGCGGTCGGCCAAACGCTGGATCGGAGCCCGGCTACGCTGCGCCTGCGCGACCAGTTGCACGATCTGCGCGAGCAGCGTCTCCTGCCCGACGTGCCGGGCGCGCATGCGGAAAGCACCGGTCTGGTTGACGGTTCCGGCGACCACGGAGTCCCCGGCCTGCTTGTGCGCCGGTTCCGACTCGCCGGTCAGCATCGACTCATCGACATGGCTCTCGCCTTCGATGACTTCGCCATCCACGGGAACGCGATCGCCCGGCACGACCTCCAACAGGTCGCCAACACGCACGTCGCCTAGCGGCACCTGCGTGGACTGTCCGTCCGCGACGCGTCGCGCCGTGGGCGGGGCGAGCGACACGAGTTCGCGCAGGGCGTTGCCGGTGCGTTTGCGAGCCCGCAACTCCAGCACCTGCCCCAGCAGCACCAGCGTGATGATCGAAGCGGCCGCTTCAAAATAGACGGCGACATGGCCGTGCTCGCGAAATGCAGCCGGCACCCAGTCGGGGGCGAGGACCACCAGTCCGCTGTAAAGGAACGCCGTCAACGTCCCCAGGCCGATCAGCGTGAACATGTTCCCATGCCCGCTGCGCACCGACTGCCACGCTCGCTGCAGGATCGGCCAGCCAGCCCCCAGGACCACTCCAGCGCACAGCAGCGCTTGCAGCGGCAAGGTCACGGCGGGACCGCCGAGCCAGGAGTCGATGGGGAGACCCAGCATCGGGCCCATGGCGATCAGCAGGAGCGGCACGTTGAACAGTGTGGCCCACCGCAGGTGGCGCTGCATGAAGCGCAGCTCCGGGTCGTCCTCGTCGGTCGCCACGCTGGATGCCTCCAGCGCCATGCCGCACAGCGGGCAGCTGCCCGGATGGTCCTGCTCCACCTGAGGGTGCATCGGGCAGGTGTAGTTGACCGCGCCCGGCATCAAGACGGGCGCCGCCAGTTCCAACGCCATGCCACAGACGGGACACGCGGCCGGCTCGTCGCTGCCGACACCCGGACACATGGGACAGATGTAGCGATACGAACGCCCGTCGTCCGTCGCAGCTCGTGGGTGGCCACCCGCGAGCAGGCCGCCCTCAAGCGTCACCAGCGTCGGGCCGTGGCAGCAGCCGCCCGCCGAACCCGCCGCCGTCGGATCCAGGAACTTCCGCCGGCATCCCTCGCAACAGAAGTAGTACGCCTGCCCGTCCTTCTGGGCCGAGATCGCCGTTCGTTCATCGACCTGCATGCCGCAGATTGGGTCTTGAGCCATCGCGTCGCGAACGCTCCTCGCAAGAGAACAGGCCCGGAAAGGAAACCACCAACAAGACCCATCCTTGGAGCGATCGCCCGCCGCGGCAAGGCCACTGCGGCGAAATTTGGTCCACGGGCCGGGCTAGTTCCTGCCGTCACGCGGCTTGCTACGCTAAGGTCCCAGCTCCACGTAGTCCAGCCCGACCAGGAAGGCCGGATGCGCGTGCGGGTTCGCGCCCACGATCTCCAGCGTCAGCCGATGTTCGCCCGCTGTCAGCTGGTGGCGGCCCAGGTCCATCACGCCGGTGGTCACGACGCCGGGCGCGTACAGGTCGATGGGCGGGCCGAGCGGCTTGCCATCAAGCCGCAGTTGCACCATACCGTAGTCGGGTGCCATCGAGAGGACGGCCTTCAGCTGGTACTCCTCCTCCTCGGCGACGGGGATCGCCAGCGACAGCTTGTCGCCCACCTTCGCTCCCGTCCACCACAACTGGCCCTGGTCGCTCCAGCGATCGCCCCGGAACGCTGCCATGCCCTGGCTGACCACGGAGCCGCCCGTCTTCTCGACGATCTTCAGCGACTCTCCTTCCAGCGCGCCGGGGACTTTGCCGGTCGCCGCGTCGATCGGCGCGGACTCCCCGCGAGCGACCACTTGCGACGGACTGGCGAGGTACGCCAGCAGGTCGCGGATCTCCTGGTCCTTGAGCTTGTCGAGCAGCCCCTCGGGCATCATCGACAGCGGCGACAGATCGCGACGTTCCACCTCGGCCTTGGCGATCAACAGCGTATCGTTCAAGGTGCGGATGGTGACCGCCGAGTCCGTCTCCTGCTTGACGAGTCCCGAGACGACGCGGCCATCGGCGAGTTCAAGGACGGTCATGCGGTAGTCGTTGCCGAGGACGGCGCTGGGATCGACGACGTTTTCAAGGATGTAGTCGAGGTTGGCGCGATTGGAGCCAGTGATGTCGGGGCCGACGTCGCCGCCTTCGCCGAAAAGCTTGTGGCAGTTGCCGCAGGTGGCGGTGAACAGTCGCCGTCCGTTGCCCGCGTTGACTTCCGGCGTGTCGGCCGAGGCCAACTGCTTGAGCTGCGCGATGCGTTCCTGCTTGCTGGCCGATGCTTCACGGATTTCGCCCCACACCTGGCGGACGCGTTCCTCCAGCGACTCGTCGCCCAGGCTGAGGATCTGCCGCACGTTGAACGCGTGCAGATCGGTCGAAGGAACTTGCTTCGCCGCGATCGCCTCCAGCAGCTCGCGCGCGTACTCGGGCCGCGCCGTCAGCGTGCTGATGGCGTCGCGTTTCTCTTCGTCCGACCACTTCGAGTAGCCGGCCAGCAGGATGGCGGGCGTGGACGCATCGCCGAGCGTGGCGAGCGCGCGGACGGCGGGGCCGCGCAGGGTGGCGTCGCCGAGCACGGACTGGAAGGCGGACGCGGCCTGTTTATCCTGGCCGCGCACGAGGATCTCCAGCGCCGCAACGCGCTGGTCGATCGACAGGCCCGCATCCTGCAGCCGTTCCCGCATGCGAGGATAGACTCGCTGGTCGCCGAAGAGGATCGCGACCTCGTCGGCCCGCTCGCGCACCGTGGCGTCGCCACTGGCCTGGAGACGCTCGTAAGCCGACTGCCAGGAGGGAGTTGCGCGCAGGCCCGCTTGGCCGGCGAAGGCCTGGAGCATCTGGCCGAGTATCATCGAGCGGCTGGCGTCGTCGGTGGCCGCGGTCAGTCGGGCGACCACGGCGTCGCGGGAGGTTCCGTCGGCCGCGGCGCGACGCACGAGGAACTCGCGCACCTTCGCGATCTGGCAACGGTCGGCCAGTTCCAGCGCGCGACCCGGATCGGCAGGCACCAGCGGCTCGATGCCATACCACAGCAGGTACGGCAGATTGTGGTCCTCGGCGTCTTCGGCATGGGACACAAGGCCCTCCGCGATCGGCCAGCGCGCGTCCAGCGGCATGCGCTGCAGCGCGGAGCAGAGGTAGAGTCGCACCAACTGCGAGGAGTCGTCGCGAGCGAGCTTCGCCATCTCGCGCTGGAAATCC
>JBIIEC010000319.1:0-7332 GCA_044238045.1 Pirellulaceae bacterium | reverse complement strand
TTCAGTTCTCTTAAAGGGGACTCGGACCGGGACGAACTGCCTGGGAATGAAGGGCGCGCCGCAGCAGGCTCCGCGATTCCCCGTGACCTCCGTGACCTCTGTGGTCTCCGTGGTGAGAATCAGCCTAGCCGAGGTCGGTAGGTTGGTAGGGGTGTGTATTTACACAGCCGCGAGGGAGTCGACGAGCCGATCAGCGCAGAGACTCGTTAGTTTTGCCAGGGGAGACAGAGCAGGCAAAAAAAAAGCGGTCCCGCGGAGAACCGGGGGACCGCTGCCAGTAGTCGTATCTGAAAGTACTGGAAAGGATCCTCGTCAAGCGTGACGCGACGCGCCGGACAAGGAGGTTGGACTGCGAACCTGGCTTCCACTGGCTCGTGAAGAACCTGCGGAGACCGCATCGATCCGCTGCGTCAGCAGCGGCGGAAAGCTCTAGCGACCGTAACGGCCGCGGCCGCCACCACCGCCACCACCACCACCACCGAAGCTGCGGTCTTCGCGAGGCTTGGCCTCGTTCACCGTCAACTTACGGCCGTCGTGGTCGCGATCATGCAAACCGTCGATAGCTGCCTGCGCGGAGCTTTCGTCGGCCATCTCGACGAACCCGAACCCCTTGCTGCGACCCGTCTCGCGGTCTTGAATCACCTGAGCGCTCTGAACGTGGCCGTACTGAGCGAAAAGGTCTTCCAGATCGGCGCTCGTGCAGCGGTAATTGAGATTGCCGACGTATAGCTTCTTACCCACAATAGAACTCCATCATACAAAGAGAAAACTTCTCGACCTCATGCACAATCTCCGGGTCGAATCGGAGGGACCAGAATGTTGGTCCACCAAGTGGGCAAGGCAAGCGACCGAAGCTGCGGACGGGTCTTCCAGGGCCTCCTGAGCGGTCGCGACGCGACAGAAAGGACCTTCGAACCCAACTTGGCTGCGGCACCACAGGATGCCCAGACGCCCATTTAGGTACTGTCAGGATAACGCAGCCTCTCTTGTCACGCAACATGGACTGCTGCTATCCGATCAAGAAGTCGTCTGCGTTTCCTGGCGTCCCCGGTTTTTCCCGGGGCCCCTAACCTCTCGACTTCGCGAAACCCACTACCTTCGCGAGGCCCCCGGACGCCTTGGGCACTGTAGCAGCCGTGTCACGAAGTGCAACTTATTTCCGGTTTCGCACCTCCAGTTCTCGGAATTCCGCGGGGAGACCTCCAGCCCAGCGGCTCGCGGCCCCGCGACGAAGTCCGCGAACTCTCCCCCAAGCCTCGCAGCCCCCCCCCCGCAGCGTGCGTTCTAGGCTGCGAGCCCCTGCCTTGGTGGTCAACCGCAGCCTTTGTCCCCCAGGCAGTTGAAAGAGGAAAAGTGCCTCTCGAAGACCAAAACGGGAAACGGCGGGGTTGCCGTGCGTGAAAAAAGCTGAAATAACACTTCCTAACCTGCGGAGATGACCAGAAGCTGGATTTGACTGTCCACATTCTGACCACGGCTCCCCCAGGGTATGATCGCCCTAGGCTGGGCACTCCTTCAACTTCCAGGCGGTACCGCATGGCTGAGGATGGATACATCTGCCTGATCGATGACGATCCGACCGTCGCGAACGCGGCCGCGGCTTTGCTGCGTCAGGCGGGTTACGCGGTTCGCTGCTACTCCGACGCATTGGCCTTTCTCGCGGATTGGCGGGAGGACCGAACGCTCTGCGTCGTCACCGACCTGAAGATGCCGGTCCTCAGCGGCCTCGAACTGCAGCAGCGTTTGAGGGAGATGGCGAGTGTCGTACCGCTGGTCGTCCTGAGCGGACATGCCGATGTGCGAACCGCCGTTCGCATGATGGAGGACGGGGCCATCTCCGTGCTGGAGAAGCCCTACGACCCCGTCGAGTTTGTGCAGGTGGTACAGCGTGCGGTCACTCGGGGAGTGCAAAGGCGATCCGAGCAGCAAAACACGCTTTCCATCATCTCCCGGTTCCAGCAACTCACCGTCGAGGAACGACAGGCACTGGACCTGATGCTGACTGGACTGCCGAACAAGGCGATCGCCTTGCGGCTCGATGTCAGCATGCGGACGGTCGATCGCCGTCGCAGGACCGTCATGTCCAAGATGGGCGTCGATTCCATCTCCGAACTGGCCATGCTCGTGGCGTGTCTGCCGCAGGACGAACGCGCCGCTCATTAGTGGTCGCACCGATCTCGGTCCGCGAGGCTCCGCGAACACACGTGAAGCCGCATGGGACAACCGTGTGTCACACGACGGGCGTCCTTCCGCGCGGGGGCGACACCAAGTTGGCTGCGCGACCGCGCCTCACCCATCCGCGCATCCCTCGTCAGACGCCATGCTTGCTGCCTGGTTCTTCGTGCGGGCGGAACGTAAACCGAAAGCAGGTACCGCCACCGGCCTCGCCGCGACATGCAAGACTGCCGCCCAGTTGAGCCGCCTGGCGCGCGGCGGCCGCAAGCCCCAGTCCCGCTCGACCGCGGCGTCCCGAGTGCGTGAGGTACGAAGCGTACGGTTCGAAGATGGTTCGCCGCTTCGCATCGCCCACCACTCGCTCGGGATCGGTCAACTCCCATCCCAGCAACGTGCCTTCGGGAAGCAACGCCTCTTCCGGCCAACGTCCCGGGAAATCTTCCACGCGGATCGCGCGAAGGACAAGCGGCCGCGAGCCCGCCTTGGCTCGCAACACTTCCTCCAGCAGATAACGCAGCAGGTCGGCCTGGCTCCGCACGTCCACCGTGACGCGTGTTTCGTTCGCCGAACCACCCGGCGACGGATCTAAACTGAGGACCAGCCGATCGCCGTCGCGTTCACGCCATTCCCGAACGAAGGCATCCAGCCAATGGCTCCAAACAATTGTTTCCCAAACCTCCGGACCGCGGCCACTCAACGACAGCAGCTGCCGCGACATCGTGGTCATCCGCGCGCCGGCGTCGCGAATGGCGGTCACCATCTCACGGCGAGGATCGTCTTCCGGAAGCTGCATCAGCAACAGATGGCAGAATCCGCCAACGATCGACAGCTGATTATTCCAGTCGTGAGCCAACCCGGCCGCCAAGGTCTCGACGGAGCCAACGTCGAACTGCTCGAAGCTGTCCGACGATCGGCCCCAGACCAGCAGCCAGCGAGCGTCGGGAAGTTCCACCAGCCGCCAACGCCCCCATGCGGCGATCCTCTCCATCGAATCGCCGCCAGCATCCTGGCTCGATCCATCGCCGATCCGTTCCCGTTCGCTCCAGACCCACGAACGTCCGGCAGAGACGCGGCCAGCGGATGCGCACTGAACCTGATGAAACCATCGTCGCAAGGCCGCTGCTCGCGGCTCGGGAACTCTTGCGAGCCAAGTGTCCAGCGATCGAAAACGACCACATCGCAGCTGCTCTTCCGCGAATCGCAGGCGCGCGAGCGAACCGGACGGGGCGTGGCCAACCCACAGGATCACTGTGCCCGCTGGCACATCCGCTGCGGTGAGTTTGCTTTCTCGATCCACCAGTCGCTCCCTCCTTTGGGAATCTACCTCCAACCGCACCCCGCTTGCGAGGTCATGCCGCATCGCCGGAAGTCGTGGCAATGACAGCGAATCGGCACGATGCGAACCTCACTCCCTGGTCCGCAGTGCGGACGTCCCGGAATCGTCCGCGCATTCGCGCGGGATGTGCATCGCTGCTCACTTCGCTTGGTCCACTTCGCCCACTTGCGGCTCGGAGTCAAACGGTCGGGCGCAGCACCCAAGTGTCGTGAATGCAAAGCGTGCGCATTTGTCGCATGTTCGCCATTCCCTTTTGTCCACCCACCGTCGATTCTAACAGCAAACACGTGACGGTTTCACGGCCTGAACGCGGGGATTCGTTCCGGTACTTCCCAGCCTCGACATCGACGACCTCGTGAAATGATGGGTGATCAGCATGGACAGAACGACCTTCTCCCCCACTAGCGTTTCCCACTCCGGCACCGCCATTCCTCCCGGCCCGACGAACGGCACTCCCCCCACGACGACCGAACGGACGCTGTCGAACGAGCGTGGCGTGCAGGTGAGCCCTGCTTATCCGGCCAGTTCGCAAAGTTCCGCGGCCGATCGAGCTTGGACCGAAGCGACGCTGGCCCTCGTCGGTGCCGCCAGCAAGGGACTTGAGGGGATTCTGGAGTCGCTCAACGATCGCTACCAGCAGTTGCGGCGTTTTGACGATTATGAGGCCGCCATCGATGGGCTGCCTCCCATGTCCGTGGGCTGTGTGGTGGGTGAATGGCAGACCCCCGACGGACACGCACACTACTTCCTGCGCGAGCTTGCCCGGCGGCGATCGCCGCTCGCTCCCGTCTTCCTCGCCTCACAGGTTCCGGCCAGCGAAGTTTCCCGCGCGATGAGCAACGGCGCCCACTCGTTCGTCGACTGGCCCTCGCCAGCCTCCCAGCTGGCTGCGGCCATCCAGGACGCCCTGCAGGCTTCGGAAGACCTGGCTCGCCATTGCCGCGAGGTCGCCTCGCTGGCCAGTCGAGTGGCTCTGCTGACCGACAACGAGAAGCTGGTGCTGCAGATGGCCGTCGACGGTGTCCCGAACAAGATCATCGCCGGACGCCTAGACATCGCCCTGCGAACCGTGGAGCTTCGCCGGCAGTCGATCTTCCGCAAGATGGCCTGCGACTCGATCTGCGAACTGGTGCAGCAGGTCACGCGTGGCCGGGAACTGGCCCGCCTGCTGGAACGTCGCTTCCGCGCGTCCCGCTCCGACGGCACCTCGCCGGGCCTGCAGATCATCTGATCCGTTAGGGAGATTATCCCCGGGCGTAACCGTGCGCCGGCTGCGAAACTCCGAATCCGCAAACCAGGTCGGAGTTTTGCGAGCGGCGGACTCCGGGGAACTTCCCATCGTCCTCCGGCATGCCAGCAGCACGCGACGAATGGCCTGCTGGAAGGGCCTGCTCGCCCGGCCTGCTTTGGCGGCGTGCCGTGTTTCCGGCCTTGAAGGACTCGCCTCGGAAGCCGCTGCGGAACGTGCGGCTTTCAGCGATTGGATGGAGTCCCCTGGAGCTTTATTCCGCATCCATCGCGCGTTGCGCCAGCACGATCATCCGCGCCACGTCGGCCATCTTCCGATTCTCGTCGCGTGACAGCTTCTGCAAGCGTCGGAAAGCCGCGTCCTCATCCAGCCGCCGGTGCTTCATGAGGATCCCCTTCGCCTTCTCAATCACCTTGCGATCCTCCAAGGCTTGCCGGAGGTCGGAGGTTTCCTGCCGCAATCCTTGGAACTGCTCGAATCGTTGCCATGCGATGGCAATCGTCGACTCGAGCTGCGCCCGGTCGATCGGCTTAACGAGGTAGGCGAACACATGCGCATCGGTGGCTTGCTGCAGGATGGCCGAATCATGAAAGGCCGTGAACAGGATCACCGGCGTGAAACGCTCCTCGGCGAACTGCTTGGCGGCGGTCAGGCCGTCGCCATCGGGCATGCGGATGTCGGTGATGATCAGGTCTGGCTGCAGTTCGCGGCACTTCTGCAGCAGTTCGGTACCCGAACCCGCGGCGGCCAGCACCTGGTGGCCCAGGATCGGCAGCATCTCTTGGAAATAGTCGCGCATATCCTGTTCGTCGTCGGCGACGACAATGCGAAGCGAGCGGCTCATGAGATCACCTTGGGCAGCGTAATCCGGACTTCCAATCCTTTTCCGGGGGTGGAGGCGGCCGAGATGGTGCCTCCATGGGCCTCCACGATACGTCGACTGATCGCCATGCCAAGTCCAGTTCCCTTGGTTTTGGTGGTAAAAAACGGTTCAAAGATCCGTTCGGCCGTACCCTCCTGGAAGCCCGGCCCGTTATCGAGGAAGGCGACCTGCACTTGCGGCGATCGCTTCTCGCCCTGTTCGCTCTGTTCGCTCCACAACACCTCCACGCGCACCCGCGACCGTTGGGACGTTCCATCGAGGCTGGGGTCGAGGGCGTTTTCAAGGATGTTGCGAAAGACCTGGCGAATCGCATCCGGATCGATGGCCGCCCGGCAGTCCAGGGGTGCGTTGTCCCCGCCCGCCGTTTCCGCGACCTCCACGATCTCCGCGTCCCGCGTCGTGATCGTCGCCTGCAGGTCCTCCAGCGTCGTTCGCAGCACTTGCCGGAGGTCGCAGACGATCGGCTCCAGCTGCAGCGGAGCCGCGTAGCCGCGAACATGCTGGTAGAGGTGCTGCAGGTCGCGCAGGGCGGCTTCGATGCGTTGGACCAGCGGCGCCGCCTCCGGCTGGCCGGCCACGCGAATCGAGAGCATCTCGAGGCAGGCCTGCGCGCGCTGCAGTGCATTGCGGCTCTCGTGCGCCAACCCGGTGATCGCCTCGCCGATCGCCGCCAGGCGTGCGGACTGCAGCACCTTGCGTTGCGACTCCTTCAAGTCGGTCACATCATCGGCGATGCCCGCATAGCCCGTGACCTTGCCGGAACGACTGCGGATCGCGAAGCCGACATCGTGAATCCAACGCAGTTCTCCATCGGCGCGGCGGATGCGGTATTCGGAAGTGAACTGATCCTGCTCCCCGGCGGGTCGCAGGGCCACGGCGGCCCGGTCACGATCCTCGGGATGGATCGACTGCAACCACAACTGGGCAGCCTCCTCCGGCTGAGCGGCTTCCCGCCCCCAGATCGACGCGAAGGCCGGACTTACATACGACAACCGTCGTTGCGCATCGCCCAGCCAGAACACTTCAGGGATCGCGGCCGCCATCTGGCGGAACCGGGACTCACTCTCGCGCAACGCCTGCTCCGACTCTTCACGCGCCACGGCCAGCTTGGCCAGCGCCGCGCTCACCGTCAGCGCCCCGGAGAAGAGCGACACGGCCAGGGCCAGGAAACCGCGGCGGGTCGGAGCGAGGTACTCCCGCAGCATCGTGCTGGAGACTCGCGAGACCACCAGCCAGCGGATATCGCTGCCAGCCGGTCCCGCCCCGGGCGGCGGATCGCCCGCTCGCGTCGCATCGGCCGCCACGGGTTCGTTCACCTCCGTCTCCCGCTGCACGCTCCGCGCCTCCGCCGGGCCCGATGTCGGAGCGTCCTCAACCGCAGCCGGTGCCAAGCCACTCGGACCAGACAGGCCGCTCGAAGCCGCCAGAAACGGCTGCACGGCCTCGAAAAAAAACAGATCGCCCCCGCTCTCCAACCGGCCGCGTTCGCCTCCCGATACCGTCGACCAAGGCTTGGGATACGCGCGATCAAACCGACGCGCGCGCCGATCGTCGATCATGAACCCCCACTCCCGCGCCGGCTCGCCCGCGTAGAGCCAGTAGCCGGCCGCGTTGAGTAGCATGGCCTGGCCCGGCGAGTCGGCGTCGATCCGCGCGAACCGGTCCAGCATGCGCTGCCCCAAGTAGTTC
>JBIIEC010000318.1:0-7367 GCA_044238045.1 Pirellulaceae bacterium | reverse complement strand
TGATGAGTTCCACCCAGGGCTGCGGGTCGGCGCTCGCGGCGATCTCGTTCAGCAGGATACGTGGCGTGTCGCCCGGCACGCGCGGCGTCTCGACAATGGTCAGTTCGGCGCCAAAGCGAACGTCCGGGTCGCCGCCCGCCGCTTGGTGCACGCCGATGGCCAGCACGTTCGGTCCATCCATTCGCAAGGCGTCGCCTGGCAACGACACCGGTAGCTGGAACTGGCTGGTAGCCACGTCCTGCACCGCCGAGGTCGTGTGTGTGATCGGGCCAGCGGGCATGTTCGAACGGTACAGCTCCTGGCCATTCAAATAGACGACCGCTCCATCGTCCACCAGCAGCCGCAGCTGCAGGGTATGGTTGGCGGTCGGGTCGCCGTTGTAGCTAAACGACTTGCGGAAATAGGCCGTGCCCTTATTCGACTGCAGTTGCGTGTTGCCCGTCAGTTGGACGACTTCATTCACCAGGCCGTACCACAGCCACGGACGCGAGGCCTCATGTTGCGTGCCGGAGATCACCAGCCGGTCGGTCGTCGCCGTGAACTCGTACTCGACGGCGTACGGACTGTTGGGATCGTTGATCGACGGGTTGTTCTGGTCGAGGCGCAGCGACCGGGGCTGGCCGTTGCCGGGGTCGAACTGCAACGTGACGGGGCGCGTGCCTGCGTCGGCGCGGCGCGACAGCAGACGCGTCAGGTAACGCGTGCCGGGGACGAGGTTCGTGAGCGTGACCTGCACGGTGCCTTCGGCCGCGTTCACCGTATTGGCGACATAGTCCTGCATCAGTTCACGCAGCGGGCCATCCAGAGGCGCGACGGCCGTCGGCTTGCCCTGCGTGCGGATGCCGGTGCTGTTCTGCCAGGCGAATCCGGGCGTACTCGCCAGCGTGGCGGTCGTCATCTGCGTGAACTTCGTGCCTTGGATGGTCGCGCCGGCATCGGCGTTGCCGAAATCGTAGGTGTGCGTGTAGGTCCGCCCTGATCCGATGTCACCATCGCCAGCGGGATCGAGCGGCTGGATGCGCAACTGGTCGCCCTGCGCCACACTGATCCCCGCATAGAACGATGCCTGCCCACTGTTCCACGCCGTATCCACGTAGTCCGCCTGACGCCAGCTCGCGCCCGGGTCGGCACCGCTGTCGAGATAACGCCAGGACGTGGGCAGCGTAAAGACCTTCGTCGTCTGTGGCATGCTGTCGAACGTGGGCCAGTTGTCGACACCGGGCGTGCCGCGAAGGCCCGCGCTGGCAACCCAGTTCGAGGGGGCGCCCGAGGTCCAGTATGGGTCGCGTTTGGCGAGCGACGGGCCGGCGCCGTCGGCGGCGCTCGGCCACTCACCGCTGTCGCCATACCCCAGGACGTCCATCAGACGGTCGCTGTTGTTGTAGAGACGGATCTCCTCGCCGGCGTTGTCCAGGGTTCCCGTGAATGGTCCGCGCAGGTTGGCGACCGGACTGCCCGCCCAGGCCGCCGTATCGGCCGCCAGCAGCAGGTATCCGTCGGCTGGAACCTTCGTACCCTCGGGAAAGACATAGTCCGCGCCGCCCCGCAACGACCAGCCCGAAAGGTCCATGTCCACCGACAGCAGGTTCCGCAGCTCGATCCACTCGCCCCGCGTATCCGTATCGGCCGGGTGGTACATCACCTCGTTGAACACGACGACACTGTCGAGTACCCAGCGCTGCTCCAGCGATTCGCCCACCGGCTGGAATCGTGGGTGCCAGATCGCGGGGCCACGACGATGCCGCGGGCGACGAGCGGAGCAGGGCGACTTCACGGATGAAATTCCTCGAGAAGGGGAGCCGAAGGCGGACTAGAGCCAAAGGTGGCGACCGGCCGTTGTTTCGGGAGATTGACGAAGCGAGGCGGATGGGCCAGACCCCTCCGCCTCGCAATGGTCTTCTCCGGATGGTTGCCGCAGGCCGACTACGAGCGTCGGGCACGCAGCAACGGCAGGATGCCTAGCAGCAGCAGCGACAGGCTCGCGGGCTCCGGCACGGCGCTCACGCCTTGGCGATTCCCTGCATCATAACCACCATCCTGGAATGCGGTCACGAAATCGCTTGAGTTGAACAGCTTGTCGCCGTTCCAGTCGCCGGCAGCCCAGCCTGCGTTGACTCCCGTCTCGAACAGGCCCGCCTGGAAGGCCCCCACGAAGTCACCGGAGTTGAACAGGCCGTTCAGGTTGGCGTCGCCGAACCAGGTCTTCGCCAGCACGACCACCCAGAAGCGACGGTCGTCGGAGTTTGTCTGGCCGTCGCCGTTCACGTCGAACCTGGGTTCCGTCGATCCGGCCATGGCGTCCAGGTCACCGGCGTCGAGCTGGCCGTTGCCGTTGAAATCGCCCCTCAGGCCACCCTGCTTCGCGAAGCCCAGCATGCCTTCGACGCGGAGACCCGTGGGATTGTTGGAGGTGCCGCCGTTGGTGACCCGGAATGTCAACGTGTTGACACCCGGCAGGAACGTATCGCCCTCGGCCACCGAGATTTCGAAGGGACTCAGGCTGGGAAAACCTCCCAACTGCGGATTGCCCGTGGCGTTTCCGTTCAGGAAGATGTCGCCACCGACGTCGTCGGCCGACCAGGTGCCCAGGATGACGGCCGAAGCCGGGTCGAGGCCCGCCAGGTCGAAGGACAGTTCATACTCGTAAGTGCCCGGAGGTCCCTCGCCGGCGGGCGTGTTGGGCGGGCCGATCCATCGCGACGAACCCGTGTTGTCGACCCATGGCGGGCTGGGCGGACCGCTGAGCGCGTTGGCGTTCATCTCGGCGCCCTCCGGCGCCGACACGAGCTTGTAGTGCGGGTCGTCCGTGCCATCCTCCAGGGGCAGCTTGTTGTCACCCACGCCGGTGGCGAAGATGCCCGGAATGGGAACCGTGCCCAGCGGAGCCGCTCGAGCGAAAAGGTCGTCGACGCGGAGGCCCGTCGGGTTGGCCGCTTCACCGCCGTTATCCACCTGGAAGGCCAGCGTGTTGTTGCCTGGACCGAACGAGGCTCCCGCCGCCGTGGCCGACGCCGAGCTGATCGCGAACCAGGTCTTGCCGCCGAATCCGCGCGAGCCCGTCACGGGAACTTCGACGCCGTTGAGCAGCACGGTGGGGCCGCCGTCATCGGTGCCACGCGCGGCGACGATCACCGCGTTGTTGGGATCAAGTCCCTTCATGCTGAAGGTTGTCTGGTAGACGTAGGTGCCCGGATCGCCCATCGCATCCGTCGCGCCCGTCACATCCGGCGGCGAGATCCAGCGCGAGTTCGCGTCGTTCGCCAACCAGGGTCCGATCGGGAAGCCGTCGTTGGGGACCGTCAGCGCGTCCAGCGCGCTACCGTCCGGTCCCGCCACGATCGTATAGTGCGTATCCTTCACGGCACCGCCCTCCAGCGCGATGCCATTCGCGTCGGTGCCCGTCGGGAACAGCGTGGCGATCGCGTTCGGGTGCGGCGGTCGTGGCGGTGGCGCCGTGTTGCCGTTGCCAACGAATTGCACGCGCAGGCCGGTCGGACCCGTCGAGTTGTTTTCGTTTCCGCCGTTGTTGATCACAAAGTCGACGGTGTTCAACCCGGTCTTGAAAGCACCTTCCAGAATGAACGGTGAGAACGAGCCGAACTGCGCCGTGTTGGTATAGCCCAGGCTCGAGCCGTTCAGCAGGATGTCTAGGCCCGAGTTGTCGCTGGCCCACCCGCCGTTGATCTTCAACGTCGAGAGGTCGACATTGTTGAGGTTGAAGGTCGTGCGATAGATGTAGCTGGGAGACCCGTCGAAATCCCCAGGGCCCGAGGTGTCGTTGCTCGGAACGATCCACGCCGAGAGGTGGTTGTCGTCGAGCCAGGGCGGAATCGGGAAACCGCCCGCCGCCGTCGCGATCACCGGCGTCCCCACGATCTGCGAGGGTTCGATCAGCGTGTAGTGCAACTCCTGGTCGTTATCCTTCAAGACGGCTTGGCCGTTGTTCACGCCGGTGTTGTAGAGCCCATAGAGGGTCGCCGGACCCGCGGCACTCGCCAATCCCGGCATCGACATCCACAACGCTGCCGCCATGGATCGACGCAGCCATCGCTTACTGATCCGCATGTGTCTTCCTTTCAATCGTTGCTGAATTCCAAGTGAGTGACTCACGATCGCGCGGGGCCTTGCTCGCCAGCGGGTCGTCGCGGCGGAAGCAGCATAGTCGCCGCCAGCGTCGCTCGCAAATTTTTGTCATCAAAAAGTCATCATAGTTTCATAAGCGAAACGTCCTGGAGCGCGGGCGTCCCGCCCGCAAGAAGCCCCCAAGACCCCGCCCGCACGATGTGCCAAGCCCCCGCCCGCCAGCAACGCCAGCGTTGCCAGTCATGAAGGCGATCCTCCCACGCTCCACTTGACCTCTCCCCGCAACCTTCCTACGATCCGCCCGGTTTTTTTCTGGACATTGCCACGGGGAGGTCTTGCCGTTTGGCGAACGCCGGACTGTGCAACGAACGTCCCCGTCATCCCGCCTGATCCCGATCGAACGCCCGCCTTCGGATGGAACCATCGAGTGATGAAATCCACGCCTCTCGTCGAATCTTGGCCTTCCAGTGCACGATGTCGCTCCAGGCGGGTCGGTGCTGGAGATCCGCGTGGGACGGTTGCGCGGAGGGTCCGCGCGTACGGGCCGTGGATCGCGCTGTTGCTGGTGGTGAGCCTCGGGGTGTGCCAGGCGGCCCGAGCTCAGCAGTCTGCGGCGCCTTCCGCGCCCGCCACCGACGTGACTCCATCGCCCGGCGAACCCCTGCGAAGTGACGCAAGTCTGGCACTGCCGACCACACCGGCAGCTGTCGACGAAACTCCGGCCGCGCGGCCGGAGCCTGCGCGATCCAGTGGCACGGGAGTCCGGCTGGTCGGCTCCGGCGTCGATCTGGCGGCTCTAGAGGAACGACTGCAGGTCGTGCTCGGCGATCGCCTGGTGCGCGAGTCGGCCGATCCGGTGCGTCTGTATCGCTTCAGCGCCGCCTCCGGACGCTCGATCATCCTGATCTTCGACGCGCGGCGTGACGGAGTGCTCGTCGAGGGCCCGGTTGGGCTCCTCGACCAGATCGAGCGGCTTGTCGACGCCCTGGCCGCCTCCGAAGCGAACGCCGGTCGTCGGACGGCCGTGGTGGCGATTGAGCGTACCGATCGAGCGCGTCTGAAGCAGGCGGTCGATGCCTATCGCAACCAGCGTGGCGCGGAGCCGCGACTACGCGACGGCGCGAGCCGGATCCCGGCGGATGTCGACACCGGTGGACTGGCCCTGGTGAACTTCGTGATGCAGGATGGCGATGGCGAGTCGGCGGCAGCGACCGCCGGCAGGCCGACGGGCGATGCCACCGATGCCGCGGATAGCCGAGATGAGGAAGACAAAGGCGCGACGACGCCCGGTGGCCTCGATGTCGACGTCGACGTCCAGACGCTGCCCGACCTCGACGTGATCATCCTCCGCGGACGAGACCGCGATGTGAGCAAGCTGACCGAGATCATCCAGGAGTTGGAACGGCTCAGCCGCGAAACCCAGCCCCAGGTCCAGGTATATACGCTGGAGCATGCGCAGAGCGCTGCGGTGGTGGAAGTGCTCAAGACCGTGACGGAGGACCTCACGGGACGGCGACAAGGACGTGTCACCGCGACCGCGCTGGTGAAGCCCAATGCCATCCTGCTGATCGGCTGGGGCGAGGCGGTGCAGGCGATGGTGGAGTTGATCAAGCAGCTCGATACGCCCGTCGAACCGGCGTCGCAGTTCCGGGTCTTTCGCTTGGAGCACGCGCCGGCCGCGACGCTGGTCGCGACGATCAACGAGTTCTTCGCCACGCGCACGGGTCTCGCCGCGCGGGCCCGGGTCGTGGCCGATGCGCGTTCCAACTCCCTGATCGTCTCCGCCTCGCCGCGCGACCTCGAGGAGGTCGATCGGCTGGTCAAGTCGCTCGACACCGACGAAAGTTCGGCGGTCAATCGCGCCAAGGTGCTGACGCTGAAGCATGCCCTGGCCGCGGATGTCGCCGCCACGCTGCGCACCGCCCTGCAGCCCACCAACGGCACCGGTGCCACCTCCGGCATCCTCGAACTGATGACCGTCGACGCGGATGGCGAGCGGCTGATCCGCAGCGGCATTCTGGCGGACCTCAAGATCACCGTGAACGCCCGCAACAACAGCCTGATCCTGTCGGGACCGAGCGAGAGCTTCCCGCTCCTCGAGGCATTGGTCGAACAGCTGGACGCGCCCGGTGCCGTCTCCCAGATCAAGGTCTTCCGCATCCTCAACGGCGACGCGTCCAGCATGGTACGCATGCTCCGCTCGCTGCTGCCGTCCGAGACCGGTGCTTCGCAGGGTCCGCAGTTGCCGGCCGCCGAGGGCGAGACAACGCTCGCGCCGCTGCGTTTCTCCGTCGATACCCGCACCAACAGCATCATCGCCACGGGCAGCGACGGCGACCTGCGGATCATTGAAGCCCTGCTGCTGCGACTCGATGAACGCGACCTCGCTGAACGCAAGAACGAAGTCTACCGCCTCAAGAACGCACCGGCGCTGGATGTGGCCACCGCCATCAACGAATTCCTCCGCAGCGAACGCATCGTGCAGCTCGCCAGCCCAGGCTCCGAAAGTCCCTTCGAACAGATCGAACGGGAAGTGGTGGTCGTGCCGGAGCCGGTGGGAAACAGCCTGATCATCAGCGCGACGCCCCGCTTCTTTGACGAGATCCGCGAGCTGGTGATTGAGCTGGACGAGCAACCGCCGCAGGTGCTGATCCAGGTCCTGATCGCCGAAGTCGCGCTCGGCGACGTGCATGAGTTTGGCATCGAAGCCGGACTGCAGGATTCGATCCTGTTCGACCGCAGTCTGCTTGGCGACCTCGTCACGACCGTGCGCACCACCCAGACGTCCACTCCAGCCGGTATCGTGACGACCACCGAGGAGATCGTGCAGGCGGCGACCAACCAGCCAGGCTTCAACTTCAATAACAACACGCTGGGCAACAGCGGCAGCAACCGCGCCTTGGAACGGTCGTCGAATGTCGGCGGCCAGGGCATGACGCATTTTTCCGTGGGACGCACGAACTCGGAACTGGGCTTCGGCGGCCTCGTATTGTCGGCGAGCAGCGAGAGCGTTAGCGTGCTGGTGCGAGCTTTGCAGGAGTCGCGTCGCCTCGATGTGCTCAGCCGTCCCCAGGTGCGAACCCTCGACAACCAGCCCGCCTTCATTCAGGTCGGCCAGCGGGTACCGCGCATCGTGGCCAGTAACCTGACCCAGGGTGGCTTGCAGACCAACTCCGTCGAACTGGAGAACGTAGGCCTCATCATGGGCGTCACGCCCCGCATCAGCCCGGACGGCACGGTGGTGATGGAGATCGACGCCGAAAAGTCCAGCCTGGGGCCGGAGT
>JBIIEC010000317.1:0-7374 GCA_044238045.1 Pirellulaceae bacterium | reverse complement strand
GTTCTGCAGCGCGTGCCGCAGCCCGGCGATCGTGGCGGTTCCCAATCCGAGTTTTCCCGCGCGGTGCAGGCAGCGCACGCGAGGGTCCGCCGCCGCCCGTTCGTCCACCCAGTCGCCCGTGCCATCCGGCGATCCATCGTCGACGACCAGCAGGTGCGCCCGCGGCAGGAACTGGAAGATGCGATCGACCAGCTGCGGCAGGTTCTCCCGCTCATTGTAAGTCGCGACAGCCACCAGCGCGCCGGCGCCATCGCGGGCGAACGACGGCGGTGCGTCCGAGGGGACATCCGGGGCGGTCCATGGCGGGACGTTCTCGCGATCCATGAGCTGCCCTTCCCTCTAGCCGCACATCCGCGTCAAGTCGCGCAGGTACTCGATCGCCTCGTCGACATCCGGCACCTGCACGCCCACTTGGCGTCCTTCGTCGTCGCAGGCCGCCAGCAACACCAGCTCCTCGTAACTCTCGTGCGCCCGGAGCCGGCGATGCGAGCGAGCGCCGATGGAGCCGTCGCGAATGCCGTGCGCCTCCATGTGATGCTCGATCAGCCACACGGTTCTCGGCGTGATAAACCCCTCCAGCGACTCCAGGCCAGCGGACACATGGTCGTGCGGATCGATGCCCTTACCCACGTCGTGCAGCAGTGCCGCCAGCAGGAACTCCTCGTCGTACGGCAAGTGGTCGCGCGCCAGCTCGAACACCTGCAGGCTATGGTACAGCACATCGCCTTCCGGATGGTACTTGCGGTTCTGCTTGACGTTCTCCAGCGGCAGCAGCAGCGACTCATAGAGCTGGAAACGATCGACCTGCAGCTCCACCTGCTCGACCTCGGCGTCCAGGTCCAGGTCGGGATACTCATGCCGCATCAGCATCTCCAGCTCCGCGCGGCTCGCCCGCTCGATCGCCTTGCCGGTGATCGAACTCTTGAAGCCGTACCCGATCTTGGCACTCGGATACACGGTGACCTCGACCGGAAAGCGGTCCTGGACATGCAGATGGTGGAACATGCGCACCGTGTCGCCCTTCCGCACCTGCTTGTGCTCGACCTCGCAGGCGATGCCTTCGTCGGCCAGAATGAGCGCGACGGCCTGGACGCTGTCGGAGAAGGCGTGGATGTCGATGTCGGAGCCTTGCCGGACGTGTCCGGTGAGGACGCTGCCGATGAGGCGCGGCTTGAAGCGTTCCAGCAGCCGCAGGAACCGCAGGGCCTCCAGACGCATCTCCAGCAGCCGGTCGTCGCGGGATTCGCGTTCGTGGAGTCGCGTGAGCAGCTGGAGCTGGTCGCGGATTTCGACATTGCTGGGCAGGTCGGCGGGCTTGACCCAGCCTTTGCAGATCTGGCGAGCCGCCTTCATCTTGGCCCGGTAGTACTCGGATTCCTGCCGTTCATACAGCAGGCGGGCGGCCTCGAAGGCCAGCTGCCGTCGTAACTTCGAAGATTGCATCGCAGATGCCGGGGAAACGAGGCCGCCGCGGCTCGGCCGACAGGTGCAACCCCGAGCGGCGGGCAGCGGCGCGGCGGAACCAGCCGCGGAGACCGCTTCCCCATCCCCAGGTCGCACTTCCATTATAGGGACCGCGCGCCACGCCGCTCAAGTCGTCGCCTGTCGCCGGCCCCCCTGCGCGGCGGGCCCGATCTTTACGAGCCGTTGCGGCGCGAGCCACCTGGTGTACCGGCCTTCCGGTTGCGGCAGCCCCGCCCCACCGCCTCTCGAAATAAACACGCTCGACCGCTACCATAGGGCTCGGACTGGACAGCCCGCGACGCGGGACGGCCGGAGGAGGCGGATCCGGCAGGCACACCTGAACTCGGGTGCCACGCCCGTGCAAGACAGGCAGGACGGCACGCGCGGAACTGCCCGGGCGGGACCGACGGATGGCAGCCAGTCGGCAAGAAGCGATCTGACACAACAAGGAATTGAACTGACATGAAAGCCGTGGCCGTCTATCCGGGACAGAAGAACAGTGCTCATCTGGAAGAGGTGCCGAAGCCTTCGGTGGACAGCGTCGCGAACGGTCGAGGCGTGCTGGTCCGCGTCCTGAAGGTCGGCGTCGACGCGACCGATCGCGAGATCAACGAGGCCCTTTACGGCAACGCGCCTCCAGGCTTCAACTACCTGATCCTGGGCCACGAGAGCTTCGGGATTGTCGAGGAGGTGGGGCCGAACGTCACGGGCCTGAAGCCGGGCGACTACGTGACCGCCACGGTCCGCCGCCCTGGTGGCTCGATCTATGACCAGATCGGCACCTACGACATGACCAGCGAGGAAACGTACTACGAGCGGGGCATCAACCTGCTGCATGGCTACCTGACCGAATACTACGTCGACGATCCGGAGTATATCGTGAAGGTGCCGCCGGGCCTCAAGCACCTGCATGTGCTGATGGAGCCGATGAGTTGCGCGGCGAAGGCGATCCAGCAGGCCTTCGAAGCGCAACGGCGCCTGAAGGTCTGGCGTCCGAAACTGGCATTCGTGATGGGCGCCGGGCAGATCGGCCTGCTGGCCACGCTCATCCTGCGGCTCCGAGGCTTGGAAGTCTACACGCTCGCGCGCCGCCCTGCCCCGCGCCTGCCCGCCGACATCGTCACCGGCTACGGTGCCCACTACATCAGCACCGAGCAGACCTCGATGCACGAGTTGGTCAAGCAGGTCGGCAAGCCCGACATCATCATGGAGGCCACAGGCAGCTCGAAGAACGCGTTCGAGAGCATGCAGATCCTGGGCCTCAACGGCGCCCTGATCTGGCACAGCGTCACCGGCGGCAAGAACGTGACGGAAGTGCCGGCGGACAAGCTGAACATAGAGTTCGTGCTCGGCAACAAGCTGCTGGTCGGATCGGTCAATGCCAACCGCGAGCACTTCGAGTCGGGGATCCGCGACCTGGCGCTCGGGGAAGTGATGTATCCGGGCGTGACGCAGAAGATTCTCACCAATCCCGTGCGAGGCCTGGAAAACTACGAGGAGATGATCCGCCTGCTGGTCGAAGACAAGGAGGCCCTGAAGGTCTACGCCGAGATCGCCGACGCCTGATCGCGTGGGACCGGCACTGCGGTTTGCCTCTCGTGGCCAGCGAGGAAACCATCGGCCTGCGGCACGCTCTCACGCGTTCGCAGGCTTGTCTACCCGTCCCGAGCATCCACGGTTGAGGCAGGTCCATCATGAAGCGGGTGACATCTGGAGGCGGCTGGCCCGCCATACGTTACACCTGGAACAAAGCCCGCGAGATGGGCGGCCTGCTGGCCTTCTGGCGGGCGATGCGCAGCAAGAACGCCTGCAAGACCTGCGCGTTGGGCATGGGCGGCCAGCGCGGCGGCATGGTGAATGAACGCGGGTCGTTCCCCGAAGTCTGCAAGAAGTCGCTGCAGGCCATGGCCGCCGACATGCAGGCCGCGATCCCTGAGGAGTTCTGGGCGCGGTATCCCGTCGAGACCCTGTGGGCCCTCTCGCCCCGCCAGCTGGAAACCTCCGGCCGACTCGCCCAGCCAGTACGCCTCACGCGTCCCGACAATCGCTACCGACCCATCACGTGGGACGAGGCGTTCGACGCCATCGCCGCCAAGCTCCGCGATACCACGCCCGACGAAACGTTCTGGTACTTCAGCGGCCGCAGCAGCAACGAAGCGGGCTTCCTGCTGCAACTCTTCGCGCGGCTCTACGGTACCAACCACGTCAACAGCTGCAGCTACTATTGCCACCAGGCGAGCGGCGTCGGGCTGACCTCCAGCATCGGAGCGGCCACGGCCACGGTCGAACTGGAGGACGTCGAGCACGCGGACCTTGTGTTCCTGATCGGCGGCAATCCGGCCAGCAACCATCCGCGCCTGATGACGACGCTCAAGAACGTTCGTCGGCGCGGCGGCGATGTGATCGTCATCAACCCGGTGCGCGAAGTGGGCTTGGAACGGTTTCGCGTGCCCAGCGATCCGATCAGCTTGCTGCTGGGAACGAAGATCGCCAGCCAGTATGTGCAGCCGCACATCGGCGGCGACCTCGCGCTGCTGGCCGGCATTGCCAAGCGGATCGACGAACTGGGCGCGCAGCACGACGGGTTCCTGGCCGACCACTCGAGCGGCTACGAGGCCTGGCGCGATCATCTGCGCGGAATGGCCTGGGAGGAGATCCACGGCAAGTCGGGCGTGGGCTTCGACGAGATCGACGCCATGGCCCGCCGGTACGCCGTCGCGAAGAACGTGGTCTTCGGCTGGACCATGGGCATCACCCACCATGTGTATGGCACCGAGAACGTGCAGGCCATCGCGAACCTCGCGCTGATGCGCGGCATGGTCGGCCGGCCGCACGCTGGCCTGATGCCCATCCGCGGCCACTCCAACGTCCAGGGCCTCGGCTCCGTCGGCGTCACGCCGCAACTCAAGAAGGCCGTCTTCGACTCGCTCCAGTCCCAGTTCGGCATCCAGTTGCCGACGCAGGCGGGCTACGACACGATGGCCTGCATGGAGGCCGCAGCCGCGTCGCGGATGCGAGTCGGCTTCTGCCTGGGCGGCAACCTGTTCGGCTCCAACCCCGACTCCACCTACGCCGCCGCCGCGCTCGAAAAAATCGACCTGATGGTCTACATGAGCACCACGCTCAACACGGGCCACGCGCACGGCTCGGGCCGCGACACGATCATCCTTCCCGTGCTCGCCCGCGACGAGGAACCGCAGGCGACGACGCAGGAGTCGATGTTCAACTTCGTGCGGCTCAGCGACGGCGGCCCGCGCCGATTGCCGGGCCCCCGCAGCGAGATCGACGTGATCGCCCGCATCGCCGAACGGACTCTCGGAGCCCGGGGCCCCGTCGACTGGGAACAGCTGTCCCACTCGACGCACATCCGGCAGGTAATCGCCCGCGTCGTGCCCGGATGGGAGGCGATCGGCACGATCGACCAGACACGCCAGGAGTTCACCATCGGCGGTCGGATCCTGCACGACGCGAAGTTCCCCACGCCCGATGGTCGCGCGCGGTTCCATGCCCACGCGCTTCCCGACCTGACGCTCGGCCCCGACGAACTGCGGCTCATGACCGTCCGCAGCGAAGGGCAGTTCAACACAGTGGTCTACGAGACCGAGGACCTGTACCGCGGCCAGGAACGCCGGGACATCATCCTCATGCATCCGGACGACCTGCGACGACTGGGCCTGGAGCACGACCAGCGGGTCACCGTGTCGAGCAAGGTCGGCTCGATGAGCCACATCCTGGCCCGCAGCTTCCCCGCCATCCGGCCCGGGAACGCGCTGATGTACTATCCCGAGTCCAACACGCTCGTACCGCGGGATTCCGATCCGCTCTCCAAAACGCCGGCATTCAAGTCGGTGGTCATCCGAGTTCGCGCCGACGCGATGGCATCGTCCGCCGCCGCCCGCTAAACTCGTCGTTTCTCTCGACGGGACGAACTGCCAGTCGACCCCGTGTATCGTCCATGTTTCTCCGACACTGGCAGGGTCGGTGATGAGGCATCCAGAGATATGGCATACGACATCCCCGAAGTGACCCGGCCGGCCAAGATCGGCAAGAAGGACGTGCTGCTGGTGGCCAGCGGCGACCTGCGTCTGTCTGCGAATCGCCAATGCTGGGCCGCGCAGTGTGAGATGGAAGAGGCACTCGGACAGGCGGTCGCCGACTGCGGCCATCGCCTGGTCCGCGCCCACGCCTTCAAGGAAGACGAAGGCCACGGCTTCATCGGTTCGCAGAAGGAAGGCATGCAGGTCTTCGCCTCGATCGACCCGAACGCGCCGCTCATCGTCGCCGAAGCGGTCTGGCAGTATTCGCACCATGTGCTGCATGGCCTCATCACCCACCGCGGCCCGATCCTCACCGTCGCCAACTGGTCCGGCACCTGGCCCGGCCTGGTCGGGATGCTCAACCTGAACGGTTCGCTCACCAAGGCCAACGTGAAGTACTCGACGCTGTGGAGCGAGGATTTCAGCGACAAGGGCTTCCGCCGCAAGCTGCAGACGTGGCTCAGCAAGGGCAAGCTGCGGCATGCGACCGCGCATGTGACACGGCTGGAAGACGTCAAGCTGCCGTCGGCCGAACGCAAGCTCGGCCAGGCGCTGGCCGGGCAGTTGCAGCGGGAGAAGGCGATCATGGGCGTCTTCGACGAAGGCTGCATGGGCATGTACAACGCCATCATCCCGGACGACCTGCTGCATCCGACGGGCGTCTACAAGGAACGACTCAGCCAGTCGGCCCTGTACTACGAGTCGACGCAGGTTTCGGACAAAGAGGCCGACGCGGTGCGACACTGGATGGAAAAGCGGGGCATGAAATTCCACACGGGACCGAACCATGCCACCGACCTGACCGACGACCAGATCCGCACGCAGTGCAAGATGTACATCGCCTCCGTGCGCCTGGCCGACGACTTCGGCTGCGCCACCATCGGCATCCAGTACCAGCAGGGCCTTAAGGACCTGATGCCGGCCAGCGACCTCGTGGAAGGCACGCTGAACAACGGCGAACGCCCGCCGGTCCACGACCGCGGGGGCAAGCGGGAGTTGTACGCGGGCCAGCCGCTGCCGCACTTCAACGAAGTCGACGAATGCGCGGGCCTGGACGGGCTGATGACCTACCGCATCCATCGTGCGATGGGACAGCCGACCGAGAATACGCTGCACGACCTGCGCTGGGGCGACGCCGATCGCTCCGGCACCGTCGACGACTATGTGTGGGTCTTCCTGATCAGCGGCTCCGCGCCGCCCGCCCACTTCATCGGCGGTTGGGCGGGAGCGTCCAGCGAACGGCAACCGCCGATGTACTTCCCCAACGGCGGCGGCACGCTCAAGGGCATCTCGAAGCCGGGGGAGATCGTCTGGTCGCGCGTCTACGTCGAGTCGAATCGCCTGAAGATGGACCTGGGCCGCGCGAAGGTCGTGGAGTTGCCGCAAGAGGAGACCGATCGCCGCTGGCAGGCCACCACGCCTCAGTGGCCGATCATGCACGCCGTCACCTACGGCGTGTCACGCGACCAGATGATGGCCCGCCACAAGAGTAACCATATCCAGGTCGCGTACGCAAACAGCGCCGCCGAAGCGGACAAGGCCCTGCTGGCCAAGGCCGCCATGGCCCAGGCCCTCGGCCTCGAAGTCGCCGTCTGCGGCACCCGCAAAGGCGGCAAGGCGTGGTAACCCGCTCCGCAGCCCAACCCTCCGTGGCCCTCCGTGCAACCCTCCGTGCTCTCCGTGGTAAAAAAAGAACCTGCGGAGAGAATGCCGGAGAATTTAACCACGGAGGACACGGAGTTGGCGCGGAGGGGCGCAGAAGTGCTCGTCGACACTCCACGCTCCGTCGTCACTTGCTGCTGAACATGCGATGGGTGCGATCGCCGCGGGCGAGCATGTAGGCGACCAGGTCCTGGATCTCCTCGGGCTTCAG
>JBIIEC010000316.1:0-7386 GCA_044238045.1 Pirellulaceae bacterium | reverse complement strand
CATCCGGTAGCTCGGGCCCGGTATCTGGGACCCAGTATTTGGGCCTGACGCTCCCGCTCGTTCTGCGGCCCACGCGTCGCTAGTTGCCGGTCTCGGGCCGCCGGTCTCGGGCCGCCTGTCTCGGGCGACTGCCGGAGTCGGCCTCGGCCAAGTCACTGGAGCCAAGTCACTCAGGCCAGGCTGCGGCCTCGGGTGGCCCGGGCCTCTTGCGGTTCGCCAGCCGGAATCGCCGTTCGGTAAACTGGCTGCGGAGCGGGACTCGGCACCGGGACAAGCGCGGATCGGAATCGCGACGGGATAGGGGTTTCTTGACACGGGTGTCAGTCTTAAAAGGCGGACAACGCCTTCCGGGGCTCACGGTTTTCTTGCGAATTCCGAGTTTTTCCTGAGTTTTCCTTCAGTGGAGCCCCTGTCGCGACCGACACTCGTGCCTTCTGAAAACGACATACGCCGCGAAAGTGTCCATAGATCGCCTGAAGTTCGGGAATTTTTTCCGGAGTCGGCCCCTGGGGCGATAATTCCTCGGGAAAAACAGGGGGACCGTGGTCTGCGATGGGGGCGTTGGGGATTCTCGGCCCGGCGTAGCGACTCGGATCGCGAGCGTCAACCCGCTCGCGGTTCAAAAGGAGCCGCTGATCTTGCTTGTCTTGCCTGACCGGTGCGGCCCGGGGTCAGTCCCTGCGCGAGGGACGGCGAGCTGCCGGGTGGGTCGCAAGTTCCGGGGCCGATTGGGTCGATGCTACCTGGTGTAGCGTCCTTGCCCGTTGCGCCCGCCTCGATCCGGGTTGGATTCCGGTTCGGGTTTGATGCGCCATCCCCGCCGCCTACCCACGCCCCCACCCGGCACGCCTCCCTTGCACGGACCGCCATCTGCAAGCCGGCCTGCGAATCGTCAGGTGAACCGGCCGAAGGGGGCGGGCATGGTCCTGGGTGGTTCGAGTCTTCGTTAGGAAAGGAGTCCCGTTCGATGCTTCGCGACTTACGTCCCCACCGTCGCCAGTTCGCTCTTTGTTTGGCTGGAGCTTTCGCGGGTTCGGCTTGGCCCTGTCGGTCGTCGCGGGCGGACGAACCGACGAAGCCCGTGTCGGCAGCGGGTGCCGCGGGGACGGATGAGGTGACCAGCGGTGCGGGCACCGCCGGGGCGGAGCGTCTGGATTTGACCGCGGCGGCGGCCGTGGAAATGCAGGTCCACGCCATCTTGGAGGCGACCGGTGAGCTGGTCAGTCGCGACGTGCCCGGCAAGCCGGCGAAGGCTCCGACCTTTCCGCTGAAGGTCCTGGGCGACCTGGTGTACGCGGAGCGGGGGCTGGGCAGTCCGCGGGCAGGAACGGCGGGAGCACTCCGCTGGTACCAGCAGGCCCGGGGGGATATCGAAGTGGCTCGCAAGCCCCGACCCGTGGCGTTGCGCGAAGAGCGTCGTCATTTTCTGATCCAGGCGGGCGAACGCGGAGCGGTCTACCGCTGCCTCGAAGGGCCCCTGACGCGGGAGGAACGCGACCTGTTGGAGCTGCCCGCCGCGACCCACTGCCTCTCTCTGCTGCTGCCCACCTCGCCGGTCGCTGTCGGCGAAACTTGGACGCTCGAAGACGCTCGCTTGGCCCAGCTGCTGAACCTCGACGCGGTGACGGCGCAGAGCCTCGTCTGCCAACTGGACTCCTTCGACGACGCGGCCGCCCAGATGAGCCTCAAGGGAAAGGTGCTGGGAGCCATCCAGGGCGTGGTGACCGAACTCAGCCTGCAGGGCAAGTATCAGTTCGACCGCTCGATCCGCCAGGTGGCCTGGCTGGCCCTGGGCATCCAGGAGAGCCGCGAGGCGGGGCTGGCTGAACCGGGCGTGCGTGTTTCCGCCCGCCTTCGTGTCGGCATGCGGCCCTCGCTGCAGCCCAGTCTCGGCGAGACGCTGCAGGCGGAGATCGAACAGCAGGCCTCGGCCAGCGAACTGCTGGAGTACCGGCCCACTTCGGGACGCTTCTCCCTCGCCCACTCCTCGCCCTGGTATCTATTCGATGAGCGACCGGATCTCACGGTGCTGCGATACATCGAAGGCGACCGCATGGTGGCCCAGTGCAACCTCCGCCCCATGATGCCCGTCCCCACCGGTTCCGGCCTGACGCTCGACCAGTTCCGCGACGAGATTCGCGTGGCGCTCGGCAGCAGCGCCCAGCAGGTGGTGGACAGCCGCGAGGCCATGCAGCCCGATGGCACCCGCCAACTCCGCGTCTCCGTTGTCGGCCAGGTCGCAGACACGCCCATCCACTGGATCTACTATCACCTCGTCGCGCCCACGGGCCATCGGATGACCTGCGCCTTCACGCTGGCGGGCGACCAGATGGATCGGTTCAACGCCGAGGATGCCAATCTGGTCGGTGGACTCAATCTGGTCCCCGCCCAGGAGTCCGCAGCTGCCGCGTCGCCAGAAGCGATGGCCTCCGAAAGCGACTCGGCCCCTGCGGAGGCGAGCGTCACAGAACCGAGCGTCACAGAACCGGCAGCCTCGGCTCCGGCATCTGCCAAGCCGGAGGAGACGGTGCCGGTGCAGCAGCCGGCGGCCGAGCAGCCGGCGGCCAGTGATGCTGCTGGGGAGCCGCAGGCCAACTCCGCGCCGTTGGCCCTGCGTGGACCGAAGGCAACCGTCCGCTAGAAAGCCGCTTATTCCTGCGGTCCCTACGCGGGCCGGTAGAGGAGGTCGGGGCGGGCGAAGGCCCGGGGAGCCGCCGGCCGCTGTTCCCGGGCTGGGAGAGCCGATGATTCGCCGTCTGGTGCAGCTCGACGACGGCCGGCCCGCGTGGCTGCTGGTCAGCCAGCGCGACCATGCGGCGTTGGCCGCGGAGCTTTCCCAACGAGCCTTTGTCTCGGCGACGCTCGGGTCGGATCCCGCCGTACGTCAGGAAGTCGAGTGGACGATCCGCCACCACGACGATGGATGGCAGGACTGGGACGAGGCTCCCGGGTTCGCCGACGATCCGCCGGGCCAGCCTCGTTCGTTCGACGAGATGCGGATCGAGGACGCCCAGGCAATCTGGGCGCGGTCGATCCAGGAGGCGCGACGTCGGGGACCGCTGGCCGCCTGGCTCGTGATCCGTCATTTCCTGTACCTGCGTTCGGTCAGTAGTTCCGCCGCGGATCCCGCCGCCATGCGGTTCGCCCGGCAGTTCGAACCGCTCGCCGACGCCTGCTGGCGGGAGTGGCTTGAGACGGCCAGGTTCGCGGATCGCTCGGCCGCTGCGGCGAGCGATCCGGCGGAGGTCGCGCAGTGGGGACTGGATCGTTTGCGGTGGGCCGACCGACTGAGTCTCTGCCTCTGCGGCGACCCGCCCGCCGGGCCGGACGGACTGGTCCTTCGGCCCACGCCCCTCGGGGTGCCCCAGCGTTTGACCTGGGACCCCAGCCTGCTCGCCTGGGACCTCTCCTTGCAGGCTGAGGGCCCCGGCAAGGAGGCGGAGGACCCAGGCAAGAGCGACTCCCGCCCTGACTTCCGCTTTGGCTACCGGATCCAACCCTGGCTGGCCGATCCTGATCCTCTCCCGGGTGTGAAGGCCGACAACTGGCAGTCGCCAGGGAAGGAAGGGAGTGCCGCTCGTTCCGGGCCGCGACTGGTGCTTCGCTGGCGAGCCCGTCAGGTGCCGGTGGCCGAGTACTCGTCTGTTCAGGAATTGAATCGAGCGGCGCGCGTGGTCGGTATTTTGGGGGTCCTGGGTGGGTCGGGCTGCGTTGCTGATTGACCGACTTTCCGGACCGGAACTATACTAAAAGGCCCGCTGAAGGCTTTGTGGACCCCTTCGATTCCCTAGCTCCGGTAAGACATCCTCTATGCAACTCCCCGCGCTGGCTGATCCTCTCCGTGGCCTGCTGTTCGTCAGGCTGGCGGTCTGCTCCTTGATGCTGCTGGCGGCGGGCATCGGCTCGGCCTGGGCTCAGGAACCTGCTGCGTCGAGTTCCGGCCAAGCCGCTCTTCGCAAGCTGGCTCCCGGCGTGGTCACCGAGATCGGTCTGCAGATCGAGGAGGAGGAAACGTTTTCGGGGCCGCGTGAATTCGTCGAACTGGTGCGGAAGGCACCGGAGCTGGAGTGGAAGTCGAACTTCCTGGCGAACACGGAAACGCTGCTGGCGATGTCGCGCGATGTGGTCTTCCGTCGGCAGGTGTGGGCGTTGGAGTTTGGTTTCAAGCCGATGCGAATGCTGGATGTCGCCGTGCGAGGCAGCGACGGGCAGACCCGCTCGCAGCGCGTCTGGTACTTGGTCTACTACGTGAAGAACCAAGGGCGTCACCTGAATCCGACGCCGGAGCGGGATGAGCAGGGGCATGAGCTGTACACGCCCAAGCCGGTCAACCACTCGGTGCGGTTCTTTCCGTCGTTCCAGCTGCAGTGCCACGATGTGGACCAGGCCTATCTCGATGAGGTGATTCCGTCGGCGATCGAGGCGATCCGCAAACGCGAGGATCCGAATCGCAAGTTCTACGACTCCGTCAACATCAGCAGCGTGCAGATCCCGGTCAGCACGGAATTCGAAGACAACAGCGTGTGGGGGATTGCGACCTGGACCGGCGTGGATCCCCGCAGCGACTTCTTCTCGGTGTTTGTCCAGGGACTGACGAACGCCTATCGCTGGCAGGATGCCGAGGGTGCGGCGGGGGCCGACACGGCTCCGCTGGCCGGCCGCCGATTCAGCCACAAGACCCTGCAGCTCAACTTCTGGCGTCCGGGCGACGCCGAGGATCCGTCGGAGGAAGAGATCCGCTACGGAGTCCCCAATCGGAACCAAGTGCCTGCTGGCAAGCTGTCAGATGAGATTCTGAAGGTGTATGGCTTGAAAGAACGGGTTGATCATCTCTGGGTCTATCGTTAGAAATAGGGATTCTCGACAAGTCCGCGAAAGGAGCGTGTGAGATGGCACATAAGAAAGGTCAGGGTTCTAGCCGCAACGGCCGGGATTCGAATGCTCAGCGTCGTGGTGTGAAGAAGTACGGCGGCGAAGTCGTTCGCGCCGGCAATATCCTGGTTCGTCAGGTTGGAAATCGCTTCCACCCGGGCCGCAACGTAGGCCAGGGCAGCGACTTTACGCTTTACGCCCTGATTGACGGAACCGTGTGCTTCGACCGTGAAGGCCGTCGCATCAACGTGGTTCCGGCTGCCTAGTCAGATCCGATTCTCTGCTTACCGGGTTCGGCTTCGTTCCGCGCCCGGGTACGGATCCGACCGTGTTTGTTGACCGCGTCCAAATCGAACTGCAAGCGGGAACTGGCGGGAATGGCTGCGTCAGCTTCCGCAGGGAGCGCTACGTCCCGAAGGGCGGTCCCGACGGTGGCGATGGCGGTCGCGGCGGCAGCGTCGTGTTGGTGGCTCGCGAGGGCGTCAACAATCTTTCCCAGTTCGCCGGCCGCAAGTCGTGGAGGGCGGAGTCGGGCTTTCATGGCCAGGGTAGCAATCGCTACGGCAAGAACGGCCACGACCTGGTGCTCTACGTTCCCCCGGGAACGCTGCTGATCGACGCCGAGGCTGGTTATGTCGTGAAGGACCTGTCCGTCGACGGCGATACCGTTGTGGCGGCTCGCGGCGGACGCGGCGGACGCGGGAACCTGCACTTCAAGACCTCGACCAATCGCGCTCCGCGCGAAGCGTCGGCGGGCGAAACGGGCGAAGTCCGCCGGTTCATCCTCGAGCTGAAGATGATCGCCGACGTCGGGCTGCTTGGAAAACCCAATGCGGGCAAGAGCACGCTGCTCAGCCGTCTCACGTCGGCTCGCCCTGAAATCGCCAACTATCCGTTCACGACCAAGACGCCGCACCTGGGGCTTGTCCAGCTGGACCTCGACCGCAGCTTCGTCATCGCCGACATCCCGGGTCTGATTGAGGGCGCTCATCGGGGCGCGGGGTTGGGCTTTGAGTTCCTGCGGCATGTCGAACGGAATCGCGTGCTGGTGCATCTGGTGGAGCCCGCGCCGATGGACGGGACCGATCCGCTGGAGAACTACCGCACGATTCGCCACGAGCTGGCGGAGTATGACGCGAAGCTGGCCAGGCGTCCCGAGGTGGTCGTGGTGACCAAGGCGGAACTGCCCGAGGCGGTTGAAGTCCAGCAGCGGCTGGAGGAGGAGCTGGGGAGTCCCGTGCTGCTGATCTCGGCGGTGACGGGGCAGAACCTGCACAAGCTGATCCAGCAGGTGTGGGAGACGTTGCAGTCGCAGCCTGCAGCCTCCTTCGAGTCGCTGCCGCCGGCGACGCACGAAAACGGCCCTGCTGAAGACCCGGCCGCTCCCACCGCTTCCTCCGAACACGCATCCAATCCGCCTGCGACCGGGGAAGCTGCGACCGGGCAAGCTGCGACCGGGAAAGACAGTCCCGCTGTCGACGCGGATGGGGCGGATTCGATCGAGGGTTAGCGCCGAGGAATCGAGCGCCGAGGAACAGCGCGTGATCCACGAACCTCGCTGGCTTGTGATGGACGTGGGCAATTCGGCGATCAAGTGCGGCCTCTTTCCGCCGCCCGACGCAACGCTTCGCGACGAACCTTCGAAGCAACTTCCGCACGGGACTCCCGCCGTCTTTCGACTCGACCGCCAGCAGCTCGACTGGCAGGCGTTGGCGGCGTGGCTTCCGGTGGACTTGGAGCGGGCGTGCCTGATCAGCGTCTGCCGGCCGTTGGCGGATGAGCTCCAGGGCTGGTGGCAGCAGCGGGGAGGCGCGGTCGAGCTGGAGTCGTTTGTGAACGCGAACTTCCCGATTGCGAATCGCGTGGACCATCCGGAGCGGGTGGGAGTGGATCGGCTGGCGGCTGCGACGGCCGCCGGCTGTCTGGTGGCACCAGGGGAAGCAGCGCTGGTGGTGGATGCGGGTTCGGCGATCACCGTGGATGTGGTGGATGAGCAGGGGGCGTTTCGGGGCGGCGCGATCCTGCCCGGGCGGCGGCTGATGGCGAACGCCCTGTTCCATGGCACCGACCAACTGCCGAATCTCGCACCGCCTTCATCGGTTGCCGAGCCGCCGGTGGTGGGCACTTCGACCGAGAAAGCGATCCGCAGCGGGATCGACTGGGGAGTGGTCGGCGCGGTGCGCGAACTGGTTGCGCGGATGACCGCTCGGTTCACTCACGCTCCGCGGCTGTTCCTGACGGGAGGCGACGCGGAGTGGCTGGAGCGGCAGTTGCAGCTGCCGGCGATTCGCGATCCGTACCTGGTGCTCCGCGGTCTCCATCATGCGGCCGCAAGACATCCGGCGAAGGCTGCGGATGTCGCTCGCGCCGACCAGGGACCGCCTGCTGCAACGCACGAGTGATGGGGCGTACGAGTGATGGGGCGTACTGGGGCTTGGCGGCGTCCTGGAGAGCGGGAGTCTGGGCAGAATGACGGAAGCACCGCAGCGAGATGCACCGACGCGTGACTCGACC
>JBIIEC010000315.1:0-7457 GCA_044238045.1 Pirellulaceae bacterium | reverse complement strand
GCCGCCCGGTTGCCCGTCCGAGCCAGTCGTGATCCAAGCGGTACTGTTGGGGGCGTAGTCCAGTTGGTCGGTCGACACGGTGGCCGCCAACATCTGCCGCGACTCCAGCACCTCCGGAACGCCGAACCCGGCCGCTCGGCCGAGCCCGTCCAGGCGGCCTCGAATACCGCCTTTTCGCGTTATTTTCCGCCTACTGAAAGCCATCAAAGGTACGCCTCACTGGGGTGCCGCAGCACCAACCTTGGGACCTGACCAGCAGGCTCGTCCTGACGGCTGGCGAATTCTCCACACGCCCGCCCCAATGCCCGGCGAACACATCACTCAGTAAACACGAAAGCGACCGGCTCTAACAGAGTTACGGTCGCTTTCACTGGTCAAGAAACGCAAGCATCGAAGCTCGAACAGCCCTGGCGTCCGAGGCCGCCGCGCGGTCCGATTCGCCTACTTCGACGCCAACTTCTCGCCCTTCTCCTTCGACTTACTAGGAGCCGCCTTGGGGGCCGACTCCTCGCTCCGCCGCCTTACCGTTCGCTCCACCACCCCCGCGAAGTTATCCATTGAGGAGAGGTGGATGAAGGTCAATTCCAGCTCATCCGTCTTCAGCAGTTCGGCAAGCGTCTCGGCCGGCAGCGCCTTCAGTCGCTCACGGTTCACGACCATGAACCCGCCCAGCGAAATCTTCCGCCCGTCGGCCAGCTCAAAGTCGGCCCGCATGGATTCCAGCAGACCCAGGTCGTTCAGTTTTTTGCAGTACGCTTGCGTCCGCAAAAAGTTCGCCTGGTACTGCTCCATGAATCCCATCATCTCGGAGATATACGGCGTCTTCTCGCCGCCGTCGGAGAAGAGACGGTTCCCGCGTCCCTCCTGGTTGCAACCGCCCCAGCCTTCGTCCATGGCCAGCGTGAACGTCGAGCCGTCCTCGCTCTGCACGAACACGAACGGATAGCGGCGCACGAAGGCGGGAACGTAGTTCGCGTTCCACTTGCCATCCGCGTCCACGTAGAGGTTCTCCTCGCCCTCGAGTCCCAGGACCGCCACGGGCGTGATCGCGTCGCCGGAACCGGCGAAAACGATCGAGTACTCGTGCGCCGCCCGCGGAATCTCCGCGGCCACGACCGGCACCGAATTCACTCCGCGTGCGAACGCAAAGTCAACCTGCTCGATGCTGTAATTCACATGCCGCTGCGAGCTGACCGGCACGACATTGTCATAAAACAGTAACTGTTTAGCCATGAAACCTGCTTTCGAATCGAAAAAAACCAATCCAACTCATCAAAACCAACCAGGCACGCACGGATCCGCACTCCACGCCGCTCCGGCTTCCCACCGCCCGTGGCGGTCGAGATGCATCGCCTTCGCAAACGTGGGACGCACCCTTTCGATCCCTCCGCGTTGCGTACCCTGCCGCGACACACGCTCGTTCGCATCTAACGCGAACTCCAGCAGTCGCGAATCTAGGCCTCTTCAACCCACGCGTCAAGCGTTTTACCGCTCTTTGAACATCGGCTTGGCTCGTACCAAATCGCATTCTGTAATGCGTCTCATGTGAACCGCCTTCATTCGCCCCCAAGTGCCGTTTGACGAATCGCAATTGCTAAACGCACACCCCGGAACGACGACGGCCCCTTCAACGAGCAGCGGCCACCCACACCATCAATCTCCCCCTCTTCGCTTTCTGTTAAGTCTCGTCCCGCAGCCGAGGCGAGTTCCGCCAGCCCCGTCCGATCGAAGTCGAAGGAGCTGGCGGCCCGTGCTCGTTGCCTACGGGTTTAAGCGAGTGAAGACGCCCGCGTCATCGCCAGGGCCGGCACCGCTGATGACCACCACCAGGTTGCCGTTGCTGTCCAACGCCACCGAGGTGGCCTTGTCAGTGGCGTACGAGCTGTCGTTCAGGATGGTCGCAGCGGCCAACTCGACGCCCGAAGCATTGAAACGCTTCATCTTCACTGCCCGGTTGGCCGTGTTCTCGGTCCAGGTGATCGCGAACTCGCCGGAAGCGTTCATGCCCAGGCTCGCGCACTTCACCTCGAATCCACCGTCGGCCATGACGTTGGTCGCCGATCCCTGGGCGACGCCGGACGCGTTGTACCGCTGGAACTTCAACTGATTGCCATTGTTCGACCGCCACAGGACGGTGAAGTTGCCGTTCGAGTCGATGGCCACTGACGGGATGTTGTCATTGCTGACGAACACGTCCGTCGAGGCGACCACGAACTCGGTCGCAGCCGCTCCACCTCCCGACAGGAAACGGCGGCCCTTGATCACGCCGCTGTCGTACCAGACGATGACGCTGCGTCCATCCGCCGTCGTAGCCGTGCTGGCATTGCGAGCCACGCTGCCGGTCGCGGTGACCGGACCAATCGAGCTCGCCACGCCAGCGGCCGTGTATCGACGACGCTGGATGGTGTTGCCGGCCTGCCAAGCCACGGTGAACACACCGGTACCTGAGATGGAGACCGAGGCGGCTCGCTGGTCGCCCGTCGCCGAGACCACGGCGAAGTCGTTCGTCGACGTGTTCGTGTCCGAGATCTTGAAGCCGATGATGTTGCCCGACGTGTCGAGGGTCATGCGGCGAGCGCGGATGTCCCAGCCCGAGGTGGCGTTCTGCGAGGACCAGGCCACGACGAAGTTGCCATTGCCCTGCATCGCAATCGTGGGCTCGATCTGATCCCCCGCCGTGGTGGTATTGATCCGCACTTCACCGCCAATCTTGTTACCGGCCGAGTCGTAACGCTGGGCGAAGATGCCCTGCGTGTCGTCCTGGCCCGTCTGCGTACCCGCTCCCGACCAGACCACTACGTAGTTGCCCGAGGAATCGAAGGCCACGGTGCGTGGTGTCTGGAAGTTCAGTTGCTGCGTGCCGCTGGTGGTTGTGTTGACCAGTGTCGGCAGCGGAGCGGACGCATTGACGGTCAGGGTACCGCTGCTGTACGCGATCGTGTAGTTCGACAGGCCCGTGCCCACCGCACTGCTGATGTCGATCGAGTAGGTTCCCGCCGTCGCCGTTGCCGCGGCCCCCGCTGACGTGATCGTGGCACTGGTGACCGTGTTGCCGTTCACCAGACCCGATGCAGCGAACTCCGTGCCGCCGAACGTCACCGTTTCGCCCACCAGCTTCGAACGGTTCAGGGCCGTGACGGTCAACGCCTTCGGCGTCACTGACAGGCTGCCCGCAGTGTACGAGATCGTGTAGTTCGACAGGCCGCTTCCCGCCGCCGATCCGGGCGTCAGCGTGTAGGAGCCGACGGTGGCCGTGGCTGCCAGGCCGGTGCTTGTCAGCGTCACCGCCGTCACCGTGTCGGAGTTCACAAGACCCGCCGTCGTGAACTGGTTGCTGCCAGACTGTATCGCCGTACCGTACACCTTCGACTGGTTGTTCGCCGTGACCGTCAATGCCTTGCGGTTCACGGTCAGCGAGCCGTTCGCGTAGGTGATGTTGTAGTTGGACAGGCCCGTTCCGGACGCGTCACCAGCCGTGATCGTGTAGGTCCCCGCCGCTGCGGTCGATCCAGCTCCGGTCGACGACAGCGTCACGTTCGCCACCGCATCGCCACTCACCAGTCCGGAGACCGTGAAGGCCGTCTGCGAGATGCCGTTCGTACCATACGTCTTGCTCTGGTTCGACGCCGTGATGGACAGGGCCTTCGCACTCACCACCATCGTCCCCGCGACATAGCTGATCGCGTAGTTCGCCGCAGCGGTTCCCGTCGCGGCCGAAGGCGTCAAGGTGTAGGAGCCCACGGCGGCGTTGGCTGCCAGCCCCGACCCCACCAGCGTCACTCCACTGATCGTGTCGCCATTCACCAGGCCGCTGGTCGTGAACGAAGTGCTCGCGGCAGGCACGGCCGTTCCGTACGTCTTGGACTGATTGTTGGCGGTCAGCGTCAGTGCTCGCTGGTTCACCGTCAACGTACCGCTGACGTAGGTGATGCTGTAGTTCGACAGCCCCGTACCCGACGCGCCACTCACCACGATCGGGTGCGTGCCCGCCGCCGCCGTCGCGGCTGCGCCCGCACTGGTCACCGACACGGAAGCCACCGTGTCGCCGTTGACCAAGCCACTGGTCGTGTAGGTCAGGCTGCCCGCCGATACCGTGTCGCCGTACGTCTTGTTCGCATCGCCGGCCGTGATCGTGAGGCCCTTGGCCGACACCACCAGCGTGCCCGTGCCCGAAACCACTTCGGTTCCATTCGTCAGCGTCACCGTGAAGTTGTAGGAACCCGCGGCCATCGTCGCCGGGACCGACAACGTCGCCGTCGTGCCGGGGATGGCCGCCGTGCTGCTGGCACTGATCCCGCTTGTCGGAGACAGGCTCGCGGTCACTCCCGCCGGCAGACCCGAGATGCTGTAGCTCGCGTTCACGATGCTGCAGTCGGTCGATCGAGAAGCCGTCACCGCGAAGGAGACACTCGCCGCCGTACCGTAGGTGACCGCGGTCGACTGGCTGCCCACCGTCACCGCATCGATCGCCTGCGGGCTGTACGAATAGTCGTCCGCCGCCGTGTTTTCACTGGTTCCGTACACAGTCGTCACCCGCACATCCACCACGCCCGCCCCGACCGGAGCAGTCGCGGTGATCTGTGTCGGGCTGTCGACCGTGAACGACGTCGCCGCCACCGTTCCGAACCGCACCGAGGTGGCGCCCTGGAAACCCGTACCCGTGATCACCACGCTGGTCGCCCCCACCGTGCAGCCCGCGGTCGGCACCACGGACGTCACCGACGGCACGTTGATGTTCGAATCCTGGTACAGCCGTGCGAAGACGCCGGAAGTATCTTCCTTGCCTTGTCCGCTCCACACCGCCACGAGGCGTCCTGTGGAGTCCAAGGCCACCGACGTCGACTTGCTGCCCGGGTAGTCCGGATCGTTCATCACGAACACCGAAGTACTCAGGGCCGTGCCGTCGGCGGCGAACTTCTTGAACCGCACCGGCTGCTCGCCAGCGTCATCCACCCAGCTCACCGCGAAGTCGCCGCCAGCGTTGATCGCCAGCGACGGGCTCTTCGCCGCCACGCCCGCATCGGCAGCAACCGCCGTCGCGGTGCCCTGGGCAACGCCCGTGTCACTGTACCGCTGGAACAGCATCTGGTTGCCGTTGGACGAACGCCAGAGCACCACAAAGCGTCCAGATGCATCCATGGCAACCGACGGCACATGGTCGTTCGAGACCAGCACGTTCGTCGAAGCCACCGTGAACGCCGTGCCGCTCGCCGTACCCGTGGACGTATACCTTGCCGCTCGGATCTGGCCGTTGTCGTACCAAGCCGACACCGATCGCCCATCGGCCGCCGAGGCGGTCGACAGGTTCATCGCCGTCGCACTTGTCGCGACCGTCAGGTTACCGCCCACGCTTCCCGTGGCCGAGTAACGACGTCGCACCAGCGTATTGTTCGCCTCGTTTCGCCACGATACGACGAAGGCCCCATTATCCGCGATGGCTACCGAAGCACCGCGTTGGTTGCCCGTGCTTGTCGTCACGTTGAACTCGGCCGTGCTCGTCGTCGAGCCGCCCAGGTTCGCACCGACGATCTCGCCCGAACTGTTGTAGGTGAACTTGCGACCGCGGACATCCCAGCCGCTTGCCGTCGAGAAGGACGACCAGACCACGACAAAGTTGCCGTTCGGGGCCATCGAGATCGACGGATTCGTCTGGTCGCCTGCGGTGACCGTGTTGACAAGCACTTCGCCGCCAATCCGTGCGCCCGAGGCATCGAATCGCTGGGCGAAGATCCCCGACGAATCCGTATTGCCGGTCTGGCTGCCTGCTCCGCTCCACACCACCACGTAGTTGCCCTGCGAGTCGAAGGCCACGGCCCGCGGCGAATCGGCATGAATCTGCTGCGTGCCACTCGCCGAGCTGTTGACCAGGTACTGCGACAGCACCGTCAGCGTGCCTGCCACATACTCGATCGTGTAGTTGTCCAGTCCCGTGCCTGCCGCACTCGCCAGCACGATCGGATACGTCCCGACCGCAGCCGTCGCTGCCGCACCCGCACTCTCCTGCGTCAGGCTCGTCACGGCATCGCTGTTCGCCAAACCAGCCACCGACACATTGTCCAGCCCCAGGTTCAACGGCTGCCCATACGCCTTTGTCACGCTGCCCGCCGACAGCTTCAACGCTGCCTTGTTCACCGTCAGCGTCCCGTTGGTGTAGCTGATGGCGTAGTTATCGAGGCCCGATCCAACCGCATCCGCCGGCACGATCGTGTAAGTGCCTGCCAGAGCTGTCGCCGCCGTTCCACCACTGGTCAGCGTCACGGACGTCACGCTGTCGCTGCCGATCAAACCGCCCGTACCCACCGTGAACGCGGTGTCCCCCAGCGTCAGCGAGTTGCCGTAGGTCTTGGATTCGTCGTTCGCCGTAATCGACAGAGCCTTCTTCCGCACGATCAGCGTCGCCGGCACGTAGGTGATGTCGTAGTTCGACAGCCCCGTGCCCTCCGCGACGCTGGCGATGATCGGATGCGATCCCGCGGCCGCCGTGGTCGGCTTGCCCGTGCTCGACAGCGACACGCTGGTCACGGTGTCGGAGTTCGCCAGGCCCGCCACGGTGACGTCGGACACATTGAAAGTCACCGGCTCGCCATAAACCTTCGAGGCATTGCCCGGAGTGATCGACAGAGCACGCTTGCTGACGGTCAGGGCACCATCGCTGTAGCTGACGTTGTAGTTCGTCAACCCCGTGCCCACCGCGTTGGAAGCGGCGATCGCATAAGTCCCCGCGTTCGCCGTGGAACCGCTGCCTGAGGTTGTCAGCGTGACACTCGAGATGCTGTCGGCATTCACAAGTCCCGCCACGGCGAACTCCGTACCCTGGCTCGACAGCGTGTCGCCGTACACCTTCAAGCGATTGCCGGCGGTGACCGTCAGGTCCTTCTTCGCCACCGTCAGCGTGCCGCTGCCGTAGCTGATCGCGTAGTTTGACAGCCCTGAGCCGCTGGCTGCCACGGCCGTAATCGTGTAGCTGCCGGCCGACGCTCCGCCACCCGCACCGCTGCTCGCCAGCGTGACGCTCGATACCGTGTCGCTTCCGACCAAGCCGTCCGCTGTGAATTCCGTACCCGCGAAGGCCACGCTCTCGCCGTAAGTCTTCGTGCGAGCGTTGGGCGTCACGGTCAAGGCCTTCGGTGTTACCGTCAACGCCCCGCTGGCATAGCTGACGTTGTAGTTCGACAACCCGGATCCCGAAGCGTCGCTCGGCACCACCGTGTATGCTCCCACCGCCGAACCAGAGGCCGCGCCGGAGCTCTGCAGGCTCACCGCCGTGACCTGGTCGCCGTTGACCAGACCCGCTGCCGAGAACTCCGTGCCCGCAAACGTCGTCGTGCTGCCGTACGTCTTGGACGCCGCGTTGGCCGTCACGATCAACGCCTTCTTCGCAACCGTCAGCGAGCCGTCCGCATAGCTGATGGTGTAGTTCGACAGGCCCGATCCCAAGGCACCGCTGGCCACCACTG
>JBIIEC010000019.1:0-26157 GCA_044238045.1 Pirellulaceae bacterium | reverse complement strand
CCAGGCTCGGCGAGACCGGTCGTCGGCCAGCCGGGCGCGTCACGCGATCTCTCGCCCGGGCTGAAGCGGGCCTTGCTGATCACGCTGCTGATCACGCGACTGGCGGGCTGTCGACCTTCAGCCCCGGCGTCACCGGCTGCTGGCGGCGCCGTCGCCGCGCCGCACGTCACCTTCGTGGCCGCGCCCGAAAAGGAGATCCAGCAGTACGACGACTATGTCGGCCGCACCGAAGCCTCCGAAACGGTCGAGGTCCGCTCGCGCGTCTCCGGCTTCATCCAAACGGTCGAGTTTGGCGACGGTGAACAGGTCGCCGAGGGACAGACGCTGTTTCGGATTGAGCCCGACCAATACGACGCCATCCATCGTCAGTCGGAAGCCAGTGTCAAGGTTTGGGAGGCCAAGGAGGAGCTGGCTCGACGAAAGCTCAACCGCAGCCAGCGCCTGCGCGAACAGAACGCCACCTCGCGCGAAGAGTATGAAGAGGCGGAGGCTGCGCTGAAGGAGGCTTCGGCGGCGATCATCTCGGCGCGCGCCGACGCTGCGATCTCGGCGCTGGACCTGAAGTACACCGAAGTGAAGGCACCCATCCGTGGCCAGATCGACCGGGCCGTCGTCACGCCCGGCAACCTCGTCACCGGGGGCCTCGGCAGTGGCACGCTGCTGACCCGCATCGTGCGCAACGACCCGATGTACGCCTACTTCGAAGTCGACGAGCGTTCGTTGCTGCGTTACATCCGCATGATCCAGGAGCAGGCGGGGGAACCGTCCAGCTTGCGCGCGAAGCAGGTGCCTTGCCTGCTGCAATTGGCCGATGAGCAGGGATTCCCGCACGCCGGGGTGCTCGACTTCCTCGAGAATCGCGTCGATGGCGGCACGGGGACGGTGAAGATGCGCGGCACGTTCGCGAACGCGAACCGACTGCTGACCGGAGGCCTTTTCGTGAGGATACGTATCCCGGTCGGCGACAAGTTCCGCGCGGTCCTGATTCCCGAACAGTCGATCGCGACCGACCAGAGCCTGCGATTCGCGTATGTGATCGGGCCGGAGAACAAGGTGGAGCGACGGAACCTGCAACTGGGCGCGCTGCGAGGATCGTGGCGCGTCATCGAGAAGGGCATCGCGGCGGGTGAGAAGGTCGTGGTGAAGGGCGTGCAGCGTGTGCGGTCGGGCGCGGTCGTGGAACCGCGGCCCGAAACGGAACTGGTCGACGACACGGCGGCTGCACCCGACGCGAACGCATCGAGCCGCCTTGATGCCCCGGGCGCGAGCGAGACGCTGACGCTCCAGTAAAGTACGACGTCCCACGGCAGCGAACAACCTTGAGAGGAGCGGACGCGTGTTCTCGCATTTCTTCATCGACCGACCGATTTTCGCCGGCGTGATCTCCGTCATCATCACGCTGACCGGCGCACTGTTCGTGCTGGGACTGCCCATTGCCCAGTATCCTGACATCGCGCCACCGACCGTCCAGGTGTCGTGCTTCTATCCGGGTGCGAGCAGCACCGTGGTGGCCGAGACGGTGGCCGCTCCGATCGAACAGCAGGTGACGGGCGTCGAAAACATGCTCTACATGTCGTCGCAGTGCACCAACGACGGCGGCTACAACCTGACGGTGACCTTTGCCGTCGGTGCGGATCTCGACATGGCCCAGGTGCTGGTGCAAAACCGCGTGAACCTGGCCCTGCCGTCACTGCCCGCCGAGGTAAAGCAGACGGGCGTGAGCGTCAAGAAACGATCGCCCAGCGTGCTGCTGGTGGTCAATCTTCTTTCTCCGGATGGCAGTCGTGACCAGTTGGACCTGAGCAACTTCGCGACCATCCGACTGCGCGACGAACTGGCGCGGATCGCGGGCGTGGGCGATGTCAGCTTCCTGGGACAATTGGACTACAGCATGCGCGTCTGGCTCGATCCGGACCGCATGGCTGCCCGCAACCTGACGGCTGCCGACATCGTGGCCTCGCTGCGCGAGCAGAATGTGCAGGTCGCGGCCGGCGCGTTGGGCCGTCCACCCGTGCCGAAAGGCGAAGCGTTCCAGTTGACGCTTTCCACGCAAGGACGGTTGGTGGAGGCGGAAGAGTTCGGCGAGATCGTCGTCAAGACAGGCCTGGGCGGCGAACTGGTGCGACTGAAGCATGTCGTCTCGGATCGCCGCCAGTCGCCCGAAGGCCGCTGGTTCGGTGGTATTGAACTGGGCGCGAAGAACGAGGACACATCGTGCTCCCTTAACGGTTCCCCCTCGGTCGGGCTGGCCATCTACCAGCAACCGGGATCCAACGCGCTGGATACGGCCAACCGGATCAAGCAGCGGATGATGGAACTGCGCGAGGACTTCCAGCAGGGCATGGACTACTCGATCGTGTACGACACGACGCCGTTCATTTCGGAGTCGATTCGCGAGGTGTTCAAGGCGCTGCGCGACGCGATCCTGCTGGTGGCCATTGTCGTACTTGTCTTCCTCCAGTCCTGGCGCGCGACCCTGATTCCGCTGATCGCCGTGCCCGTCGCTATCGTCGGCACCTTCGCGGTCATGGCCGGGTTGGGCTTCAGCCTCAATAATCTCTCCCTGTTCGGACTGGTGCTGGCGATCGGCATCGTGGTGGACGATGCGATCGTGGTCGTGGAGGCGGTGGAGCACCACTTGGAGCACGGGTTGGCGCCGCGCGAAGCAGCGCGGCAGGCAATGACGGAAGTGTCGACGCCCATCATCGCGATCTCGCTGGTCCTGATGTGCGTCTTCGTGCCCTGCGTTTTCATCACCGGTATCACAGGCGAGTTCTTCCGGCAGTTCGCCGTGACGATCGCCGTCTCGACCTTCTTCTCCGCCGTCAATTCGCTGACGCTGAGCCCGGCGTTGTGCGCGCTGCTGCTGAAGCCGAGGTCCGAGCAGCGTGATCTCCTCTCGCGGCTGCTGAACGGCCTGTTCGGCTGGTTTTATCGGATCTTCAATACGGCTTTTGACAAGGCGTCACGCGGCTATGCGGGACTGGTTCGCACGCTGCTGCGGCTCAGCTTCGTAGTGCTTGTCGTCTACGGCGGACTCCTGCTGCTGACCTACCGCGTCATGACGACCGTTCCCACCGGGTTCATTCCCGCGCAGGACAAGGGATACCTGCTGCTGGATGTGCGGCTGCCGGAATCGGCGTCGCTGGAACGGACCGAAGCGGTCCTCAAGCAGATCGAGAAGCTCGCCCTGGGAGGCCGTGCCGCCAGCGGCTCGGCTTCGTCGGCGGGGCATTCTGCCGCAGCGAGTACGGACGCAGCGGGTGGTACCGAGGGCATTGCGCATACAGTGACCATCGCCGGGCAGTCGTTCGTGCAGAACGCCGTCGGTTCGAACTACGGCTCGATGTTCCTGATCCTGGATGAGTTCGAGCATCGCGAAACGCCGGATCTCAGGGCGGACGCGCTGGCAGCTCGCCTGCGGGCTCGCTGCAACGAAGTGATCGAGGACGGCATGGTGTCGATCTTCGGTCCGCCCGCGGTCGACGGCCTGGGCAGCGCTGGCGGCTTCAAGCTGATGGTGCGCGACGTGGGCGACCTGGGGCTGGGCACGCTGCAGGAGTCGGTCGACCTGCTGTCGGCCGAGGGCAGTGCGCAGCCCGGCATCCTGGGCATGTTCAGCGGCTTCAGCGCCGACTCGCCGCAACTTTTCGTGGACGTCGATCGCACGAAGTGCAAGGTGCTTGGCGTATCCCTGCAGGATGTCTTCCTCACGCTGCAGCTCTACCTGGGCGGTTATTACACGAACGACTTCAATCGCTTCGGACGCACGTGGCAAGTGAACCTGCAGGCGGACCCGGAGTTTCGTCTCGACAAGGAACAGTTGCGGCGGTTCCGCGTGCGGACAGCGGCTGGTGAGATGGTGCCGCTGGGAACGCTGGTCGAGGTACGCGACAGCAGCGGACCGGCGATGGTTTCCCGATACAACGGCGTGAATGCCGCCGCGGTGAACGGGATCGCCTCGCCGCTGTTGAGTACCGGGCAGGTGGTGAAGACGGTGGATCAGTTGGCGAAGGCCCAACTGCCCGCCGGCATGGACTCGCAATGGACGGAACTGACGCTTCTGCAGATCCAAGCCGGAAACACGGCGCTGATCGTCTTCGCCGTGTCCGTGGTGCTGGTGTTCCTTGTGCTGGCCGCGCAGTACGAAAGCCTTCGCCTGCCGATGGCTGTGATCCTTGTGGTGCCGATGTGCTTACTGTGTTCCGTCGTGGGCATCGCGATGGCCAAGATGGATATCAATATTTTCGTGCAGATCGGTTTTGTGGTGCTGGTCGGGCTCGCGGCGAAGAACGCGATCTTGATCGTCGAGTTCGCGAAGGAAAAGATGGCGGCGGGTGCGACGTCGGAAGAGGCCACCGTGGACGCCTGCCGCATGCGGCTGCGCCCGATCATGATGACCTCTTTTGCTTTCATTCTGGGTGTGGTGCCGCTGGCGCTGGCCCATGGGGCAGGAGCCGAAATGCGGCGCACGCTTGGCCTCGCCGTGTTCAGCGGGATGCTGGGCGTGACCGTCTTCGGCCTGCTGCTCACCCCGGTGTTCTTCTACCTAGTCGTGCGTCGCCGGGCTGCTTGATCGCTCGCATCCTGATCTGCGGAAGTTCGAACACGCTTGGATCGAAGACGCTTAGATCGAAGGCTGTGCAGCGCGAGCACCACGAAGGGGACGCACCGGATCGCTCCGTCCGGTTCCGGCACCGCCACTGGGGTGCGCGAGTCCTGTTCGTAGCCGCCGTCCTGGTAAGCGAACTCGAAGGCGAACACGAAGTCGGAACTGTTGAAGCGACGGTCGCCATTCCAGTCGCCTTCCGCCCATCCGGCGACCGTGGGTTGCTCGTAGGCACCGAATTGGAAGACCTGCACCAAGTCCCCGCTGTTGAAGAGTCCATCAAGGTTCGCGTCACCAATCCAGGTGCCACGCAGCACTCCGGTCCACTCGCGGATGTCGTTCTGGTTCACTCGGGCATCGCCCGTCAGGTCGAACGCGGCCGTGTGCAACTGATCCGCGACGTCGCCCAGCAGCAGGTTGATGTCGGCCAGGTCGAGGGCTCCATTGCGATCAAAATCGCCAGCCAGTTGCTTCCGCACCAGGGCCTCCAGCGCCTCGCGGCCCGCCAGGAAGTCGGAGGCGGGAAGGCCGTGGTTGAACGCGATCAGGAACGGGTCGGTGTCGGTGAATCCCGGAGCCGCCACCTGCAGGGCCAGGCCGTAGACACCCTTGGGAGCGGAAGCCGGCTCGAGTGTGTAGTCGCCATGCGTGTGCCAGCCGACGCGCGGATCGTAGACTTTCAGCGGCAAGCCCTGCTGGGGACCGGTGGTCTGCGTCACGTCGTAGAAGTCCGTGCCGTCGGGGTTGTCGAACGTCAGCGTGCCGGGTGCGGGCAGTACCTGCTGGTTCCAGTAGAGCAGTTCCCGCACGACCTTCAGTTCCAGCGGCGTACCTCCGGCTATGCCCTTGTCGGGCGTTTCGATCCCGAATCCGGGTAGCGTGGTGGTCAGGACCGTATTCGCGACCAGTTCGAATTTTGATTCATAGGAAGGGAAGTTCGTCAGCAGGTGCCGCTCTGCATTCGCGGAAAGCCGGATCGGCACACCGTGTCCGTGGGCGAGCGGCGCGAGCGAACCTGCCAGCAGGAGGCAGCCGAGGACGGCGCGATGGAGTGATCGAAGGGGCAATCGTCGAAGCATGAGGCTCAGGGGGATGAACGATGACATGGGATTCCTCGGAGTGAGTTGAAAAAGTGGATTACATTGGTCAAGAACAAGGCGGCGCCGACACGGCGGGCCGTAACGATCAAGGGCTGTACGCGCCCTGGTTGGGGGCGGCGAAGTTGTAGTCGTCGTCCACCCAGGCGCGGATCACCGACACGGGAATGGTGGCCACGTGCGCGTCGGCGTAGAGATAGTTGGAGGTGCTGCCATGGTGCCGTTCGGGATGGATGTCCTGCCGCAGTCGGATCCAGACCCGGCCCAGTCGACGATTCCGCTCCGTGAACCATTCGGATGGATGCACATGTTCGAAGTAGAAAGACTCCGGATCTCGGCTGTCGGCACCTTCGAAGACGATCATCGTTTTCGAGGTCGCGAGCTTCTCAATCGAGTGCACCGCGTTGGGAATGTGTAGTGTCACGTATTCGTTGAGCACATAGCTGGTGCCGTGGTGCTTCAGACGCACCAGGCCCGCTTCGTCCTCGGGGCAGATACGGATCTCATCGACGTTCTCCATGTACGGTGCCAGTCGGTAGACCCAGGACTTGGCGTCGCCTTCGTGGTAGGTCTCGGGGAACTTGCCGTTGTGGGTGCCTGCGTAGGACGCCGTGGCGATACCAATCTGCCGCATGTGATTGACACACATGGTGCGAATGGCAGCCTGGCGCGCGGCCTGAATGGCGGGCAGCAGCAGCATCACGAGGACCGCGATGATGGCGATCACCACCAGCAGTTCCACCAGCGTGAAGCCGCTTCTGGCAGGATGTGCCGTACGAGTTGGGTACATAAAGGGATCCTGGCGGTGGTTGACTGGAGGCAAGCGGCGGGAGATGGCCGCGCGGATGCGCGGGTCGGCGGAACATGGGTGCGCGCTGTCCCCGAGCCGGCGTGGCGCAAGATCCCCAGTGGCTGCCTTCCGAGCGGGTACTCATCTCCCGTGGTCCAACTGGCCGGAAGTGAATGCGCACTAGGAAGGAATGCGTACCGAGGAGTTTCGCCACGATCGGCGGTGTGGGTGCCGTTCAGCCGACCTTCCGCCCGATTACCGGTCCGACGCAAGCCCAGAACTAACGCGTGGCCGACGACGAATAAGCCGACGGATGCGTCAACGGTTCAGGGACCGGTCCGCGGAATTCGCAGATCGCGGCGCCCGACGCTCTGGCAGACGATGGTCCGGAGAGCGCAGGCGAGCACGACTGTCGACGGGGACGGTGAAGAACGCGCACGGAGATGTCCTGCCGCTACGCGAGGGGGCGAGGCGGCGGGACTGGGGGCGCGTCGCTGCGCGCCGAGAGAGCAGGAACGACCAGGGAGATGGATGCGAAGATCGCGGTATCCGGTGTCCACACGGCCAATGCCGGCGGTTCCAGGGCCGTGAAGCCGTTCCAGACTCCAGCAGCCGAGGATTGGCCCGAGCAGCGACGCGCTTCGATGACCACGATCCAGCGGCCCGCCGCGCGGGGGCCCTTCGCCTGCTCTACCGGCGAAGTCGCCTCGAACACCGATACCGCCGGAGCTCTTCCGGGCGAAGGAATCGCTGCGACGCGAGGCCGAGATGCCGACGTTTGCGGACGCCCTGCGAGTCGTTTCGCACAGCAGCATTGCGTCAGGCAGTTCTGCATCGTACGACAGCCACACTGCTTGCCCGCACAGGGGAAAGATGCCGCCTCGCTGCTGAACACGGGAACATCCGGCAGGCGAATGGGCATCAGGCTGGCCAGATGAAGCAGCAACGCCAGGGCCGCCAGAAGGCGGACGCGAAGTTGATCGGTCAGCGGAGGAAGAAGGCGTTTCACGGGTCGGCCAGTGCCTGGTGCGTCTCAGTGGGTAGACGCGGACTGTACCACAATCAACGACGGGCGCAAAGGAGCACGCGAGTTGCTTGCCCTCTGGGATACCAACAGGCAGGCTCTGCGACGAAACGTCCTGAAGGAGATCGGTCGCTGCACGACCACGCGGCGACGCTTGTCCTGCACGCTACTCCGCGCTGGCGGACAGATCGAGCGACCGCTTCTTCAGCTTCGGCGTTGCTCCCAGGGAGGCGTCTTGGATGTCTCGCGTAGCGGATTGAACAATCGCGAGATAGTCAGGCCGATCGTCGGCCGAGTCATGGCGGAAGGATCGGACGACTTGGCCGTTGCGAATCACGAAAGCGCCAGGCATCTGGAAGACGTCGCCGTCCACAGCGCCGGGCGAGTGGCCTCGCAGCATCAGCAGGAAGCCACGCAACCAGATCCTCGGTCCCAGCAGCTGGGACAAGCGACCCCGCGACAGACCGAACGCGTGGTAGAGCGCACACGACGGATCGCTGAAGCGGTGCAGGTCATCAAGACCGTACTGCCCGAGCATCTCGGTGGCCTTCATCAGGGAACTTTGATGCACGATGGCGATCTGCGCTCCCTCGGCCTCGATGGCGGGACGAGCTGCGGCGAGGTCCGCGAGTGCTTCGCGACAGAACACGCAGCCGAAGTGACGCACGAAGATCGTCAGCACCGGTCCGCGAGCGGACAGCTGCGCGAGCGTCGCGCCTCGCTGGCTGCAGACTTCGCTCATCAGGCTCTCGCGGCTGTCCGGGACGGATTGCGGCTGCGAATGGGCTCGCAACGCCTCCAGCAGGATGCCGGCGAAAGGAATCCACCAGATCAGGTCGTTCGTCAGGATCGTGGCACCCCAACTCCAGGGCAGCTCGCCGCGGAGGGCAGAGTTCAGAAACCCGATCGGTCCAAAGATCTTGCCAAGCAGGCCGACTAGCACGATGGGCCAGTGGCGGAGCGGGTTGCCAGCAGCCAGCAGATAGCCGATGCCGTAGACGCCGACGATCATGCCGACGCACTGCCAGATCTGCGGATAGTTCGGACGCTCGACGCCCAGCCAGTCGAACCACGCCATCGGCGCCAGCACGACCCAGGCCCCCCAGGCTAGGTTGTAAATCCCAGCCGCCGTCAGCACCCATTTGGGCCATTTCGCCTGCATGGCAGACCACCTCAACGCCAGTTTTGCTCGAATCGACAGGAGATTGCTCGGGAAAACGCTCGAGCTTGGACCGCCCGGAGCCACCCGCCAAGTATGGCATTCTCCGCTCCGGCGACTCGAGAACCGCTTTCTGGCTTGGGACTTAACGATAAAGGGACCCTGGGGCTGAGTTGGGAAGCGGGTGAGGAGGCTGCCTGCCGCAAAGGCCGCCGGGCCGTTATGGCACGGCCACTCCCGCCTTGGCCAGTTGAGCGGCCGCCCAGGGGCCCAGCTTTTCCCGGAAAATCTTGGCGTTGTGTCGGATGTCGACGGGCAGCGAGGGGTGAACCAGCAGGTGTCGGCGTTCGATTCCGCGGGTGGGTTCGAACTCCTGCGCCCGCGCAAAGAGCTCATCCAGCAGCGTCTTGCGAGCGGCCGCCGAGCGTGGGAAGTGCTCGGGCCAGGGTTCGACGACGATAGCGGGCGTCTGCCTTCCGGGTGTTCCCATACCGACCAGGGCCGACCGGTAGATAGCCGGGTGCTGGTTATAGATCGCTTCGCAGGGGATGGTGAACATCGTGCCGGCGGGCGTGATGACGCGGTGGGCCTTGCGTCCGCAGAACCAGAAGCGATCTTCCAGGTCGAGGTAGCCGACATCGCCGATGCGGTGCCAGAAACCATCGCCATCGCGGACCTTGGCCAGCGCGTTGGCCTCGGTGCGAGTGACATAGGCGGAGGTGATGGCGGGGCCCCGCACGATCAGTTCGCCGACTTGGCCTCGGGGCAACTCGCGGCAGTGCGAGATGTCAGGCAGGGGGCCATCGCTGATTTCGATGATGCGCCAGTCGACGCTGGGAAAGCGGCGTCCGACGCAGGTGCCCTGGCCGCGTCGGCTGAGTTCGGCGGTGGAACTGAGCACTTCGCGCGACGAGATGGTGGCGACGGGCAGGGATTCGGTGGCGCCGTAGGGCGTGTGCACGGCGCCGTCGTCGGCGATCGCCCGCTGCATCCGTTCCAGCACATGCGGCGGCACGGGGGCGCCGGCGGAGAGCACGCGCCGCAGGCTCGGCAAGCGAATGCCGTGCGTTTCGCAGTGGCGTCCGACGACGTTCCAGATGGCGGGCGACCCGAAGGCTTGCGTCACCTGCCAGTCGTGCACGGCGTGGACGATGTTGTGCGGATCGACCTGCGCGGGCCGTCGCGGATCCATGGCGGGAATGATGGTCGACACGCCCATTGCGCTGTTGAAGAGGGCGAACAGCGGAAAGCCGGGCAGGTCGATTTCACCGGGTTGTATCTGGTATTGCTGCTGCAGTTCGCGCACCTGCGTGGCGAAGTTGCCATGCTGGTAGAGAACTCCCTTGGGCGGTCCGGTGCTGCCCGTCGTGAAGATGATGGCGGCCGGATCGTGTGGATCGACGAAGACGGGCTGGAACTCCTGCGCGGCGTGGCGGCGCAGGTCGTCGACGCGCGTCCCCCACCAGCCGCGTCCGCTGGTGACATGCAGCTTGGCGGCGGGGAACCGCCGGCGATTCCACCAGAGAATCGCCTGCGCCAGGGGGATCGTGATGAAGCCCTCCGGCTTCACGTCCTCCAGGCACTGCAGCAGGTGACGGCCTCCCATGCCCGGGTCGATGAGGACCACGACGGCGCCGGTCTTGAAGAGCGCGAAGGTGAGGGCGATGAAGTCGATGCCGGGTCGGACGAGCAGAACGATGCGCTGGCCCTGGCGCACACCGAGCGACTGCAGCCCCGCGGCCAGACGCGTCGTGTCGTCCTCCAGTTGGGCGAATGTAACCTGGCGGTAGTCGGACTGGCCACGCGGGCGTCGGCGCCGGGGAGCGGCGATGGCCAACGCGTGAGGCCATCGCGCGGCCGATTGCGTGAGCTGCCAGCTGATGTTGGTCTCGCTCATAAAACGGTCCGGGCCTGGGGCGGGGAGTGCCGGAAACCACGCGGGGGGACACGCGGCGCGAAGGGGTCTGGATACGTCAGGCGGAGATGCGGGTGCCGAGCAGTTCCAGGAATCCACGGATCCAGGCGGGATGCGCCGGCCAGGCGGGAGCGGTCACGAGGTTACCATCCACGTGGGCGTTGTCGAAGGTCGCGTTGGCCTCGATGTAGGTACCGCCCGCGGCGGTCACTTCGAACTGCACGGCCGGGTACGCGCTGCAGCTGCGGCCTTGCAGCACTCCCGCCGCGCTCAGGATTTGCGCTCCATGGCAGATCGCGGCGATGGGCAGGTTCTTGGCGGCGAAGTAACGCACGATCTCCAGCACGCGCGGATTCAGTCGCAGGTATTCGGGCGCGCGGCCGCCGGGGATCAGCAGGCCGTCGTAGGAGGGCAGGTCGATGTCGTCGAAGCTGGCGGTGAGGCGGAAGTTGTGGCCGCGCTTCTCGCTGTACGTCTGCTCCCCCTCGAAGTCGTGGATGGCGGTGGCCACGCTGTCGCCGGCCTTCTTGCCAGGGCAGACGGCGTCGACCTCATGGCCCACCATGCGCAGCATCTGGAACGGCACCATGACTTCGTAGTCTTCGACATAGTCACCGACGAGGCAGAGGATCTTGCGAGCCATCGGGCATCACTCCCTGAAAACGGTCCGAGGTGGCGGGCGGCCGGTTTGTAGACGAGGAACTCGCAGCGCCGGACTGCAGATCCGGCGCGATGATGCTCCTGGCGAATCAGTTCGGCTCCCTGGGTGCTGGTGTATGAGGAGGTCTGACTATCGCATAAAATGTGCCGCTTGACCACACGGCGGAGCGGGGATCGGCGGCAGGGAAGCGCGGCGAATGACGCGGCCTTGCGACTTTCGCTCCACTGAGCCGCTCCACTGAGCCGCGTACCCAGGCACTTTCCTTCGCACAGGTTTCCCGCCCATGATGACGATCGTCTCCTTCCTGTTCTTCACGGGGCTGGTTGCCGTGCTCTCCTGGTGGATCACGCGCCACGATGCGCTCGATACGGCTTCCGGTTATTTCCTCGCCGGCCGTCGGCTGACCTCGATCGTCATCGCCGGTTCGTTGCTGATGACGAACATCTCCACGGAGCAGCTGGTGGGGCTGAACGGAGGAGCCTTCAAGAACGGCATGGAGATTATCGCCTGGGAGATGGGCGCGGCCATCGCGATGGTGGTCATGGCGCTGTTCTGCCTACCGCGTTACCTGCGCGGCGCGATCACGACGATTCCGGAATACCTCGAAGGTCGCTACGGCCGGCTGCTGCGGACGCTCGTGTCGCTGCTCATCCTGACCTCCATCTCCGTCAGTGTCCTGCCCTTCGTGCTCTACTCCGGCGCGCTGTTCATGCGGGATGTGTTCCACCTGCAGGAGGTGCTTGCGATCGGACCGGAGGCCGGTTTGTGGATCATGGTGCTGGGCATCGGGATCGTGGGCAGCATCTATGCGATCTTTGGCGGCCTGAGTGCGGTGGCCGTGTCGGATACGCTCAACGGCGTTGGCCTGCTGGTGGCGGGCCTGATCATTCCCTTCCTGGGCCTGAGCAAGCTGGGCGAGGGCAGTCTGCTGGCCGGTTGGCAGCGCATCCAGTCGAACCATGCCGAACTGCTCAACCCGTTCGGCGACGCCGCCAGCGAATTGCCGGTCAGCACGCTGTTCAGCGGCGTGGCGCTGCTGCACTTGTACTACTGGTGCACGAACCAGTTCATCGTGCAGCGCGCGTTCGGCGCTCGCAGCCTGGAGCAGGGGCAGAAGGGCGTGCTGTTCGCAGCCTTCCTGAAACTCCTGGGCCCGTTCTACCTGGTGCTGCCGGGCGTGATGGCCTATCACCTGTACCGCGACCAGGTCGACGTCGACGGCAATCTGGCTTACTCCACCATGGTCGGCAACCTGCTGCCCATGCCGCTGGTGGGATTCTTCGCGGCCGCCATCTTCGGCGCCATTCTCAGCACCTTCAACAGTGCGTTGAACAGCGCATCGACGCTGTTCAGTGTCGACCTCTACAAGGGGTATATCGCTCCGCAGGCGACCGACCAGCAGATGATCCGCGTGGGGAAGATGTTCGGCACGGTGCTGGCGGTGGTGGTGATCGCCTTGACGCCGGCGATCGCCAGTGGCGGGCCGGTCTTTGACGCGATGAAGAAACTGGCGGCGACGTTTGACATCCCGCTGATGGTGATCGTCTTCGTCGGACTGCTCTCGCGCCGCACGCCCACGGTGGGCGTCGCCATCGCGGCCCTGGTGGGCGTGGTGCTGTACGCCGTCGTGACGTTCGCGTGGGACAACCAGATCCCGTGGGCGGGCGGATCGACCAAGCTGCACTGGCTGCATGTGGCCGGCCTCGACTTCGTCGTGATGATGGCGATCGTCGCGGCCTTCCGCTACCTGGCCCCGCGTCCGGAAGCGTATACGCACGAGGATTCTGCGCAGGTGGACATGAGCCCCTGGCGACTGGCCGTGCCGGCGGGCCTGTTCGTCGTCATCGCCGTGATCGCGATCTACGCGTACTTGTGGAGCGTCTCGGGCGCGGCCTGATGGCTGTCGAGGCGCCCGACTACCGCAGCGAACGCATTGATCGCAGCTCGGGAAAGTGGGTGGCGTGGTAGACCGGCGGGTAGAAGTCGGCGACCGGTTCCAGCGTTCCGTTGGCGGCTTCCAACGCCTCCCAGGTCACATTGACGCCTTCGACCAACGGATGGTCCGACTCCTGGTCATGCCGCAGCAGGCAGACGCGATCGGTCTTGGGGAGCCAGCAGGTCTGGCCTTCCCGCCAGACGCAGTAGCTGAAGGATGGCTGCTCCGCCGCGCCATAGTGGAGTTTGAATTCGACCACCTGCACATGCGGTTCGCGTTCCTCGGCCAACCGCTGCAGCAGCGGGAGCTGGTCGCGGTAGTCCATGCCGGTGGTGGTGAGCGCGGCGGACCGGAAGTTCGTGTATGTGGGATGGCCGGGGTCCGGCAGCCACGTTGACCACTCCTCGCCGTTCCACCACAGCGCCATTCCGCTCATCGGACGCGGTTGCGACAACGCATGCTCCGCGAGCAGCACCATGGTGGCGAGACCTTCCGTGTCCTCACTGCCAGTGACAAAGAGTCGATCTCGATTCGGAATCATGACGACCGGATGGCCGTCTACCTTGAGGGCTTCGATCAGTTCGGGCACGAGCAACCGGCTGGCATCGTAGTTGTCGCCGGTCGTCGACATGTAGGTCCGCTCCTCCAAGGTCGCGAACGCCGCCTCCGACTCCGACAGATTCAAATACGCCGCCTCGTACGCTTCGTAGAACGACACGCCCCAGTCATCGAGATGGCTCTGCTGCAGCATCAGCATGGCCTCGGGCAGGTCGTAGACGAGCCCCACGCCCAGGTGCTCCGCCAAGGGCAGGTACGGCCAGGAAAGCTCGCCCTTGCCGTTCAACTGGTTCTGCAGTTCGATCAAGCTGAAGTACGACCGGTTGCGAACCGAGAGCAGCACGTCGACCTTCGCGTCCGGAAAGTCCACCGGCAGCGTCTTGTGCGAAGCCAGCAGCGAACGCGTGGCATGCTGGAAGAAGTGGCTCCGGTCCACCAACGAACGCGAACAGTATTCCTGATAGAGGTTTCGCAGGTTGGCGTACCCGATGGAACGCCCCTCGCGATAGAACAGCAGCCGGAACTCCACCTTGTCGTACCGAGCCTGACGCTGGTCTCCCGCATCGCGCAGCTTCTGCATCAGCTTCTGTGCGAAGGCGTCGTGGGACATCCGCGGCGAGGGGGAATCGAAGGTGACCATGGTCGATAGGTTACCGCATCCTGGGTGTCATTTCGAGGTGCAAAAGCAGATTCCGCGAGTGCCAATCAACCAGCGAAAACGGAAGTTGACACGCCTTGAAGAGCGGCCTGCGACGCCACGGTTGCTGACACCGGGGGACTGCGGCGACCAACCCGCGGTCGATGGCTTCCGCGAGAGTCAACACGCCGGAGTGGCAAGGCGATCGTTGCAGTGTATCTGACCGTTCATGAGCCAGTGACGACAAGCACGACGACAAGCATGCTGACGCATCTCGTGCTTTCCGATTGCGCGACACGCGTAGCTTCGATCCAACAGGAAGTTTCGCGAAAGTTCCCGTCGCGTCAAGTGTCCCACGGACCAAATGACGCAATGTATTACGAAATCGCTTCGCATGGATTGCATCACGGATCATGACGCGCAGAACACTCGTCGCTCGCTCTCGTCTCATTCACTGAACCGACAAGCGGATCGTTCACGCACGTCCGCTCACTCGATCGTTCCTGATGCCGAAAAACGCGGAGGAAACGTGGGGATCTTCCGTGTCGAACCCACTTCAATCCATCACGGGCACGATGGTTCTGCAACACGGATCCTGCAGCACGAAGAACTCACGCGTTCAGAATTCTGAAGCACCAATCGCCAGGTGTGCGTGGAAGCAAAAAGCCTGCGGGGAAATCCGCATGGGCCATGGTTGACGAATTGACGTGGAGTTGCGGACCAATCGTCTCGCCGCCTGCCTCGTGGTCGGGACGAGTGGCTGCGTTTGAGAAGATAACTGCCTGAGGACGGCCGCATCCGTGGTCGGGCGGTCGATGCTGCCGACCTGGAGGCGACGCGTTCAGCGCGAAAGCTCCGGGGGCACTGGCCGATCGGGGGCGACGAGCGAGGCCACGACCATGGTCGCCAGCTTGCCCGCCAGATGGTTCACATTCCCCTTGCCGTCGGGATGCACGCGGTTGCTGAGGAAGATGAAGAACAGGTCCAGTTCCGGATCGATCCAGATCACCGTTCCCGTGAATCCGCCGTGCCCGAAGGCCGAGTCGGTGAACAGTTCGGCTCGGTTGGAAGAGTATCCGCTGAGCTTATCCCAGCTGGGGCTGCGGAGCGCGTTGGCGATGGGGACGGCCGCCGTCATCCGAGCGACGGCCGGGAAGCTGAGGATCTGCCGCCCCTGGTACTGGCCACGCTGCAGCATCATCTGCGCGTAGATCGCCAGGTCACGGGCAGTGGAAAACAGTCCCGCATGTCCGGCGATACCGCCCAGGCGATAGGCTCGCGGATCGTGCACCTCGCCCTGGATCCAAGTCCCGTCGCGTTGCTCCGTGGGAGCTGTCCGTTGCCGCAGCGGCTCGGACGGCTGGAAACCGGTCTCGGACATGCCAAGCGGCTGGAACACATGCGCTCGCGAGAATGCGTCGACGTCCTGCCCACTGGCCTTGCGGATGAGTTCTCCGAGCACGATGAAGCCGACATCGGAATACACGAACTTGGTGCCTGGCTCATGGGCAACCGGCGCGCGGACGATGCGTTGCCAGGCTTCGGCGGGACCCTGCGCATAGTCTGTCAAGTCGTTGTCCGCGATCAGGCCGCTCTGGTGCGTCATCAACTGCTCCACCGTGATCGCTTCCTTGCCGCCTTCCGCGAAACCTTCGATGTGTTCCGACACCTTGTCGCGGAGCCGCAACTGGCCACGCTCGACGAGGATCATCACACTCGTTCCCGTGGCGATCGGTTTGGTGAGCGATGCGAGGTCGAAGACCGTGTCCACCGTCATCGGCTCGGGGGCGGGCAGCAGCCGCTTCTGGCCGAAGGCGCGGAGCCACGCGAGTCGTCCGTGGCGACCGATGGCCACGACGCAACCGGGCATCTGCCGTCGCTCCACGGCGGCTTCGATCATCGGCACCAACCGCTCCAGCCGATCGCCATTCAAGCCGACCTCGGCGGGATCCACGATCGGCAGGTCGACGCGCGGCGCGAAACCGGTCGATTTTCTCGGGGCGGCAGGATCGGTGTTCGCGGAAGGTGTGTCGCCAGGTTGCCTATTCCCGGATTCCTGGCCGTGGCCCACGCACGCGAGCAGCAGCGTGAGCATGGCGATCGCGCCGAGCATGGCGAGAGTTCGACGAGCGGACGCGGGCGAAACACGCAGGCCGCAATCGGTGGCAATCATGGGGGACTTCACTCGGGGTTAGCATTCGCGAAATGGTCGCCCACGCGGACGGGCCGCCGTCTGGGGCTGGTTCCGCCCTTGCTTCCGCCAGCCAACTCAGCGGCACCCCGCGGCCGTATTATGAGGGGCGAGAAACCATGGGGCTAGTCAGGAACCGGGGGGCTCCCTATGTTGTGGAGTTCCTCGGCGGTGTGTCGAGTCCCCTGGGGGGCTGCATAGCGGCCGACGCGATTGGGCCGGCGTCCTCGGGCCCTGGCCTCCGAGTGTTTGCACGCCGCATGATCTGCCGAGTTGCTCGACTGCCCGAGGTCCGTCTTCCGCTGCTCATCACGGGCGTGGCGGGCGTGGCGGGCTACAACGCGATGGACTACTTTCGGCAGCTCTATCCGGAACCCGGGCAGGTGATCGGGATTCGCCCGGTGAAGAACTACCGGCTTGTCGGTCCCGGCATCGAGGCCTGCGATGTGGAGGACACGCAGGCCCTGCGGTCGCTCTTTGATCGCTACGCATTCGCATCCATTCTCGATTGCGCGGGCAGCTGCGCCCTGAAATCCTGCGAACTCGACCCGGCCATGGCTTGGCGAGTGAACGTCGAAGGGATCCGCAACCTGCTGGAGGTGATCCAGGGAAGTTCCGTGCGTCTCGTGCACCTCTCCATCGACCTCGTGTTCTCGGGCAAGGGTGCCGGGAACCTGCCGGAACCGACGCCGACGGATCCGGTGACCATCTACGGCAAGACGATGTCGGTGGCCGAAAACTTGATCACGCTCGCCTATCCGGCGGCCTGCCAGCTGCGGATCTCCCTGCCGATGGGGATCAGTTTCAACGGCCACGCCGGAGCAATCGACTGGATCCAGTCGCGATACAAGAAGCAACTGCCGGCGACTCTGTACTATGACGAGGTGCGCACGCCGACCTATACGGACTGCCTCAGCCGTGTCTGCCAAGCGGTGCTGGCGAGCGACCTGCGCGGCGTGTTTCACGCGGGAGGTCCGCGCCGGTTGAGTCTCTATGAGATCGCCCAGGTCGTCAATCGCGTGGGCGGCTACGACCCCAATCACCTCATGGGATGTATGCGGATCGAAGCAGGTCCGGTGCCGCCCCGCGCCGGGGATGTGTCGATGGACTCCTCGAAGCTCACGCAGGCACTCGGTTTTTCTCCCTTCGATCCCTGGCCTTACGAAGAAGCCTGGGTGCCCACGCATGCGGACTGGCACCGTGAAAGGCCGGTCGGCGAGCGGGGAAGTCCCGAACTGCTGGCTCGCATCCTATACCGTAATCCGGGCTTGCAGGACGCGTGAGGACAGGGGCGAGAAAGGAGTCTTTCGCTCAACCGGGCCAGGAACCCTGGAGCGTGTGCCAGCCGACGAACAGGCCCACGATCGTCTTCGCGTCGTGGATCTCGCCCGACCGCACCAGGGCGAAGGCCTCGCGCCAGGTCACGACAAGATTCTCGATCTCCTCCTCCGGTTCGCGTTCCGGATTCCCGCCCGACAACTGCTCCGCCAGGAACAGATGCATCTTTTCGTCGAGGATGCCGGGAGCGGCGAAGAAGTCGGTCAACTCCCGCATCGAGGCGGCGCGGTAGCCCGTCTCCTCGATCAGTTCCCGAGACGCGCACTCCCGCGGAGGCTCACTGGACTCGAGCGTACCGGCGGGCAGTTCGATGAGAGTCTCGTGAACCGACAGGCGGAAGTTGCGGATCAGGCAGACGTGGTCGGCATCCACGCAGGGGACGATGACCACCGAGCCGGGATGCCGGACCACTTCGCGCGACTGCAGGCGACCGTCGGGAAGCGAGCGAGTGACGCGACGCACTTCAAAACGCCGCGCGGACAGCAGGTGTTCTTCCTGGGGGCGATCGAACATCGGCGGGGGAATCTCCGTACAGGGGGTGAAACAGGGGACTGCCGGACGCACGCATGACGCAGGCTTCGGACGGTTGCATGCGGACGGCTGCAGGGGAGTGCGGGTTCGCTTCATTGGCCAATCGGGAGAGTCACTGCGGGTTGCTCGACGCGAAGTTCCCGTCACGCGCTGTGATTGTAAGACGGGCGACCTCGCGTAGACGAGGGGTTGCCGCGCTTCGCGTCCCGGAGCCTTGCAGCCCAGCGGTAGCCCAGCGGTAGCCCAGCCTTCAAGTGAGCCGAGTGTTCCGGTGGGGCCCGCCTGGGAACGGTACGAATGACGGTTGTCGGCGGCGTGCGGCAGACTGCTTCCCCGAAAAAGTTCAGCACTTGTGAAATAAGTGCGTCGCGAATGTACGCCTGCCGTGACAAAACCGAGGTGCGGAGGTCGGTTGGCAACGCAAGTAGGGCGTGTGTCGATTGCATGATTGATTCCGATTATGCCGGAGTTAGAATGGGCCGTACGCGAGGAATCTGCCGCGACGCAGGTTCGTTCCAAGTGGTGGAGAAATCCGAGGCATCGCGCTCGGTTGCAGTCCTCGCTTGATGGCCCCCGGTTCGTGATCCATCGAAGGGGCCGGCGCAGTTGATCGGTTGATCCACGAGTAAGGCGGGAAGAGGCAATGCGCGACCAGGCGGTGTGGAGCGTTGGATTGGGGCGGTACCAGGGAGTGCATGTGCGTCTGCACATGTTCTCGCTGATCTTCGCCGCCTTTACGCTCTATCTCAGCTGGATCGATTCCCGCAGCCCGCAGTTGGGTGGCGCCCCATCCTGGGTGGCAATGGCCTGCCTGGGGATGCTCCTGCTGGGTGTGGTCCTGCACGAGTTGGGACATATCCTCGCCGCTCGGCGATTGGGCGTGCGTTTGGAAGAAGTCATTCTGAGTCCGATCGGCGGGTTGGCTCCGCTGCCAAGCGGACTCGATCCGCAGGCCGACCTCGTGTTGGCGATGTCGGGGCCGCTGATGAACCTGGCCGCGACGCTGCTGTCGGCGGTCGCTCTCCTGATGGTCAGTGACTTCAGCCTGCCCGGACTGATGAATCCGCTCGCTCCCGAAGGCATCACGGTCGGCTCGTCGCTTGAGGTGCTGCTCAAGCTGGCCTTCTGGGTGAACTGGATGCTGCTGATCGTCAACCTGATTCCGGCCTATCCCTTTGACGGCATTCGCATGCTGCGTTCCTCGCTGATGATCACGCAGATCGTGCCGGATGGCCAGCGAGCGGCTTGGTTGGTAACTCGCTTCGCGTACTTCGTGGCCATCGTGCTGACGATGGTCGCCTGGGCCGTGCGTGACTCGCACCCGCCGCATCTGGTCGCTCCCTGGTTTCCGCTGCTGATTCTTGCCATTTTCGTCTACTTCAGCGCACGCCGCGAAGACCAGACCCATCAGCATGATGGTTCCGGCGACGACGCGGTGCTCGGCTACGATTTCTCCGAGGGCTACACGAGTCTGGAGCGGACGACACCGAAGCTGGTGTCGAGGCGGGCGTCGCCGAGCTTGCTGGTGCGATGGTGGGAGCGTCGGCGGGAGGAGCGGGTCTTGCGGCAGCGGGAGCTGGACGCGGCCGAAGAGAGCCGCATGGATGAGATCCTGGAAAGGCTGCACCAAGCCGGCAGCGAATCCCTGTCGCACGAGGATCGCCTTCTGCTGCAGCGTGTGAGTGCCCGCTACCGCAGTCGCCACTCGGCTTCTTGATCCCGCCCCGCCGCTTCGCGTGGTTGGCAGGCGCGCGGGACTACCTCATAATGCGACTTCGCGGCGGCCAAGATTCCCTGCCGGGATGGTCGTTGCCCTGGTCGTGCTCGAGCAAGGGGCTTTTGCGTGGCGCGTGAGGAGTCCGAACGGGAAGATATCCTGCGCGAAGCGACTGCGCTGGTGGAACGCGCGGAACTGCTACTGGAAGGTGCTGCGGAACCACTGGTCTTCGGTTTCCGGGCCAACGGCGCGCTGAGTGTGTTTGTGACCGAGGACGAGGTCTACCATTTCGACGCCGAGGGTTCCTGGCGGCGGGGCTACTTGAGCGGCCGGCTGCTGAAGGCCGAGGGCGGGCGGATCGTGGAGATGATCCGCGAACGCACGAACGACCAGACGGTGCTCCGCAGTCGCCCGTGGTCGCCAAGCGAGCAAGCCGAATATGCGGCGCGGTGGATCCAGCGCCGCGAGTGGCTTCGTGAATCGCTCGACGCCTCTCGCTACCAGCACGTCGGCACCGTGTCGGCTTCAGGCAACGATCCGGTGCGTCGCCTGAGCGACTGGCTGGAACAAAAAAAAGCCGGTCCGCTGTTCGTGGCGGACCGGCCTCATGTGCGCTGAAACGATCGCCGGTGGCGTCGCTTAGAAGTAACGCGTGTTGCTGCCCGGCATCGGGATGGCGTACGCGCCGTTGGCGTCGGGCACGACCGGCGGGATGTCTTCCATCGACTTGATCTGGTCAACGGGAGCGATCACGAGGTCGGAGTTCAGGCATTCCTGCCAGCTGATCCGCTTGCCCGAGTAGGTGGCCATGCGGCCGAAGATGGAGGTCATCGAACTGAGGGCCCCATACTCGCCTTCGTTCGGGATGACGCCCTTGCGCAGGTCGGCGAACAGGTCGTGGTGTTCTTCCTGATGGCCATTCCCGCCGCCGCTGCCGTATTCCCACAGCAGCTTGCCCTTCAGGTCGTGGATCGTAGCATTGCCGATGTTGGAGAAGCCGGTCGTCCCGTGCGCGTGCTCCGAAACGCTGCTCCATGTGTTCGGAATGTGGCGGCACTGGCTGAAGCAGATCGAGTTGTCGCCGTAATCGAATTCGACGATATGGTGATCGTAGATCTCGCCGTAGTCCTTGCCGGTGCGGACCTGGCGACCGCCCTGGCCCTGCGCCGACACGGGATAGCCGTTCTTGAGCCAGTTGATGACGTCCAGGTTGTGGATGTGCTGCTCGACGATGTGGTCGCCGCAGAGCCAGTTGAAGTAGTACCAGTTGCGCATCTGGTAGGACATTTCCGTGTCATTCGGCATGCGAGGGCGGACCCAGACGCCATCGCCGTTCCAGTAGGCGCGAGTGACCGTGATGTCGCCGATCGCGCCATCCTGCAGACGCTTGATCGTCTCGATGTAACGCTTCTCGTGGCGACGCTGCAGGCCGACGGCGACCGCCAGGTTCTTCTCCTTCGCCTTCCGGGCGACTTCCAGCACGCGACGAACGCCTGGAGCGTCCACGGCGACCGGCTTCTCCATGAACACATGCTTGCCGGCGTTCACGGCCGCTTCAAAATGCAGAGGGCGGAAGCCGGGAGGCGTGGCGAGGATCACAAGGTCGATGTCGGTCTCCAGCACCTTCTGGAAGGCGTCGAGGCCAACGAACTGACGATCCTGCGGCACGTCCACCTTGTCGTTGTGCTCGCCCTTCAGGCCACGCAGGCCCTGCTGCAGTCGATCCTGGAAAGCATCGCCCATCGCCACCAGGCGGGTCTTGCCCTCGGTGTTCATCGCCTGGCTGGCCGCGCCCGTGCCGCGACCACCGCAGCCGATCAGGCCGATGCGGATCTCGTCGCTGCCGAAAGCGTGGGCCGACCGGGCCAGCGACAACTGGCCGGCCACGGCGCCGCCAGCCATCAGCAGCGATGAGGTCTTGATGAATCTGCGTCGCGAGGCCTGCTTGGAGTTCTTGGAATCAGCCGGTCCGTTCATCGGAGTCTCCATGGACGAGGGCAAGTGGTGGGATAGCCGGGTAGGAATCAAATCCGCAGTGGTGCCACGCGAGGAGTTGATCCATCGAGCGGGGCGGGCGGGACGGTCATCATACCTTGCCCGAGGGGCCGACTCAATTCGCGGGCTACCCCACTGGGTGGCCTAATTTGCGAGAATTCGTCAGGTTCTCACCGCGAAAAAGGATGCTCAACCCAGGGCAACCTCGGTCCGTGGCGCGACCGCCCTCCTGTTCTCGGTCTCTGGCGGTCAAGGATGGAGACAATTGTGGCAAGGTCTTATAGTAGGGTGGGCTGGAGCGGTGTGGCGGCGGGAACGCCGGTGCTGGACCATGGTCGTCAGGGGGAGAGCGTGATCAAGATGAATGGATTGACGGGACGGACGAGGTCCGAACGGTCGCCGTCCGGTGGGCGACCGGGGACGCGAGACGCCTGCCGGTCGCTTCTGCGGAAGATTGTGGCCCTAATGCTGGTCCTGATCGGCGGCGGATGGGGCTCGGGACAGGCGAAAGAGGCTCTGCCCAGGTACGAACGTCGGCAGCCCCACATGGGCACCGAGTTTACGATCCTGGTGGTCTCGACCGAGGCAGGGAAAAACGGCGACGCGGCCGATCCGGCGATGGTCGAAGCGGTCGACGCCGCCTTTCGACGCATCGCCGAACTCGACCAGCGGCTCAGCAACTACCAGCGCGACAGCGAACTGAACCAGCTGGCTGCCGGCGCTCCGCACACGCAGCCCTCGCCGGTCTCCGACGATCTCTACCGCGTGCTCCTGCGTTCCGAGGAAGTAAGCCGCGCGTCCGAAGGAGCATTCGACATCACGGTCGGGCCACTGACTCGATTGTGGCGGCAGGCACGGCGTACGCAGGCGTGGCCGGACGCGACGCGGCTGCAGCAGGCGCGTGATTTGGTTGGCCATGAACGCGTGCATCTGCATCCCGAGATGCAGGGCGCGTCCCTGGAACGAGCCGGCATGCAGCTGGACCTGGGCGGTATCGCCAAGGGCGATGCGCTGGATCAAGCGTACGAGGAACTGCGCCGTCGAGGCTACTCGCAATCGCTTGTCGAGGGTGGCGGTGACTTGCGTGTGGGAGCTGCCCCGCCCGCCGTAGACGGTAAGCCCGGCTGGGTGATCGCCGTGGCAGGCCTGCATGCCGCGGAGTCCGAGGCGGGCCGGTTGCGGCTGGCCGACCGCGCCGTCGCCACCTCGGGCGATCTCCACCAGTATTTCGAATATGACGGCGTCCGCTACTCGCACCTGGTCGACCCGCGCACCGGAATCGGCCTGCGTCTGCGGAGCAGCGTGACCGTAGTGGCTCCCGACGGCATCACCGCCGATGCCTGGGCCACCGCGCTGTCCGTCATGGGCCCGGAGGCGGGCCTGCGCCGCGCGGCCGAACTGCCGGGGCTCGAAGTGCGTTTCGTATGGGAAGAAGACGGCGTCCAGCAGGTGCGGGAAACGGCCGGTTTCGCCCAGCTCGTCGTGCCCTCGCCCTGAAAGCCGTCGTGCCGCGCTAACCAACCACGCTGAACCAACGACGCTGCCCGATTAGCGCGCCCGTCATTAAGGCCCTTCCACCGTGCTCTCCGTAGTTACCTTCCCCTCCGTGTCCTCCGTGGTTATATCTCCGAATCGCGGCAGCCGTCGTTCCATCAGCTGCCCGAGGCGTTCCACGACCAGTGGCGCGGGCAACTGGCATTCTCGCGCGAGGGCTGCGAACTCCTGCCCATTTGCGAACGACCGGCCATCGAACTGAAGGATGCGATCGCCGAGGGCGAGGCCTGCGAGTTCGGCCGGTGAATGCGGTACAACGCGGACGATCGTCAACGCACCGGGCTCCGCCGGATCCTCGCGCCAGCTGATGCCAATCTTCGTGGGCGGCGTGCTGAAGCGGATGGTGACTTCGCGAGGGGCGTCGAGGGTGAGTTGCAGTTCGGTGGCGGTGACGGCGCGTTGCTGGAGCGGAGTAGCGTCGCGCAGCGGGAGGCCATCGACGTGCGTGATGCGGTCGCCGGGGCGAAGTCCGGCGCGGTCGGCGTCCGATCCGGCGATCACCTGGGAGATCTGCAGGGCGACGCCCGCGGCGTTGGGGAGTGCTTCCCAGCGGATGCCCAAACGCGGCGGCTGCGGGGGGCTGGGAGCTTCCAGGACGCGGCGTGTCGCGTCCGTCTCATGGGTGGAGGCGAGCCGAAAGGTGGGCAGCTCATCGGCGTTCGCGAGCGCATCGACCGTCCGGAAGATCAGCTTCGCGGTGCTGGCGACGCCCTCGGCGTTCACCAGCTCCACGTCGTCGCTGGGCCGATGGTACTCCTCGTGCAGCCCCGTATGGAAGGTGAGGATGGGGATCTGCCGCGCGAAGAACGACTGATGGTCGCTGTTCGCTTCGATACGCCAGGGAAACAGCACGCGCAGGTCGCTCTGCTGGTTGGCTTGGCTGACCAGCGAACGCAGGCCGGCCATGGTGCGCGTGCCGTAGACCTCCAGCTGCTGGTTGCGCAGCCGGCCGATCATGTCCACATTGAGGGCCAGTCTGATTTGGGCGAGCGGGATGGTGGGGTTCTGGATGAAGTGCTGCGAGCCGAGCAGTCCTTTTTCCTCTCCATCCCAGAGGGCGAAGAGGATCGATCGCCGGGTGGGCAGGCGCGTTTCGGTGAACGCCTGCAGGATCTCCAGCACGGCGGCGGTGCCGCTGGCGTTGTCATCCGCGCCGTTGTGGATCGACCCGATGGGGCCTCGACTGGTCGTGGCCGATCCGTAGCCCACATGGTCGTAGTGCGCGCCGAGGAGGATATATTCGTCGCGCAACTCGGGATCCGAACCGGGAAGCACGCCGAGCAGGTTGCGATAGTTGGGGGCGAACATCTGGAAGAACTGACCGGAGTCGCCGGCCGGTTGGAGGGTGGCCTGGACGAAGCGAGCCAGGTAGTTGCCGGCCGCATAACCGCCCCGACTGCCGGCTTCGCGGCCCTCCAGCGTGTCATCCGCCAGCAGGCGAACATGGTCGGTCACTTGGTCGGCACGAATGCCCGCAGCGGCGGAGGCGACGGTGGCCGCGCGATTGGCGAGCAGGAGTACCTCGGCGGAGCGGCTGGATGGCAGCGGCAGCAGGGCCGTCAGGAGCCCGACGCCGGCTCCCACGCTCCGCCACAGTCGGTCGCTCGACACACACCCCCGGGCACGGCTGGCCGGTGCCGCGGATGCCAGCGGCTGCCGGGCGAGTGTACCGAGCCGGAAAGGTATTCCAGTCGATCGGAAGACGCGGCGTCGGAGCGGCTCAAGCATCATCAGGTTCCCGGTCGGGTGGCTTGCAGGTTCCCAATAAATGGTCCAGAATAGGGAGCCAGTCGGCAAGGGCCCGGATCGGACCCGCAAGCGGTAATGATCGGCCTGCAGATGCAGGTTGGTGAGCCGACGCCGGGCAGTTCGGCTGGTGAGGAGCGTGACGCGTCAATTCCGCTCGGACGAGGACGCGAGGCGCAGGTTGGGAGAGGTGGCTGAGTGGTCGAAAGCGCCGGTTTGCTAAATCGGTGATCCCGTAAGGGATCCGCAGGTTCGAATCCTGTCCTCTCCGCTCAAAAACCCTGGTTTTCCCAGGGTTTTTCGCATTTCTGGCCAGTTCCTTTGGCTTTCCTGCCTATCCATGCATGTCCATGCCTGCAGGTGCTGCGTCGTCTTGTGCGCTGCCTTGCCCCCTGGTGAGTCGTCCAGTGAGTCGCCAGAGTCGTCCTCGAACCCTCGTTTTTTCAGGGAAAACGGGTGGTTTTGTAGCGGAGGTGCAGGATTCGAACTAGTTGAGTTCGAATCGTAGTGGTAGTCAATGCTGGAACAGATATGTCGGGCATGCTCGCATCGTCTCTCGATACAGGATGCTCAGGCCGAAACAGCCTATCACTCCATAAAATCCTTGATCGGCTCGCAAGTGACTGATATCATTCGACTTCGGGACGAGGCTAACTTGCGTGATAGGCTGCGTTGGTGCAGCCTACAGGGTTTAGGCGG
>JBIIEC010000314.1:0-7487 GCA_044238045.1 Pirellulaceae bacterium | reverse complement strand
GCAGGGTCCAGTTCCACGTTCCGCTTCTTCACCTCGACTCTTCCCACCTCTTGCCCGCGCAGCCAGGCCTGCACGCGATCCGGCCGGAACGGCATCGACTCTAGCACCTCATAAGATTCGGCCCAGGGAAAAAGGTGGCAGCGGGGGCCGGTCAGGTAGCCACCCCCGGGAGTGAGGCCCTTCAACCCCCAGGTTTCGGCCAGATTCCCCGCCAGGCCTGCCGCCAACAGACTGGCCACCGGTTCGTAAACGAACGGATCGACCTGCTGGGTGCAGGTGACCGGCACCGTATGCGGAGCGGACCAGTGGTGCGGCCGACCGTCGACCACCCAAGTGGCCGTCCGAACTCCAGGCTCTCGTGCGAGCGTTCCGAACCAGGCCACCAGCTGCTGGCAGGTTCCCTGGTGCCCCATCCATTCGAGTTCGGCCCGGGCCAGCAGGGGGTGTTCGGGTTCGGTGGCAGGAGCCAGCTTCAAAGCCAGATCGTGATGCTGCCGCAGCAACAGCTCGATCTCCCGGTCGTTGGGCGAATGGGCCTCCAGTCGCACCGATCGCCGCTCGCCCGGCCGACGATCCGGGTCGAGATGCAGGGCGGTTCCCGCAGGCAGGGGCGTGGAGGGCACGCGGTCGACACGGATTTCCGATTCGTGAATCCCCAGCTCCCGCAGATTGGCTTGCGCGAGATAGGCCGGCAGCGGGTCGGACTCGATGCCCACCACAGGGCCCCGGGCCGCCAACGCCATGAGATCGCCGCCGATGCCGCAGCAGGCGTCGACGACGGGCGATCCAGGTGGAAAGCGAGTCGCCTTGTAGGCGGCCAGGGTCGCATCGGTGGCCTGTTCCAGCGATCGACGGGTGAAAAACAGCCGTTCGGCGTCCGGGAACTTGGCGAGAGCCCGCCGCCGCAGATCGCGTTGTTCCAGCAGCAGGGACACCTGGCCGGCAGACAGGTCACGACGCAGATGTCGAGTGAGTTCATGCAGCGGGCGGTCGTCCTGGCGGAGGCGGTCCAGCCGAGAACGGCCCGGGCCCTCGACCAGCCAACGCAGCTCCTCGGTCGGCGCCTCCAGGGCCCGCGGCTTTGTCTCGCCCTCCATCCAACCCTGCTCCCCTCACGGCCGTCTCGCTCCGAAGCATTTCGGGAGCGTTGGGCGTCGATGGATCGCCGCTTTCCGCCCGGCCGATCGCTTTCCGGCCGCGACCCACTTCCCGAATGCATGTCCCCTGCGACGAGGGAGACCGTCTCGGTCGGTCATTGTAACCAACGGCGCGGAGGCTCCGGTGTGACGTGCGGGAGACGCGGGTCCGGAAACCTGCTCCGGCAGCCGGCCAAGCTTCCGCAATCCGGCCGAAGACCGGTCGATATCGGAGCAGGAGTCCTCTCGATCCGCTTTAGGGCTGCGACGACCATGCCGAGTCGAACCACTTTGTTTGTCTGTATCCTCGCGGCCGCTGCTGTGCTGCCCTTCCTTCTCAGCGAGGATGGCAAGAGCTCCCTGGTGCAGGCGGTGAGCGAAGGGCCGGGGGCGTTCTTTGCCAGTTGGGTGAAGGAGGCGCCGGCGGAGTCCGGCGAGGCGGGTGAGGCAAAAGCGGAGGGAGAGGAAGCGAAGACGGTGGAAGTTGCCAAAAAGACGATGCTGCCGCCCAACTCGCCCACGGCGGACCTGCCGCCCGTGGATATGAAGTACTACGGGGGGCCGGTCGGAATGACCCTCATCGAAGCCCTCTATTTTGATGCGTCGCCCGAATGGATTTCCCAGAGGTGGCCCCGCGTGACCACGCGTCTGCCGTTCTTGGAATACCATGGAATCCGAGTGCCGCTGGTGACGGGGTACGAGTTGGAGGATGTGGCCGGTACCCTGACCTACTATTTCGACAGTAACTCCCAAGTGCAGCGGATCACCTTCTCGGGCTTCACGGGGGACTACGAGCCCACGGCCGCCCTGCTGCAGAATCGTTTTGGACTCCGCCAATACGCTTCGGTCGGGACGGCCCTCTTTCTGGCCTACTGGGAGGGGCGGCCGATCGGCATGCTGCGGATCGAGGAGGCTTCGCTGGCCGAGGTGGACAAGCCGGACACGCGATATCGGGTGGAGATCGAGTTGAACCTGCCGCGCACCGGGGCCAGCCTCAGTCCGGCGACGCTCCTGCGACTCCAGAAACTTCGCGAAGCCCGACTGCTCTAGCAGGCCCTCGAACGTCCCGGGGGCCTCCGGTCGCCGTCGGGACCGCCGCCGTCAGGGATGATCTCGCCGATTCGGCCAGGAAACCGCCGCCTTTCCCCCTCCCGGCGACTCCGCCGTCCCCTCGCCTGGGGAAGCAGTGCGAGCCTGTGCGACCTCCGGTCGACGCCCGCGGTTGTCCCTTCTTTCTGATGGCAAGTCTTTGTTGAGCCTTGGCTTGCGTCGCATGATGCATTGCCCCGAGAAGGCGTTGTCGCGCGATCGGCAGGTCAGCGATTTCTCAGGAAACGCGTTTTTTCAGCAAGAAACGTCGCTCGTGCGGGAGTGGTGCTAGCACTTATCGAACGGTTTTCCACGCGGCGTCCGGATGGCTTCAAAGAATGGGGTCCGCGAGAGATCGCGGCATTTGCCGAGGATTGATTCTTTTCCGGTACTCGGTTTCTTAAAAAGACCGGAGCGGATGTCGCGATGGTTTGACAGCAGGGGGTGCCCTAGTAAAATCAGCCACTCGGATGTGAGCCAAACGCGGGTTCCGGCCGTCACGCTGCGACGATGGCTGGGACCTCGACCTGAAAAACAGGTCAAATTTATTTCAATCTGAAGGTTGTTCCGGCGGGGTGTTCTGCGCTCTCGGTGCGCGCCCACTCTGCGGAATCCAGGAAGCTGCGGGCCGCGATATGGAGATCGTGTCGAAAGTACGTGCTCAGCTAATCTCCCAATTGGGAGAAGAGCGGTACGAACTTTGGTTCGGCACCGGAACGCGACTCCGCTGCGACGGCGGCACGCTGTCGGTCCTCGTAGATACCCGCTTTCGCCTGGATCGCCTGCGGAAGAACCATCACCAGGACATCCAAAAGGTGGCCACCGACGTCCTCGGGGAGGACTCCCAGGTGGCGTTCCTGATCGACCAAGGGCTGTTCGACCTGGACGGCACCGAGGCTGCGGAAGCCATCGTACCACCGGCACCCACCGCGCCGACCCCGGCTCTGTTGGCAACGACGGTGATGACCGCCGCAGCCCCCGCCGCCGCGCCGAGTGCTCCGGCAGCCGAACTGCTGGCGACGGCGGACAGCACGGCGATCTCGCCGCAGCTCGTACACCGCTGGCATGGTGCTCAGCCGCCCGCCGACCAGCCTGTCGCAGGTCGGATTCGTCCGAAGTCGGCCGAGGCGGCCGCTCCCCATGCTCGTCGTTTTGCCTCCCTCGGATCGTTCGTCGTCGGCGGCAGCAACCAGTTGGCCTTCAACGCCCTGAAGATGGTGTTGGACAACCCGGGCCAGATGAATCCGCTGCTCCTGCACGGGCCTCCGGGAGTGGGCAAGACGCATCTGCTGGAAGGTGCCTGGTCGACCGTTCGGGCGCGGGGCGGGCGACGCGTGGTCTACCTGACGGCGGAACAGTTCACCATCTACTTCCTGCAGGCCCTGCGCGGGTCGGGGCTGCCGGTCTTCCGCCAGAAGTATCGGGAGATGGACCTGCTGATCCTGGACGACATCCAGTTCTTCATGGGCAAGCAAGCCACCATTTCTGAACTGCTGCACACGCTCGACGCGCTGGTTCGACAGGGACGGCAGGTGCTGCTGGCATCCGATCGAGGTCCCGGCGACCTGCAGCAACTCGGCAACGAGATGCGGACCCGCATCCTGGGCGGCTGTACCTGCGCCCTGCAACCGCTGGACGATGCCACGCGTCACCAGTTGGCGATTCGCCTGCTCGAGCAGCGGCAACTGACGCTGGCGGATGGACTGGTGGAACGCATCGTCCTGCGGACGCCCGGCGACGCGCGCCAACTGTCCGGCGTGGTGAATCGACTCTGGGCCACCTCCCGAGCCCTGCAACGCTCGGTCTCGATGAGCATGGTCGAGGAGGTACTGGACGAATACTTCCCGAACAGTGGCGGAGTGATCCGGCTGGACGATGTGCAGCGGGTGATCTGTGCCGAATTCAACCTGGATCCCCAGGTTCTGCGTTCCGACCGGAAAACTCACGATGTGAGCCATCCTCGCATGCTCGCCATGTGGCTGGCCCGCAAACTCACGGGCGCTGCCCTGACAGAGATCTGCGAATTCTTCGGACGCCGCAGCCATAGCACGGTGCTGGCGGCGCAGAACAAGGTGGAGCAGTGGGTGCAGGACGGACGCCAGATGAGCCTGGGCCACCGATCGTGCGATGTCCAGACGGTACTGACCCGACTGGAACGCAGCCTACGAGCTTGATGCGGGTAGCAAGGCTGCCTGAAGGCGACCCGAGCCCGCAGGCCGCGACGGAGCGGTTCTCGTCCGTCGCGACATCGGAATGGAGCGGCCTGCGGCGTTCGCGACCGCGAGCGATTACAGGAATCGCGTACGGCCGGGCATCGGCACTTCCGGGACCTTGACTTCGCCCAGAGCGTAGTGGGGTGGAGTGAGGTCTTCCATCGAGTTGAGGGCTTTGCTCGACTCGATCAGCTCGCCCGTGTAGCAGGCCATGCGTCCCATGATGGCGACCAGCGTGCTGTGGGCCATGTAGACGCCGTTGTTGATGATCTTGCCGGCGCGGAGACCCGCGAACAGCTCCTGGTGCTCCACGTCGTACATGCTGGGCAGCGGGCCGCTGTACTTCCAGTTTTCCTTGCCCGTGATCGAGTGGTCCAGCAGCTTCGCGGTGCCCTGCGTTCCATACACGAAGTCTTCCACTTCGTTCCAGCAGTTGCCCATCTGCCGCGTGTACGCGAACACTTTCAGCCCGTTCGGATACTCGTAACACACCGCGTGGTGGTCGTAGATGTTGCCCCACGGCTCCTCCACGCGCACCTGGCGGCCTCCGAGGCCGAAGCAGCGAGCCGGAAGTTCGTCGTTCATCAGCCACACGGCCTTGTCCAGGCTGTGGACGTGCTGCTCGCAAATATGGTCGCCGGACAGCCAGGTGAAATAGAGCCAGTTACGGAGCTGGTATTCCATTTCGCTCCATTCGGGCTTGCGGCCGCGATGCCAGAGCGTCCCGGCGAGGTAGTTCGTGTGGATCGCGACCATGTCACCGATCGCGCCGTCCTTGATGCGGTTGACGGTTTCGCGGACGCCGAGGTCGTAACGCCAGCAGAGGCCGGAAACGATGGCGAGGTTCTTTTCCTTGGCCTGACGGACCGTTTCCAGCACGCGGCGGACTCCGGGGCCGTCCACGGCGACCGGCTTCTCGCAGAAGACATGCTTGTTGGCGGCGATGGCGGCTTCCAGGTGCTGCGGACGGAAGTGGGGTGGCGAGCAGAGCAGCACCACATCGACATCCGACTCCATCACCTTCTGGTATGCGTCGAAGCCCGTGAAGCAGTGGTCGTCGGTGACCGCGAACTTCTCGCCCATCTCCGCCGCTTCGGCCTGGTTCTTGATGTTGCGGCGGCTATTCTGGAGCTGGTCCTCGAACATGTCGGCCATGACGGTCAGCTTGACGTTCTTGTCCGCGCCGAGTGCATTGATGGCCGCTCCGCTGCCGCGTCCGCCGCAGCCGATCAGGCCCACCTTGATCGTCTCGTCGCCCGCGGCATGCGCGAAGCGGGCCGAGGACAGGCTGCCAGCGATCGCTCCACCCACCAGCGCCGCCGTGCCTTGCCTCAGGAAACCACGCCGCGACTCCTGCGGCGAACCTGTGGGCGAGAAACGCCCCGCAGCCGCGGATGCGTCGAAGGAGGAACCCGTCGGGCATGGCAACTCCTGGGCGGCCGTCTTGCGCGGTTCGGGTGCGGATGGGGAAATGGGCATGGTGCCTCCTGTTCAGGCGGGACTGAATGGCTGGTGAAAGCGGGCAGAGTGGCATCATAACCCGTTGCCATCGGCGCTGCCAGTCGACGGCGGGCGGCCCCGACGGGCGGCCCCGACGGGCGGCCAAATTTCAGGTGGCCTGTCGCGAACAGATCCAGGTCGATCTTCCCGACCCGTTCGGCTCAGCGCCAAGATTCCAGAGCGCGCAGCAGGTCGCGATCCAGCGAAGTGAGGTCCACGCCGAACGCTTCTTGGAACTCCCGCAGTCGCTGTTCGGGAGTGTCTCGTCCCAACGCCTGTTTCCCGCGGATGATCTCCAGATAACGCCGGAAGCCATCCGGATGCCTGCGGATCAGAAAGTAGCAGAGCGACCAAGCTTCGGCGTAAGCGTCCTTGGCCTCCTGAGTCTGGCGAAACCGCTGGTCATCGGTGATCAGGGAAGCCAGGGAAGTGGCAGGGCGGCGCGCGAGGTAGTCCCGCATGCCGCGGAGCCTGGTTTCGTTGATCTCCCCCACGCGTTTCCAGCCGCGACGACTGGACAGGTCGGGCGACTCGAAGTAGATCGCCAGCCCCTCACTGAGCCAGAACGGGTTGTCGGCGAATCGCGTCTGCAGGCCGCTGTTGAACGCCAGCTGGTGGGTCGCTTCGTGGATCACCGTGGCGACCGTGCGTTCCGCGGCCGGACGCGACAGCAGCATCTGGATATGATCCTGCGTCCTCACCTTCACTCCCGGTGCCTGCAGCTGTTCCATCCCCGTCATGTCGTACGTCAGGATGCGGTTCGAGGCGAGGCTGTAGTAGCCGATGATCGACTCGGCAGCTTCTCCGAGTTCCGATCGGCAGTAGTCGCGATACGACGTGGCGTCGCGGAAGACCACGGCCACCAGCAACGGCGGCTTCTCCAGCTTCAGCCCCATCTTCTCCCAGTGGTTGAAGTAGACGCGGTAGAGCTGCTCGAACAGCCCGCCGCACCACTGCGCGTAGGCGCGGGTCGTGTTGTAGGCCACCAGGTAGTGCGCCGTGTCGTGCAGCTGGAAGCCGGCGGGAAGCTCCCGTAGCAGGCGTTCCCCCAACTCCTTCTTGCCGAGCCGCGTGAAGGGCGTTTCATCGCTGCGGCGGGAGACGATCTGGCGGGGCTGGAGCGTCCAGACATGGCCATCCTGCTCCTCCAGCAGCATGCCCCCGTCCTGGGCTTCGACCAGCACCTGTCCCACCAACGCGCGGCCGCCACCCGCCTCCGCCTCCTGGATCTCCACATAATCTACCGCCGTCGCGCAACTGGCCACCACGCAGCTCCACAGCCACGCGACGATCAGCGGCTTCTTCAACCCAAGGAGAAGTGGTCGGCGGGCCATCGACGAAGGGATTCCGACGAGGTACGAAAAGGGGGGAAAGCGCGGAGTCAGCAGGGAGACACGGAACCCCAGCAACGCTCCGCGACGCTCGATTATACCGTACGTCCTTCGCGCCCCGCCGATGAGCTCGAAAAAGCGATAACAAGCGCCGTCATGCCACCGAACAGCAGCACCAGGGCCAGGCACAGTCCGGCCAACTGGTCCGCCACGCCGTA
>JBIIEC010000313.1:0-7514 GCA_044238045.1 Pirellulaceae bacterium | reverse complement strand
GATGTCGGTCGCGTCAAGCTGTCCATTGGCATCGAAGTCGCCGGCGAGTGCCTGGGCAACGACGCCTGGCGAGCCCAGCGGCGCGTCGCTCGCCCGCCAGCCCTCGGCCACCGACCAGCGATCGGCTGGTCCCGCCGGATTCACGGCCGTCAGCGAATAACCACCGCCATCAGTGGTTGGATACCAGATGTCATCGTAGGCAATCGTCTGGATCCGGTCGCCGACGCCGAGGTCCACCGTCAGCGTCTCGCCGCCATTGCTCAGCGACCAGTCGTCGGTGGTGCCGCCATACTGGCCCAAGACCCGGGCCTTCGTCCCGTAACGATGGACAAAGGCGTCCTGGTTCCGCACGACCACGGCCACTTCACTGGGTCCCAGCGTGACGGCCGGGAACTGGAACTGCACTGCGTCGCGCAGCTGCACATGGCGCAGGTCGAGCGTCTGCGTCGGCGAAGTGTTCACGAACTCGATGAACTCAAAGTCGTCCGCGGCAAAACGCCCATCCGCTGCCTGGGCCTGCGGCATGTACATGATCTCGCTGACCCGCAGGTACTGCTGGATCGGCGTCGGCGCCGCCGCGACGACCAGGCTGGCGACTTCGGCCTGGTTGGCGGCGACCAGTTTCACGGTCGTACCCGCGTTGGAGAGATGCCCTTGGTAAGCGCCCTGCAAGAAAAGCGCCTGGCCGCCCGACGGTCCAGTCGTTCGCGCGCGGAAGGCTCGGACATTCGGAGACACGAACAGCGAGCGTCCGGCGGGAATCACCGTTCCCGGCGCGAACGTATGCTGTACGCCACCAGCCAGCTGCCAGCCCGAGATATCGACGGCCGTGCTGAGCGGATTGGTGATCTCGATATACTCCTCATCCTCGTTCCCGGAAGCAGGCGCGGCATCGACGCGGCCGAACTTCAGCTTTGGCGCGTCGACCTGCGGCGGCAGTTCCACGCCGCCATTGACCTGCTTCAAGCTGTCGTACAGAAAGACGCGTCGCTGCGGCATGTAGGCGTTGCGCAGCAACCCGATCTCCTGCTGCCACGTCGGCACCCCCTCGGGCTCCTTGCCGTAGGTGATGCGCCCCGTCACCGGATCGGTGATCCAACTGCCCCACTTGTCGAAGTCCATCTGGGCCTCGGGCGCGATCTGCTGGATCAGTTCGTCGATCCGCCGCTCGAAGTACAGTTCCGACGATGGCGTGCCGGGCACCTGCACAAACTGATCCATGAGCGTCCGCAGGCGGCGCAGATACATCTCGCTGAACCCCGGCACGTCCTCATGCAGCTCCTTGATGAGCTGGTTGTCCATGCCCGAGAAGATCCCGCCCGCGGTCACGAAGTAGGACTGCGACTCATTCACGCCGCCGCGACCGAAGGCCGAGTCCATGTCCCATGGCAGCGGCTCCCATTCTCCCGTGCCTTCCGTGTCGCGATAGATGTAGAGGTTCTTGCCGCAACAATCGCCGTGCGCCATGATCACCAGGCCGGCCAGATAGTTCACCGTGGCCGCCATGTTGACGTTGTCGTGCAGGTAGCGAACCCGCTCCTCCCCGGTCAGGCTCAACCCCACGAAAAACTCACGCAGGTCCGAGGTATCCTCCCAGGTGCGCGTCTGCTTCTTGGACATTCCCTGGCCCGGACCGAAGCCCAGGTTCATCTTGTAGAGGGCTCCCCGCGGATCCAGCCCCGCGCGTTCCAGGAACTGCTCGTTCCCTCCATCGACGAAGAAATAGGTCGCATAGAAGCCGCCATTCAGGTGCACGCGGACGTTGCGCGAGAGGTGCGACGGCGTGCCGACCGCGGCCATCGTCTGGTAGCCGAGCGCGACGCGGATCTTCTCGCGGTTCCAGAAGTCCGAGATGATATCGAAGTCGTTCATCCGGAACTTTTCTTCGCCAAACTCAAACCAGTTCTCGGCGGAAAACTGGATGTCGTGGCTCTTCTTCGGACCAGCCAGCCCCACGGTGCGGCCCGTCGTGTCGATCTCCACGTTGTCGTAAAACTTGCCGTTGTGGAACACCGAGCCGCGCGTGCCCGTGACCGTGTCGCCTGCCGCCGGGTTCTCCATGAAGAGATGGATCACCGGCAGCTGGGACTTGATCGAGGGATCGTTCACGATCGTGCCTCGGTACTGGTCGTTGTTCGTCGGATCGAGGAACAACGGAACCTTCGCCGAGTTCGCCGCGTCGCTGCCGGCCGTGACGCGATAACGGATCATCTGCCCTGTCTGGGCCACGCCGGCAGGGATCGTGGCCACGAACACGCCATCCCCCGCCCTTCCATCCCCCTTCGTCCCGTCGTCCACCATCGGCACGACGACCTCCGGGCCATACATCACGCGGTAGACCAGCGACACATCGGACACGGGGCCTCCCGAAGTGGCCGTCGTGACGCGCACCACCAGCGGCTGCTCCACCGAAGGACTCGTCGGCGAATGCTCGACGCCCAGGATCGACGTCGTCGACCCCATGCCGTTCGGATTGCCGGGCGTGGGCGAGGCAAAGTATCGGCGCTCGCCCAACTGCACCTCCTCAAAGACCGTCGCCGACAGTTCGGGAATGATCAGGAAGTCGGAACTGTTGATGTCGTCGTTCAGCGCATGGATGGCCAGCACGTTCGCGCCGCTGCGCAGCAGGTCCGGATACTGGCTGACCACGATCGTCGCCACCTCCGGGATGATCGCGTCGCGATCGCGGTGCGGCGCCGTTGCGCCCGAGTCCCAGGCCAAAGTCGCCGGCGCGTTCTTGCGGGCGACCTCCTTACCGTTGATGTACGCCACATAACCGTCGTCGTAACGCATGGCGAGCGAAAACGAATAGATCCGTTCCGGACGATCGAGCGTGAACGGGAACCGCAGGTACGCGCTGCGATTCTTGCCGATCATCTGCGGCCCCACGTTTGTACCCAGCAGGTTCTCGTAGCCTTCCGCCTGTTCGTAGCCGATCGACTTCACTCCCGCGGTCCACGACGAGTCGTCGTAGTCCACGGCAGTCCAGCGCGTGCCCAACTGGCTGCCGCCGTTCTCCACCGAGGGCACCATCAGCCGTCCGGTCGGCGCGGGCGCAATCGGCACGCCCGCCGTGATCTTCTGGGGAAGCCCATACGAGATGTCCTTCACCTGGGGCGGATAGTCCGGGCCGAAATCGTGCTCCACCGTCTTCCCGTCCGGACGCACCAGCGCCAGATACTCGCCGCCCGCGGAGAGCCTGAAGTTGGTGTGCAGCTCGCTGCCAGCCGTCGCGCGGTTCTTGCCCGAGGCGAACACGACCAGCGACGCATTCGGCCGCACCGTGACCGCCGGGAACTTCCAGCGGTCCAAGTCCTGCTGGCTGTCGGTCAGGAACCAGCCCTCGAGGTTCACGTCCCGCATGCTGACGTTCTGCACCTCGATCCAGTCCGGTCGCTCCTGGTCCTGGTCGCGGATGCCCGTGTCGTTGGAAGCCACGAACTCGCTGATCACCAGGTCGCCGGCCATCACCTGCCGCGCTTCCAGTCGTTCAGAATGCAGGCGTCCGCTGCTTCTCAATCCGCCGCCTCGCGACCTGCGGCGCGCAGGTCGTCTCGATGCGGGACGCCAGGCTTCGAGCCGCGCGACGAGGTCGCGCGCCCACGTCTGCCAGGGCGCGCCACTGCCAATGCGACCCGTGTCTCCCGGCCCCGCTGTGTCTCTCTGCTGCGCCGTGTCTCCACGCTCCGCTGTGTCCCTGGCACCGCACGCTCGGTTCGTCGAGGCCCGTTCCACGCTGGCCGTACACGAGCTGGATTCGCGCGCTCGGTCACACCCTACCTCGGTTGGTCCACTGCTCATGACAACCTCGCCCTCGCCAGTCGCCTTCCCATCCCGACACACCGCCCGCGCGGTAACGCTTCATGGTAGCTGGGGTCTCCGGGCGAATGAAGTTTTTTGCCTTTGAAATGTGGATGCAGGCAGTTCCCGTCCACTTCGCTAAGAATCCCAAGCGATCCCGGTTTGCGAAGCTTGCTCCTGCCCGACTACAATCGCGACCGCCCCTTGCTGCCCAGGTCGTCGGCCGGTCGAGACGCCCGAAGTTGCCGCGTGGAGCCTGCCCGTTCTGGACGGCCGCCGATTCGCAGCCAGGCCGTCCACGAAGGCTCTTCCGAAGTCCGATGAGGCTCCTGGGCAAGCACCGCGGGGACAGCGTCCCGAGCAGGCTGCGATCGACCTGCCGCCACGATAGCCGTGACAGGCCAGCACGCCACACCGCCATGCTCCCGACCCAAGACAAACGGCTACCTTGCCCAAAACCCCGGATCACGAGCTTTCTGTCGGTTCGTTGAACGTCCCGCCCACCCGAACGTCCAGTACAAAGGTGTTGTTTCATGATCGGATCCCCTCAGGTTTCCTGCGGCCACTCGGGCCGCGGGACACTCCGTCACCCCCGCACCGCGCAAGCCATCCCGTCCGCGGTCCAAGTCCACCGGTCCGGATGCCCAGGCACGAGGGGTCTGGAGCGATTCGTGAAGGGAATCCTTGGTCCGCTGGTGCTGTTGGGATTGGCCAGCGCGACGTTCACGCAGGCGACGATGGCCCAGGATGCGGCGGACAGCCGGCGTCCCATGCGGATCCTCTTTGAGTCGTATGACAACCAGAACTGGGACCTGTGGAGCATGCGGGCGGACGGCACCGAGCGGACCAACGTCACGGCCACGCCCGACATCCACGAACTGTATCCGCAGGCTTCGCCCGACGGCCAGCGCATCGCGTTCCTTGTCGACGAACCGAAGAACGGCGAGACGCACCGCAGCCTGTGGGTAATGAACGCCGATGGCTCCGATCGCCGTCTGGTCAGCAACGCGGCGCGCGAGGCCACATGGAGTCCCGACGGGAAGCGACTGGCGTTTCCGAAGCAAGAGTTCAGTCGCTTCCAGGTGAAGGACTTCGTCAGCAAAGGTCTCTACTTCTACAACGTCGAGGACGGCACCATCACGGAGCATCCGAACAAGGCGATCGAGCACCTGTACGTGTTGACTTGGCTCGCCGACGGCAACTGGATCGTCTCGACCGTTCACGGCGGCATGGGATTCGGGCACGCCATCGTGGCGATTGAAGTGAATGGCAACCGGGTGGTGGACCTGAAGATCCCCGGATGCCGTCCGGCCAGCAGTGAAGATGGCAAGCTGCTGACGTGGAGCAGTGACGACCACACGATTCACGCCGGCAATCTGGAGATGACGGACGAGGGACCGCAGGTTGTCAATCCACGCGTGGTGCACCACGACGAAAAGATGCACCTCTATCATCCCGACTTTGCACCGGACGGCGGCTACGTTACCTTTAGCGTCGGTCCGGGCGGTCGCGTGGCGGCGAAGGGCCCTGGCCAGCAGACCGAAGTGGCCGAGATGATCGGCGTTTGCGGGCCTTGGGACATCTGGATCAAGAAACTCGACTCCCCCGATCCTCCCACGCCCCTGACCGACGCCGCCGAGTTGTCGAACAAGGAGTCGGAGTGGACCCGGTAGCGCGGCAGACTTCAAACATCCCGGCGCGTTCTCGTCGTGGTGCATCTCTCCCGGCTGGCTGAAACCCTTCCGGACCGCTGCCGGTCGACTCCTTGACGCACCATCGGCGTTTCCCGAGCGAACATCCTTCAGGAAGTACAGGCCTCCATGCGGACGCAGCACATGCCCTTGCACTTTGGCAACCGTCGTGACGGCCACTGGATCGTGTTCCTGCAACGCGCCGGGGCCGCTGTGTTCCTGCGTTGCGCAGCCGCCGTGGGCCTGCTGCTGTGGACCAGCGGCTGCCTCGTGAAAAACGAACCCGCCGGCAGCGGTTCTTCGCCGCAGGGCGAGGCGGCGGCTGTTTCCGCCGACAGGTCGCCCGATGCCACGGTCGACTCGCCCGCCGACGCACCGTCTGCCAACACACAGTCTGCCAACACACCGTCCGAAGTCACCACGCCGCTCGGCAGCACGCTGGTGACGATTCCCGCCGGCCGGTTCTCGATGGGCAGCGCGCGCGGAGCGGCGGACGAGCAGCCGGTGCATGAGGTGGAGCTGAGTTCGTTCCTGATGGACAAGTATGAGGTGACACAGGACCTGCTGGCCAAGCTGGAGTTCCCGAACCCGTCGCACTTTAAAGGGGAGCGAAGGCCTGCGGAGCAGATTCGCTGGACGGACGCGGCGTTGATCTGCAATGCGAGGTCGCGTGCCGAGGGCTTGGAACCCTGTTACGACGAGGCCACGTTCGCGTGCAACTTCGACGCCTCGGGCTATCGCTTGCCGACGGAAGCCGAGTGGGAGTATGCGGCGCGGGCGGAATCGACGGAGGACGAGCCGCTCGACGTGGCCTTGCCTCGGCTGGACCAGCAGGCCTGCTACGTGGGCAACTCCGGCCAGCAGACCGATGTGGTCGGCAAGCGTCGTCCCAACGCCTGGGGTCTGCACGACCTGCGAGGCAACGTCGCCGAGTGGTGCCATGACGCCTACCAAGCGGACTACTATGGAGCGTCGCCCGCGCGGGATCCGCGGGGTCCGGAGTCGGGCGACCAGCGCGTGATGCGCGGGGGGGCGTGGAACGCCGAACCGGCGGCCTGCAGGCTCACAGCCCGCCAAGCCGACGACTCCGGGATCAGCGATGCCTGCTTCGCTCGCGATACCCACGGGTTCCGCTGCGTCCGTCGCGTGGATGTGCAGAAGTAACGCATGCTGTTCCACACCTGGATCTTCGCGGTCTTCTTCGTCATCGTCTACGCGGGCTATCTGCTGCTGCGCCCGACGCGTTACTGGCTGCACTGGCTGCTGGTCGCGTCCTACGTCTTTTACGGACAGTGGAATCCGTGGTACCTGCTGCTGATCGGCTACTCGACGGTGGTCGACTACTGCTGCGTGCGTCGGATGCACCACGGCGGGCGGCGCGGTTTCTGGCTGGCCACCAGCCTGGTCAATAATCTCGGCGTGCTGGCCTTCTTCAAATACAGTCCGTTCTTCGCCGAGAACCTCAACAGCCTGCTGGCCTGGTCCGGTGCCGGTTATTCGCTGCAGTGGCCTGCGATCGTGCTGCCCGTCGGCATCTCGTTCTTCACGTTCCAGTCGATGAGTTACACGATCGACTACTATCGCAACGACGTGGACTACGAGCCGAGCCTGGTACGCTATGCCACGTTCGTGTCCTTCTTTCCGCAGCTGGTAGCGGGACCGATCGAGCGTTCCAGCGCGTTGCTGCCGCAGTTGCGGTCCGCGCCGACGATCACGCGACAGCACCTGGCCGACGGTTTTTCGCTGTTCGTCACCGGGCTCGCCAAAAAAGTCGTCTATGCCAACTTCCTGTCGTCGTACGCCGATCCGATCTACGCGAATCCGGCCGGATATTCCCCCGCGGCGCTGGTACTGGCCACCATCGCCTTCGCCTGGCAGATCTATTTCGACTTCAGCGGCTACACCGACATGGCTCGCGGCGTCGCCCAGGTGATGGGCTTCGACCTGATGCTCAATTTCTACCACCCGTACTTGGCCACCAGCCTGCGCGACTTCTGGTCGCGTTGGCACATCAGCCTGTCG
>JBIIEC010000312.1:0-7516 GCA_044238045.1 Pirellulaceae bacterium | reverse complement strand
ATCGGCGTGCTCCGGAATGACCTTGGCATCGGCGTCGATGACCGGATACGTTCCCTCCCGGTGGCCAAGCCCCGCTCCTCGGTAGCCAACGGCCGCGACGCCTTCCGCGATCGCGATGCCCGCTGGAGTCCCCCCGAGGGGCTCAAACAGGAGAGCCGTTACATGCCGGGAACTCCAACCTCGACGCGTGAGGAAGTACGTTCAATTCGTTCGCTTGGTCCGCGTCCTCCGTTGCGCGTGGCCCTGGTTTCCACCCAGAAGAGTTGGCATGGCGGCGAAGACCAGGCGGCGCTGCTCGCCGAAGGACTCAAGCAACGCGGACACCAATGCCTGTTGCTCGCGCGGGAGGACGGCGAGTTCACGGCGCGCATGCAGCGGCGCGGCTGGCACGTCACCACCTTCGCGGGCCGCGGTCGCTCCCCGGGTGGGATCTGGAACCTCCGTCGCCAGTTGAGGCGTCTGGCCCCTGAAGTGCTCTACTTCAACGATCCCCATGCGCTCACCAGCGCGGGGTTCGCCGCCATGGGGCTTCCAATTGGCGTGCGTCTCGCCGCTCGCCGCGTCGACTTCCCCCTTCGATCCACCTTCCGCTATCGCCACCTGTGCGACGGCCTGCTGTGCGTCTCTTCCGCAGTGAAGGATGCGTGCGGCCGGGCTGGCATCGCCGCCGACCGACTGCACTTGGTCCACGATGGCGTGGACGCCGACCGCATGAAGGAAGGTCTCCGCACGCGAGGCCGCCAGGCGATCGGCGTCGACCGCGACGTGCCCCTGCTGCTCACCGTCGCCAATCTCACCGACCACAAGGGCCATCGTTACCTGATGGACGCCATGCCCCGTCTCCTGGCGCGATTCCCTCGTCTGGTTTGGGCCCTGGCCGGAGACGGACTGCTGCGCACCGAACTCGAGGCCCACGCGGACCGCCTCGGTGTGCAACCGCAGGTACGGTTCCTGGGATACCGCCAGGACGTTCCCGACCTCATGGCGGCCGCCGACCGCTTCGTGATCCCCTCGCATATGGAGGGGCTCTGCAGTTCCATCGCCGACGCCATGCTCGCTGGCTGCCCGGTCATCGCGACCCGCGCCGGCGGGATCCCCGACCTTCTCGACGCGCGGGGAGGCGACGAGCCGCCTGCCGGATGGCTGGTGCCCGTCCGAGATGCCGATGCCCTGGCCAGGGCCGTCCTGTCGTCGCTCGAAGAGCCCTTGGAGGCGGAGCGACGGGCCAGCGTGGCGTACGACCGAGCGATCTCCGAATTCACCGCCGAGGTGATGGTCGAGCGGACGCTCGACGTCTGCTACCGCGGCCTGCGCTAAGGACCGCGGGAAGAAGCCGAGGTTCCGGAGAACTCGGCGTGGAGGCGGCTCAAGCGTTCCGCACTCGCGAGAATCGCCCGCAGGCCCGAGACATCGGGTCCTGCGGGGCGTTGGTTTCCGGGCAGGAACCTCCCGAACTATTTCGGGTTCATGTCGCAGCTGACGCCGCCCGCCGCCGGCACATAGCAGTGGCGAGCGTAGTCCATGACCATGCGATGGGCACTGAACCGCCAGGCGAGGCTGGCGATGGAGTGCATCATCATCCGCACCCACTGGCGCGGGAGCCCGTCGTTGTCGCGGTGGTAGAAGAGCGGAATGATCCGATTCTCCAGAACGTCGTACAAAGAGTCGGCATCACGACGGTCGCCAATCTCGGTCGAGACGTGGTTCGAGCCGGTGCCGACGGCGAAGCCGTTGCGGCCGTCATACGCCTCGGCCCACCAGCCGTCGAGGACCGAGAAGTTCAAGCCGCCGTTCAGCACCACCTTCTGGCCGCTCGTTCCCGACGCCTCCAGCGGACGACGCGGGTTGTTGAGCCACACGTCGACGCCCTGGATCAAGTGGCGGCAGACGTTGATGTCATAGTCCTCGATGAACACCACCCGGTTTTGGAAACGGCTCTCGAGCCGCGCTCCAGCGATCTTGCGGATCAACGCCTTGCCCGGCTCATCCTTCGGATGCGCCTTGCCCGCGAAGATGATCTGCACCGGTCGGTCCTGGTCACACAGCAGGCGGCACAGCCGGTCGGCGTCCGACATGATCAGGTCCGCCCGCTTGTAGGTGGCGAACCGGCGTGCGAAACCAATCGTCAGAACTTCGGGATCCAGCAGGTTGCGGGCGATTTCGACCGCCTCGTCCGACTCCCCGCGGCGACGGCACTGCCGGCTGATGCGACGACGCACGAAGGCCATCATGAGGTTCTTCAGCGCGTTGTGCGTCTCCCAAAGCTCACCCGGATCGACGTCGTAGATGCTCTGCCAGACCTCGGGCTCGCCCATCCGGTGAATCCAGCCGGCCGCGAAGTGGCGGTCGTACAGCTGCTGCATCTGCCAGGCCAGCCAGCTGGGGACATGCACGCCGTTGGTGATGTGCCCGATCGGAATCTCTTCCTCGGCACGCCACGGCCAGAGGTGGGCCCACATGCGACGGGACACATGGCCGTGCAGCGAGCTCACCGCGTTCGCGCGACGCGACAGCTTCAGCCCCAGCACCGTCATGCAGATCGTCTCTTCCTTGTTTTGGGGCTCGACGCGTCCCAGCCCCATGAGCTGGTCGTACGAGATGCCCAAGGCGTCGCGCAGCGGACCGAGATGCTCCTCGACCAGTTCCGCCGAGAAACGGTCGTGGCCCGCGGGCACCGGAGTGTGCGTGGTGAAGACGGTACGCTGGGCGACTTCCCGCAGCGAGTCGTTGAAGTCGATGCCGTCTTCCACCATCCGCTCGCGAATGGCTTCCAGCGGCGCGAACGCGCTGTGGCCTTCATTCAGGTGATAGACGCCCGGCCGGATCCCCAGGGCCTTCAAGGCCCGCACGCCGCCGACCCCCAGCACCAGCTCCTGGCGGATGCGCGTCCGCTCGTCACCACCGTAGAGACGGCTGGTCAACGAACGGTCCTCCGGGCTGTTGCCTTCGACGTCGCAGTCCAGCAGATAGAGTCGCACCCGACCCACGTGCATCAGCCAGACGCGAGCATGCAAGGCTCCGGTCCGCGTCTCGATCGAGATCGTGACCGGCTGGCCATCCGGATTCAGAGCCGGCTCCAGCGGCAGGTTCTCGACCTTCGTGTCGAGATACTCTTCCACCTGGTAGCCGTTCTCGTCGAGTCGCTGCTTGAAGTATCCCTGGTCGTAGAACAGGCCGACCGCCACGAGCGGAATGCCCAGTCCACTCGCGCTTTTGATATGGTCGCCCGACAGGACCCCCAGGCCGCCCGAGTAGATCGGCACCGATTCGTGCATGCCGAACTCCGCGGAGAAGTACGCGACCGGCTGCGCGCCCAACACTCCCGCGTGCGTCGTCGCCCAGGTCGCACGCGAAGAGGACATGTAGGCCTTCAGCTGCCGGTAGGCATGGTGGATCCGGCTGTAGAGGACCATCTCGGTGGCTCGGGCGTCGAGCCGTTCCGGCGTGAACTCCTTGAGCAACGCCACGGGGTTGTGGTCCAGCTGTCGCCAGCGGATCGGGTCGAGGTCGCGGAACAGGTTGATGACTTCCGGATGCCACGACCACCACAAGTTGCTCGCCAGAGCCACGCACTTGTCGTAGAGCGACTGGGCGCCCAGCTCATGGGGCCGCGACGACAGGAGCGATTGCTCCGGCAAGACAGTCTCGGTCTGAGTCATAGATGGAGTTCCCTTCGGTGGTCCTGGCGGATTCATCTTGGTCCTCGCGACGATGAGCCGTCGGTACCGGTTTTTAACCTTGCGCGGAACCAGCGTTCGCGCGACAAGCAGTGTGACTTGGCAATTACTGGCCCCGTGCTTCGACAGCGGAGGGCAACAGTGCTATCGACCTCCTGCAACATCGACTTTCGTCGAGTTGCTCGCAACCGGCGAATCGAGGCACCGTCCACGACCGCGCGCCCTGCCTTAACCGCAAACTTCATCAGCGTCGAGGGTTAACGACCATTTCCCTACGGCACCCCGCAGCATCGCCTGGGTACGTGACAGCGGCCGCGTGAGCTGGCAGGCAAGAATAAAACCGCAAACGGTCCGTTGGAATCGTTGCGCAACGCGAGCCTGCGTCAAGGACCGCTGCTCGAGCCGGCCATCGTCAGCGGGGCCAGCGACCGCTCGTCCTCCCTTTCCTCACCGGACACTCCAGCCCCCGTGACCCGCAAGGTCCACGCTTGTGCTAGGATGCGGTCGTTCCCGGTCCGCGCATTGGATCCGGTCGCTGGATCTGCGTCACGAGCGATTCGCGGCTCGGACGAAGAACTCCCTGGAACGCTTGTCGCCCCAACCATCGTCCCAAGAGGACTCGTTCAGCCCGCGGGCCTGCCCCGGATCGGCCAAGGCCGCGCTCGAAGGAAACTCACCATGGACTCCCGCACTCAGGTCGTCTGGCATGAACATCAGGTCACCCGGACCCACCGCGAGACTTTGATGGGACACGCTGGTTGCGTCATTTGGTTCACGGGACTCAGTGGGTGTGGCAAGAGCACCATCGCCAACGCGGTAGACCGAATCCTCCACCAGCGCGGAATCCACACCTGCCTGCTCGACGGAGACAACATCCGCCACGGATTGAACGCCAGTTCGGAACGTCTGGTGGCCGAGCATGGAGAAGCGTTCGCCCAGCGGTTCGGCCTCGGCTTTGGAGCCCTCGATCGAGAAGAGAACATCCGTCGCATCGCGGCCGTGGCGCAACTGTTCTGCTCCGCTGGCCTGGTGACCCTCACCGCCTTCGTCAGCCCCTATCGTCGCGACCGGGATGCCGCGCGTCGCCTCGTGCAGGCCGCCGGTTCGGAAAAGGATTTCATCGAAGTCTATGTGAACGCTCCCCTGGAGGTCTGCGAGCAGCGCGACCCCAAAGGACTGTATCGTCAGGCCCGCGCTGGCAAGCTGCGCAACTTCACCGGCATCGACGACCCCTACGAACCGCCCCTGCATCCCGAACTGGAACTGGCGTCGTCGTCCGAGAGCGTAACGAGCCTCGCGACACGCGTCGTCGACTACCTGGCAAGCAGCGGACGCATCCCCATCACTCCGGCACGCTAGCACTCCCAGGGAGGCTTCTTCGGCTGGAGGTTACCCTTGACAATCGCAGCCCGAACCGATTAGGGTTTCCGAGTGGGGTCCACGGTGGTCGTTGACGGCCGTGCGTTCCATTCCGCAGGCGGCGTTGCTCGGCTCCTTCGATGACCCATCGGTGGCGGCAGCAGCGAGATCTCGCTCATTTCGTATCCGGGCAGCGGACGGCCGGTGCTTGCACCGATCGTAACGTCCCGGAGGGGCTGGCGTTCTCGGAAGGTTCGGCGATCATTGGATCGCCCATGCCTCGCTCCGGAAGACCGCACACTACGTCGCAACCGGGAAGATCCAAGGAAGGTTCTGGCATGACGAATCTGGCAATCCACGAAGCACAACACCAGGCCCTGAAAGCCCTCCGCTCCAGCCCGATCAAGGTACTCCGCGATGTCCAGATCGCGCGGGATGGCGAGACGCTGGTGCTTTCCGGGCGTGTGGGCTCATTCTACATGAAGCAGATGGCCCAGGAACTCGTCCGTTCCGTCGCCGCCGACTGCGAGGTGTGCAACTCGATCCTGGTCGCCGACAACTTTCGCGACGCGTAACCACCTGTCGCGGCAGACTAGCTTATCGCGCAGGAGTGCGCCGACTTCCAGGACTTCGGCCGGCCGATAGCCTTCTTCTTCCCATCGCCGCGCGATTCGGATTCTCTCGATCGCGACGCGTCCCGACCAGGGCTCGACGACAACTGGTCTTTTCCTTCGCCTGACCGATCGCCCGCCGTCGCGAAGCCCTTCTCAGGGAACCTGCTTTCCCCGGTCTGGCCTCGGCTTCTTCATGGCAGCCTTGTCATCGTCGGCAGCGTCGGCAGCGTCGCCCGGGCACCGGGCGAGTCCCATCGCGAAGGGCGTTCCGAGCCCGATGGCTGGGATCACGCGGCGCGCGTGCCCAGGTCGGCCGATCCATCCAGGTCAGGCGTCTGGAGATGCAGCGAGTAGAGTCGCTGGTAGAGTTCGCAACGGCCCATCAGATCGGCATGGCTGCCGAAATCCTCGATGCACCCATGGTTCATGACGAGGATGCGATCGGCGAGAGTCAGGGTCGAGAGGCGATGGGTGATCATGAACACCGTGCGTCCCTCGGCGAACTCTTCCAGCGCCTGGTGGATCAGTTGTTCACTTTCCAAGTCGATCTGGCTGGTGGCTTCGTCCAGGATCAACACTTCCGGATCCCGCAGGATGGCGCGGGCCAGTGCGACGCGCTGACGCTGGCCGCCGGACAGCCGGTTGCCGCCTGCGCCGACCCGTGTCTCATAGCCGTCGGCCAGCTTCTCGGTGATGAAGCGGTGGGCGCGCGCCTTCTCGGCCGCTGCGCGGACCTCCTCGGGAGTGGCGTCGAGGCGTCCGCAGAGGATGTTGTTGTAGACGGTGTCATCAAAGAGGCTGGCATGCTGGCTCACCATGCCGATCCGCCTCCGCAGATCCTTCACGCGCAGTTCGCGAACGTCAACTCCGTCGATGCGCACCGTCCCTTCGACCGGATCGAAGAACCGCGGCAGCAGATTCACGAACGTCGACTTGCCGCAGCCGTTGGGGCCCACGATGGCAATCGTCTCGCCAAACCGGACCTTCACGCGCACCTGCTGCAGCACCGGCGCTTCGGCGGAGTAATGGTATGAGACGTTATCCCATTCGAGCTCCCGGTGGGGTCTCGCCAAGGTGCGAGGCCGCGACGGGCTGACGATCGTGTCCGGTGCATCGAGGAGCGGATAGAGCCGATCGGCGGCGGCGACGCCGGCTTGGATGGAGTTGAACACCTCGGACAGCTTGCGTGCCGGTTCCGTGGTGCCGATCAGCAGGCCGTAGAACACCAGCAGCGAGGGGAGGTCGAGCGGCCTGTCGGACAGGCGGACGCCCAACAGGTGCGTTGCCTGGTTGAGCGTCAGGTAGGCGCCGGCCAGCAAGGCGAGCGAAATCACCGCGATGCCCATGGTCTCGGTCAAGGGCTTGGTCAGCGCGCTGTAAAATCCGATTCGCTCCGACTTCCGCATGCACTCCTTCGAGATCTGGTGGAACCTCTGCCGCTCACGACGCTCCAGCGTATACGCCTGCACCGTCTGCAGTCCGTCGAAGGTCTCCGCCATGACCGAATAGAGCTGGGATATCTCATCCAGCACGCGACGGTTCGCCCGCTTGATCGACCCCGCCAGCTTGCGGATCAGGAGGGCCACCAGGGGAGTCAGCACGAGGCTGAAGGCCAGCAGACGCCAGCTGATGAATGAGGCGCCGATGAGGCAGGAGAGCATCTTCAGCGGCTCGCGAACTCCTGTACCGTACAGATTTTTCACGCCGGATGTCAGGAAGCCGATGTCCGAGTGACAACGACTCAGCAGACCACTGGTGCGTTCGTCCCCCAATTGGCTCAAGTCCATGCGCAAGGCCTTGCCGAACAGCTGCCGACGCAGGTCGAAGGTAAGCCGCTGCTCAAGTCGGCTCACACACATCGCGTTG
>JBIIEC010000018.1:0-26427 GCA_044238045.1 Pirellulaceae bacterium | reverse complement strand
AGACCCTGCCTGAACCGCACCAGAAGCAGATCGGTGAGGGACTGACCCAGCTGTTCGGCACTTCATCCAATCCGCGCTTCACGATGCTGGTGGTGGCGGAACCCGCCGAAGAGGAGACAGCGGAGACGGAGGCGACGGATGAAGAAGCGGCCGAAGCTGCGGAGAAGACCGAGGAGAAGGCGGGTTCCAGCGAGCAGAAGGCCAAGCCGCCTCTCACCTGCTCCAGCTTGGATCTGCAGGAATCGGTGCCGCAGACGCGACTCCGCAATGGCGCGCTGGTCTATCGGGAACGCTGTGCCGGTTGCCATGGACTCTCCGGCGACGGCCAGGGCGAGGCCGCGCCTTATCTGGTACCCAAACCCCGCGACTACCGCAACGGCATCTTCAAGTTCACTTCCACTCCGTATGGCATGAAGCCCGCGCGAGCGGACCTGGTGCGAACCATTCGTCGCGGAGCGAAGGGTACGTCGATGCCTTCGTTTCCCTGGATGTCGGAGGAAGACCTGCAGGATGTGATCGACTATGTGATCCTGCTCAGCCAGCGCGGCGAGATCGAATCGTTCGTGGTGGGCATCGCGGAAGCGGACTACGAAGCCGAGGATCGCATCGAGGACGCGGACTTCGCCGAGGCGATCGAGACGGTGCAGACGGCCTGGAGTTCGGCGGAGGCCGCGGTGGTGCAGCCCGTCAGTGCTCCGCCCGCCTACGACGATGCGTCGATCTCGAAGGGCCGCGCGGCGTTCCTGAGCCGCGGCTGTTCGAAGTGTCACGGCGAAGATGGCAAGGGCCAGACGGAATGGTTGAGCAGCGAGTTCCACGCGGCGGAAGCGGCGAAGCCGGAAGCCGACCGCGCGCAGATCAACTTCGACGTCTGGGGACAGCCCGCGCCGGCGGCTGACCTGACGGCCCGCATGCTGCACGGCGGTCGCCGACCGCTCGATATCTACCGCCGCATCCACACCGGCATCAGCGGCACGCCCATGCCCGCCTTCGGCGACGCCCTGGCCGCCGAACCGGAGACGATCTGGAACCTCGTGCACTACGTGCTCAGCATCGTCGAAGGACGACAGCCGAAGCAGGACGCGACCGCGGCCGCGCCGGTCGCGGAGGAGCCTGCCGAAGAGAGTACCGCGGAGAGTGCCGCTGCGCCGGCGGACGAGCAGTCCGTGTCCGAGCCGCCCGCTGCGGAGACGCCGGCCGACCCCGCGCCCGCAGCAACGCCAGCTGCCACCGATCCGCCCGCTCCAGATCCCGCAGCGCCAGGCAGCGGCGAACCGACTCCCGACTCGGCAACCTGATGCGTTTGAGACACTGCGTGACGACCTCGCCCCACGAACCCCCTTCGATCCCCTAGCCCAATAAGAGCGGACTTTCGATGGATTCGCAGAAGGTACAACAGAAGCAGCAGGAGCTTGAAGGCCTGCGACGGCGCGTGACCGATCTGGAACGCGAATTATCGTCCAGCGCCGCGCCGGAGGACTGGCAGGCTTCCGGCTTTTACTGGACCTACTACGCGACGACCGGATTCATTCTTGGCGGCGTGGGCGCCATCGCCAGCCTGCTGTTCAACGTCATCGGCTCCACCATCGCGCACAAATCGCCACTCGAGATCATCAAGGTCTACCTGACGTTTCCACTCGGGGAGCGCGCCCTGTCGGACGACTTCAACACAGGCATCGCGCTGGCCATCGGATGCTGCCTGTATGTCGGCACGGGCATGGTGCTTGGCATTCCCTTCCAACTGTTGCTGGCGCGATTCTGGCCGAAGGAAAACCTGGTGACTCGGCTGATGATCGCCACGGTCCTGGGCCTGGTCATCTGGGGCATCAACTTCTATGGAATCCTCGCCTGGCTGCAGCCCCTGCTGTTCGGCGGCAACTGGATTGTGGATGGCAAGGTCCTGCCGCCGTGGGTAGCGGCGGCGACGCACCTCGTGTTCGCCTGGACGATGGCCTTGATCTACCCGTGGGGCGTTTACGTTCCCTATCGCAGACAAACGGAGCTGGCATGAACGCGCAACCGCAGACCCGCACGGGCGTGAGTCCTTCGCTGCGGCACGAAGACCTGGTGATCGAACGGCTGGTGGTCTGGTACTTCACCATGGCCCTGACGTTCATGGGGATCTCCATGCTGGGCGGCCTGCTGGTCGCGCTGCAGTTGGTCCACTGGAACCCGTGGAACGGCGTCGAGTACCTGTCGACGGGCCGTTGGCGGATGCTCCATACCAACGCCATCGCCTACGGCTTTCTGGCGAACGCCTTCCTGGGCATGCTGCATTGGGTCGTGCCGCGCTTGACGCTGCATCGCGTGGCCAGCGTGGCGCTGTCCTACTTCATCTTTGTCGCTTGGCAGCTGGTGGTGTTCAGCACGGCGGCGGCGATCCTGGTCGGCCCCAGCTTCCAGGACCAGTCGTGGGTCGCGGAGATCGCGCGGGAGTGGGACATTTCGATGACGCTCGGCGCGCAGGGCCTGGAATGGGGCGAAACGCCTGTCTGGGTCGATCCGATCGCCCTGCTGGGACTCGCCCTCGTCGCCGTCAACTTCCTGGTGCCGATCGCACGGGCCAAAGGCCCGCTCTATGTGACCCTCTGGTACTTCATGGCCGCCTTCGTCTGGACCTTCCTCACCTACGCAATGGGTAACTTCCTGCCCGAGTACGCGCTGGCGGGCAGCAGTGCGGGCGCGGTGAGCGGCCTGTTCATCCATGACCTCGTCGGACTCTTCGTCACGCCCCTGGGCTGGGGCATGATGTACTACCTGGTGCCGATCATCCTCAAGAAGCCGATGTGGAGCCACGGCCTGTCGCTCGTCGGCTTCTGGGGGCTCGCCTTCTTCTATCCCCTGCAGGGTATCCACCACTTCCTGTACACCCCGATCCCGATGTTCCTGCAGTACGGGGCCATCATCTCGACAATCGCCGTCGAGTTCGTCGTGGCCACGGTCGTGATCAACTTCTTCGGAACCATCCGCGGCAACGCCGGGATCCTGGCCAGCAACCTGCCGATCCGCTGGTTCTACACCGGCATGGTCTACTACTTCATCACCTGCTTCCAGTGCGCCTTGCAGGTGACGTTGACCTTCCAGAAGCTGATTCACTTCACCGACTGGGTCGTCGGCCACGCCCACCTCGTGATGTTCGGCGTCTTCAGCATGTGGATCTTCGGCCTGATGACCTACCTCCTGCCGCGGATCTGGCATCGGCCCTGGGCCAGTGCTCGACTGCTGGAGTGGCATTTCTGGCTGTCGGCGGCCGGTGTGTTCATCATGTTCCTCGACCTTGCGCTTGTCGGCATGTTCCAGGGCTACTTCTGGTCGTCGATGCAGCCCTGGGAAACATCCTACAACGGATCCCAGCCGTTCTGGATCGTTCGCGTCTTCGCGGGCCTGATGATGTTCGGCGGCTTCCTGTGTTTCGTGTCGAACATCCTGATGACGCGCTGGGGTTCCGCTCCGGCACGATCGCCCGCAGCCGTGGCTGCGACGGCGTGAACGCGCGTTTGGCGGGTGAGGCGTGCGAGCACGCGGTGTCGAAAAACTTGTTGGGGTGAGTCAACACATGCGAGGGGAGGCGACCGAGTGGCGGGCCTAGTAAGGGCCTCGACACGGGCAACGCAACTCTTCCCGGAAGTGGGGCAGGTTCATGTTTGAGAGCAAGGCTGGCGTCGTGTTCATCGCCGGATTGGGCTTCTTCGCCCTCGCGTTCCTGTCGAACGTCGTGGTGCCCGTCCTGATGTACCAAGACATGCCCGAGCAGTCCGTCGAGCAGATGATCAACGACCGGACGTTGTATCAGTTTTCTGAGTTGAGCAAGCGGTATCCGGCTTCGTTCCGCGCGGCGTTCAAGGACGCCGGGAAAGATGAGTGCGCCGACGCCCTGCGCCTCGGTCGGCAGGTCTACATCGGCGAAGGCTGCTGGCACTGCCACAGCCAGTTCGTGCGTCCGGTGTCGAACGAGTCACTCCGCTTCGGCGAGGTGGCGAAGCCGGAAGAGTACCAGAACGAACTGCAGCGGCCTGTCATGTTCGGAACCCGCCGCGTCGGTCCGGACCTCAGCCGCCAGGGGGGCCGTCACGGCAACGATTGGCACGCGGTCCATTTCTTCCGCCCCAAATCGGTCGTCTCCGACTCACCCATGCCCAGCTATCCCTGGCTGTTCGAGGGAGATCCCAGCAAGCCGAACAAACGGGGCTTGGCCCTCATCACCTACATCCAGTGGCTCGGCTCGTGGCTCGATTCCTATCCGTACTACGAGGAACTCACCACGATCCAGTCGGAGGGATACTGATCCTCGCGCGATCCCCGCGAGACCGACGACCGTCGGCTACCAGACGTTCGCTCGCCTGTGTCTCAATCCCCCGAGCACGATTCACACCAAGGCCGCCCTCGCATGAATGCTTCTCGCCGCAAGACGCTGGTTACGCTGGCTTTCGCCATCATCATCCTGATTCCCAGTATGGCGGGTTTCGTGATGAAGTTCACGGAGTTCGTGCACACGTTTCGGCAGGATTCGGGCGGCATCTTTGCGATCACGCCGATGACCAACTACCTGCTGGCCAGCTTCGGGTTTCTCTGCATGCTGGTCTGGGCCACGCGCAACGGCATGTTTCGCGACCTGGAGGCGCCGAAGCATACGATGCTGGAGCGGGAGCGGGAACTTGACCGGGCCAGCGGTCGCTCGTGGTGAGCGGCCCTGTCGACGGCTGGTGAAAGTGATGCGAAGCAATCGGGCCGCGGCCCGGGCTAGAAGTGACAGGAATGGGGCCGATGTCTGAAGCTGACAAGAACCAGGTCGCACGCGAGTTGGAGCAGGGGACGGTCGAGGCCGAGTCCCGCTATCATCACTATACGGGGAACGACATCCCCTGGTATGTCCGCGCGATGTGGCTCGGCTTCTGGATCTTGGCCGTCGCTTACACCATCCAGTGGCTGTTTCCGGCGCTGCAGGTGGAACTCTTCCAGAAGCCATGAACCCAAGCGCCGCGCCTTCGAACTGCGACTACTGCGGGCTGCCCCTAGCTGCGGGGTTCCTTGCCCGTTCCGCCCAGCAGGCCCGCGTTGAATCGGAGCGATCGGTGGGCGCGGGCCACTACTGCTGTTTCGGCTGCCGGTTCGCCGCGTCGGTCGCTGCCGAGGGCGGCGAAGAAGGCCACAATCGCTGGACCTTGACGCGATTGGGCATCGCCATCTTCTTCAGCATGAACGTCATGGTGCTGACCATGGCCCTCTGGAGTCGCGATGTCTACGCGGATGAACCCAGCGTGCAAACGCCGATGGCGCTGGCCATGTACGAACTACTCCGCTACGGCTGCCTACTCTTCAGCTGCCCGGTTCTTCTCCTGCTCGGCCAGCCGATTGTCGAGCAGTCATGGCGCAGCCTGCGGCAGGGCCGGATCACGATGGACTGGCTGCTGGTCGCTGGCGTCGCGGCGTCGTTCGGCTATTCGACCATCGCGCTGGTGACCGGCGACCCGCATGTCTATTTTGAAGTTGGTTGCATGGTCCTGTTGGCCGTGACGCTGGGTCGGTGGCTGGAGGCGACGGGCAAGCTGCGGACGACGCGGGCCGTCCGTGCGCTCCAGCGACTCCTGCCGGCCACGACGCGCGTCCGCACCGGCGCGTCGCAGTTCGAAGAGCGGCCGCTGGAACAGGTGCAGCCTGGCGAAGTGATTCGGGTGTTGCCGGGCGAGCGCATTCCGCTGGACGGCACGATCGAGGCAAATCGAGCGCTGGTCGACCAGCAGCTGGTGACAGGCGAAAGCGAACCGGTCGCGCGCGAGAAAGGCGACCCGGTCTTTGCCGGCAGCTTAAACTTGGACGGCGACCTGCTGGTGCGCGTGGACGCGCCCGCTTCGGCTGGCACCTTGCAGCGACTTGTGGAACTGGTCACCAGCGCGCTGGCCAGCAAGGGCGTCGAGCAGCGATTGGCCGATCGGCTGACCGCTTGGTTCGTGCCGCTCGTGGCACTTCTATCCGTCGGCACGCTGGTGCTGACCGCGCAGCGGCAGGGTTGGCACGCGGGCCTCATGGCCGCGCTCGCCGTCCTCCTGATCGCCTGCCCGTGCGCGCTGGGGATCGCCACGCCCATGGCATTCTGGGCGGCGTTGGGAGCGGCCTGTCGCGAACAGGTGCTGTTTCGCAGCGGGGACGCGCTGAGCGCGTTGGCGCAAATAAAAGCCATCTGCCTCGATAAGACCGGTACGATCACCGACGGACGCGTCGTCGTCGACTCCTGGCTGCTGGACGAAGGGGTCGACGTGATGGAGTTCACGCGTGTGGCAGCCACCATCGCCGCTGCGTCCACGCATCCGCTCTCCCGCGCCATTGTCGAAAGGCTGTCCACGTCGCCGGCGTGCGATACGCGCTGGCCGATTCCCGCGATGGAGAGCGTGGCTGGACGCGGCATCATCGCTAACTGGCCCGCGACGGATCCGGCGAGGACTGGCGACGAGAAGTGGCCGCGTGAAGCGTGCCTGGGCAGCCTCGCGCTGATGCGGCAGCGCGGACTGGTGGTTGCCGACTCGCTGGTGGCCGCCTCGCACGAGGCCGGTCAGTCGCTGGTGTTCGTCGGCTGGAACGGACGCGTCCGCGGTGTCTACCGTTTCCGCGAGTCGACGCGGGTCGACGCGGTGGAGGCCATCGCGCGGTTGCGGGAGCTGGGAATTCGAGTGACCGTCTTGACCGGCGACCACTCGGCACGCGGCGAGCAGCTGAGTCGCGAGCTGGGCGTGGACGTACAGGCCGGCCTGCTGCCCGAAGGAAAGCTCGAGGCGTTGCAGGCATGCCGTGGGCAATGGGGACGCACGGCCATGGTGGGCGACGGAATCAACGACGCGCCCGCCCTGGCAGCCGCGGATGTCGGGATCGCCATGGGCTGTGGAGCGGATGTGTCGCGGGACGCCGCCGATGTCTGCCTGCTTGGGAACCAGTTGGCGCGGATTCCGTGGGCCATCGAGTGGGCGCGCACCACGCGCCGCACCGTGCGGCAGAATCTGTTCTGGGCCTTTGCTTACAACGGAGTTGGCGTCACGCTGGCGCTGGCCGGATGGCTCAATCCGATCGTGGCCGCCGTCGCCATGGTCGGCAGCAGCCTGTTCGTGATCTCCAATTCGCTCGCGTTGGCCGCGTCAGGTAGCCGCGCTGGTAGCATCGACGCGAAGGCGGCGGATGCCATGGCGGAGACGTTGCACGCGCCGCGCGGAGCACGGGATGCGGTTCACGACGAGGCGACGCGCGATGCCCGGCAAACGACGTCAGTGAGTGTGGATGTGCCGGCGAGCGACCACCGCTTGTCGCCGGAACTGGTGGAGTTGCCCAGATGATCGAACTGCCGTTCGTCTTCTTGTCGGGACTGCTGGGCTCCGGCCACTGCCTGGGCATGTGCGGCCCGTTCGCACTCGCGATCGGCGCGGCTGGTCGCGGTTGGCGGCAGAACTTCGCCCGGCAGTTGGGGTACACGGCCGGTCGCGTCTTCACCTACTCCTTCCTTGGCATGGCGGCCGCCTTGGGGAGTGCATCGCTGGGGCAACGCGCGGCCGACTGGGTGCGACTGCCCGCCGTGCTCGCCATCGCGGCGGGCCTCTTCCTCGTCTACCAGGGACTCGTGACCGCGGGTGTGATTCGCGGCTGGACCAGGCCGCAAGCAAGCAACGGACCGTGCCTCGCCGCCGGCTTTTTTCGTTCCTTCCTGAACGCGCCGCAAGCAAGCCAGGTGTTTGTGGCCGGTCTGCTCACCGGCTTCTTGCCCTGCGGCCTCGTCTACGCCCTGCTCGCACTGGCCGCTTCCACGGGCAGCGTCTGGCAGGGAGCCGGCACGATGGCCCTCTTCGGTCTGGGAACGGCACCGATGATGGTGCTCTTCGGTTGCGGCAGTTCCCTGCTGTCGTGGACCTGGCGGACGCGCGTGCTGCGGATGGCCGCCTGGTGCGTCGTCATCGCCGGGGTGATTTCCATCGCGCGCGGCGTCGGCGGACTGCAGGCAGTACCCGCCTGCCCCTTCTGCGAAGTCCACCCCTGAGCGGCGACCTCAGAACGGGCGCTGAAGACTCAAGACGGCCAATCCTACGCCCACGCCCATGACGTTCAGCAGCACGATCAGCAGGCCGACTCCCCACAGGGTCTGCGTCCCGTTGTCGACGGTTGGCTTCCTGCCTTGGGAACGCGAGAAGAATCGCGAGGCCACGACGCCGCAGACCCAGTTCCAGTGCAGCATTAGATGCACGACCACAAGGAACGTAAAGAAAGCGATCAGGTTAAACTGCAGGTTGATCCACTGGTCGACGTTCCAGCCCCACAACGTCCAGTTTTCGGCGGTGATCGCGGGAGGAAAGACAAACCGCACGATGACCGACGTCCACAGCAGGCCCACGAAGGCGACCAGCATCAGCAGGTCAAGCCAGAAGTTGACCAGCGTCTTGTTCCACTTGCCGGAACGATTCTCCTGGGACCGAGCGGCGGTGGAACGCGAAGCGACCGCATCCGTGGCGGCATGGTCACCCGAAGGTAGGCAATCGTCCGAGCGGTCAGCTTCGTTCATGATCCAAGTGGGGCCGTTGGCATAGGGAGTCGATGCGAGGTGCTGGTGGCGATGATCGATCATCGTACGATGTGGATCGCACGATCGAAAGGCGGTCAGTCGTAGCCGGCACACGCCGAGTGCCGACTACACGCGGCTGTTTACAGCGGCGCAGGCAGGTCGCGGCGGCAGAAGAAGAGGACTCCCAGCAGCATGCCCAGCAGTCCCAGGGATGCCAACAGAAGGTCACAGCCGATCGGACCGAGGTCCGGCCACTGGCCCTTGCTCTCGGGCGAGAGGATGCTCCAGGCTACCGCCGGATTCCGCGCGGAGGCGGTGACGAACGCTACCGGTTCGTAGGCGGCAAAGAACGTCAACCGCAGCAGCCAGCGGCAGCCCTCCACTGCCATGCCTGTCAGTTCCAGGACCGTCTCGATCACATAGAAGCCCACGATGAGGCCGATGGTCCGGCCGCGATTGCGGTCCAACGCCGAGACGGCCGTGGTGACGCCAGCCAGGAACACGCCGAGTGCGGCGTAGTTCAATGCCGCAATGACGAACAGCCGCGGCTTCACGTAGTGGCTCATTGGGATGATCACCGTTTCCGGCTTGCCTCCCGGTGTCGGTGCGGGGATGCGCGTGCCGAAGAACGGCACGGTCCATGTCCTGGGCGGTTGCTGGGCGCGGATGCCGGTCGTCCGGATGCCCAGGTGCGTTCCCGCATAGGCAGCTCCCGCAAGGATCGCGATTCCCAGCAGCGTGATCAGCAGGTGCGTCACGAGGTAACGCGATCGGCTCACGGGCTGCGCGAGCAGCATCTCCAGCGATCCGCGGCCGAGTTCACCGCTGACGCTGTCGGACGCGCGGGCGATCGTCCAGACGGCCATGATCAGGTAGGCGAGCGGCTCCTCGAACGTGAAGCCGATCAGGCCCGGATAGGAGACGAGCTGGTCGATCGGGACGGGCGCGAGGCGCTGGATGATTTCGGGCAGGTTGCGCGCGAGCCGCTGGAACTGGTGTGTCTCCATGCTGGCGACGATCAGGATCCGCACCCAGGCGAAGGCCAGCAGGGTCACGGCACAGGCGGCCAACAGGACGCGTCCGTCGCGCCACGTACGTTTGAGCAACGCCCAGGTCATGCGGCCACCTCACTGGCGTGGAAGCGATCGTAGACGGCACGCAGTCCGTAGGGCTCCACGCGCATCTCTTCGATCGACTGCCCGGCGAGCCACGGCAGCAGGTCGGCGAAGTCGCCTTCCGTGTGCAGGATCGTACGCTGCTCGTCCTGCGTGATTTCCACCCGCGAGCGCAGCGAGTCGGGCAGCGTCGCGAGCGGTTGCCGAGCCCGGCAGGTGATACGATGCCACTGCCGCAGCAGGCTCATGTCCTGGTGATGCACCAGGCGGCCTCCCCGCAGGATGACAACTTGCTGGCAGGACTCCTCGATCTCCGAGAGCACATGGGAGCTGAGCATCACGGTGCGTCCCTGTTGGCGGCACTCGCGGACGATGTTCAGCACCTCGCTGCGCACGTTGGGATCGAGGTTGGCCGTGGGTTCGTCGAGGATCACCAGCGGCGTGTGGTGGGCGACGGTCGCGGCCAGGGCCAGTTTCTGCCGCATGCCGGTCGACATGTTGGCGACGCGTACGGACAGGTCCAACTCCAAACGGCGGGCCACGTCGATCGATCCGGCCAGGTTGCCACTCGTCCCCCGCACCTCCGCGAAGAACTCCAACAGTTCTCGCCCTTTCATGCGTCGAAACAAGCGGGCTTCGGCCGGCATGTAAGCCACCTTGCCACGCACCTTTTCCGACTCATGCGTGCAGTCGAGGTCGGCGATGCGAGCCTGGCCGGAGGTCGGCTTGAGATAGCCGAGCAGCAGGCGGATAAGCGTCGTCTTGCCGGCACCGTTGGGGCCCAGCAGTCCGAAGACCAGACCCTCCGGGACGCGCAGCGTGCAGGAGTCCAGTGCGAGAAACGATTCGTATCGCTTCGTCAGTGACTCCGTCTGAACCAGCACTGAAGGTGTACGCTTTCCTGACAAAAGGAGGCTGCCTGCCCGACGACCTGGGCAGGCCTGCCGGCCCGGCCTGATGCGAAGTGAACCCTTCGGGACAGGTAACCGGATGTGGCTTCATGACCCGGTCACCTTGCCACCGCGTCACCTCGCCCTTGCGGACGTTGGCTAGGAGCAAACGAACCGCGCCAGGTGGTGAACCGGCTTTCCGACGGACCCATAACCACGACCGACCCGCCCGCTTAGCGATTGAACAGGCCGCTTAGCGATTGAACAGGAAAGCCGGGGTGTTGATCAAGGCCCAGGCCAGATCCTGCACGCCCGTCAGTCGGAACTGAGCGGACTGCGCCGTGGCGACCTCGACGGCCTGGCGCATCTGGGCATGCTGCGGGTTGGCATCCAGGTAGATTCGTCGCAGTTCGGCCGCCTGCGCGTCGGTGCGACTGGCAGGCGGAGTACGCAGGATGGTCAGCAGGGCTTCCGGCAGTCGCTTGCCGGAGAGCGGCTGCGGATCGCCGGTAACGGTCAGGCGGAAGCGGCCCAGGTTATGCTTGCCATCGCCGAACGCATGGCGGATGCGTACTTCGAGCGACTGGCCTGCGGCGATCGGCGTGGCCTCGGCCTCGAACGTCGCCAGATGGCTTTCGTTGGCCTTGGGACTGACGGCCCAGCCGGTATCGGGGTTGCCGTCGATCGCGCCACTCACATCCCACTGGTCCTGGCTGAACGTGGCGTGCGCCCGCCGCAGCGCGATCGGCTTGCCAGGCTGGCCCTCGGATCCGGCGAGCGACAGTTGCAGTTCGTGGACGACAAAGTTGCCGTTGTCGGCGCGGCCGGGACCGCCTGCGGGCAGGCTGGCATCGGGCAGCGCTTCGAGTGTCAGGCCGGTGACGGCGGCGATATCGGCTTTCAGCGCGAGGACATACTCGTCCTGGGCAAGGTTTCCCGTGACGAGGATCGAACCATCCGGCTGCGCGGCCAGTGTCGCGCCTTGCTGCGACACGGCGGAGACCAGCGAGGGCATTTGCCAGGCGACGGCGGACGGCAGCTGCGCGGCCTCCCATTCGGCCTGCTTGGCGAGCAGTTCCGCTTCATACTTCTGGAACTGTTCCTGCATGCGGAGGGCATCTTCCTTGGGCGCGGCAAGCGTCTGGAGTCCCAGTTCGCGTTCCTTGTCGGTGGGAGCGCGGCCGAGGAATCGCAGGAAGATGTCTTCGACCAGCTGGCGATCGTCGGGCTGGCTTTCGACCAGCTGCTTCAGCGCGTTGGCCGGGTCGACGATGGCATCGTTGACGGTGGGACCGTTGATCAGCTTCATGACCGGCCCGAGCACGATGCCGCTGGACCGTTCGCACTCGCAGGAACTCTCGCGCGGCGGCCGACCGAAGTCGTCGAGGAACGGCAGCGTGGTGCTGGGATCGGGCAACTGGGCGGCGCGGAAGCCGGCGGGTACGCCGGGGATTCGTGGGGTTGCGCCTGTGGCGACATGGATTGCGTCGAACAGCACTTCGGCCGGCAGCCGACGAGGCAGCGCGTGCGAATAGTTGATCGTGTCGTCCTGGTTCCAGCGGTTGGTGGCGACCGAGTGCTGGTAGGTCCGCGACTTGCAGATGGTACGAAGCATGTGGTGAACATCGAAGTTCGAGGCGACGAAGTCCTTGGTGAGCGACTGCAGCAGCTCGGGGTTCGTGGGCGGATTGCCGGCGCGGATGTCGTCGATGGGTTCGATCAGGCCGACCCCGAGCAGGTAGCCCCAGAGACGGTTGACGTAGCTGCTGGCGAAGTAACGATTGTCGGGCGATGTGATCCAGCGCGCCAGCTGCTCGCGGCGCGACATGTCGGCGGGAAGGTCGCCGGAGATGGAATAGGGGAACGACGGCGACGCGACTTGGCCCGTACGTTCGTGCGTCGTCTCGCCTTCGCCCGTATCGTAGATGACCTCGACCAGCGGCACGCTGGACTCCACGGCCGAACCGCCAATCTGCTGTCCCGCGAAGGCGGGGTCGCCCTTGCGACCGACCTGCTGGAAGTAAGCGGTCAGGTGGTAGTACTGGTCCTGCGTCCAGCGTTCGAACGGATGGTCGTGGCATTTGTTGCAGTTGAATCGCACGGCAAGGAAGAGGTGCGTGGTATTTTCCATGGCGGCAGCCGGTTCGCGGAGCACCTTCCAGTAGGCGGCGGCCGGATGTTCGACGGTCGATCCGCTGGCGGTCATCACTTCGTACGCGAACTGGTCGTAGGGCATGTTGGTGGCGATGGCCGACTGGATCCAGTCGCGGAGCGCGGCGGCCCCGACATCGCCGAGGAACTTGCGATTCACCTGCAGCATGTCGGCCCACTTGTTGGTCCAATGCTCGACATAGGCCGGGCTGCCGACCAGTTGGTCGACCAGCGCGTCGCGTTTTTCACGCTGCGGGCGGGCGTCGGCGAGGAAGCTGCGTACCTGGCCGGGCGTCGGCGGCAGGCCGGTCAAGTCGAGATAGACGCGGCGGACGAACTCCTCGTCGGTGCACAATTCGCTGGGCAGCACGCGGACTCGCTGCAGCTTGTCGTACACCAGGTCGTCGATGTAGTTGTTCGAGGGCGGCTGTTTCCATTCGAAGCCGCTGCGGTCGCCCATGACGGTCACGGTGGTGGCCGTGTACGCGCCCTCGTAGCGGGCCAGGATCGGCGCCTCGCCGCGGCGGAGCGTCGTGACGATACCCTGCTTGTCGGCCGACAAGATTTCGATGTTCCCGCTTTCGATGAACGCGTCGGCAGTGACATCGCGCACCGTTCCGTCTTGGTAGGTGGCCAGCACCACCAGCTGCTGCGTCATCTGGTCGCGCGGCACGATCGGGTTCGCCGGTTGGATCTCGATCGACACGACGCGCGAGGCGTCCAGGTCCAGCGATGCGCCCTGGGCAATCCAGCGGCGAATCACTTCGTAACGACGTTCGCCCGGCTCCGTCAGCTTGCCGCCCACATGCGGGATGCTGGCCGTGGCCTTCAGCAGCATCAGGCTCTGGTCGGGATTCACGCGATTGAATCGCCGCGCGCCGATCTCGTCGGTGAGCGCCAGGTGGTCGTACATCGCGTCATAACCGCGGAGCGACAGCTTGAAGCCGCGTTGGCCGTCCTTGGATCCGTGGCAGGTGCCCGAATTGCAGCCCATCTTCGAGAGGACGGGCGTGACGTTCTGGACGTAGCTGACCGGATGGTTGCCCTCCATGCCCGATACCGTCACGGGAATCTCGATCGCGCGGCCGAGCACTTCAAATCGCAGCGTTTCCGTACCGTCTGCCTTCGCCTCAACACGCCGCGAATCGCTCACTGCCACCTGCACGGGCGACGACTGCAACTCCGCCATCCGCGTGAGGTCCACCTGCTCACCACCGGCGATGTGGCCCGTGATGAGGATCTGCGCCGTCTGCCAGGGACGTGTCAGTTCGATGCGTTCCGGCCACGTCGTGATCGACTCCACGACCACGCCCGCCGGAAGCTCCTCCTTGGCGAAGCCGTCGCGGGCCAAAGGTCCGGCCAGCAGGGCCAGTAGGGCGAGCATCGCGAGGCTCGGAGGCACACAGCGGATGAACCGTGTTCCAGACATCGGGCTTCGTTCCTTTCTGCGTCGGTCAGGGCCCGGGCGGGCCGATCCGGAATTGCGATGGACGGGGAAAGTGCAGGCCAGCCGATCGGCGTGCGGGGTCATGGAGCCTGGCTGACCCGCGGCTCGGTCAGCGGCACGGGCACGAACGACGCCACCTGCGCACCGCTGGCGTTGTCATAGACGAGGACCGTGCCGGAAAAACCGCCCACGGCGAACTGTTGTCCATCGGGACGGAAGGCCACCGAGAAGATCGGCGAAGGCAGCTTCTGCAGCGAGTGTACGACCTTTCCCGACTCGGTCTCATACACGCTGACAAATCCTTGTCCCTCGAAACTGCTGCCAGCCAGGATCTGCTGGCCATCGGCGCGGTAGGCCACGTCGTAGATCCGGCCGGGGATGGAGTCGTACTGGCGGACCAGGTTGGCGTCGTCGCCGATCACCCGCGCCGACTCGCGAAGCATGCGGTAGGTCTTCGGCACGCCGTCGGCTCCGCCGAGCAGCAGGTGGTTCTGCGTCGGATGGCGGTCGACCGCGTTCAGGCCGCCCTTCAACGCGCCCGGCGTGATGCTCGTGATGTTGTCGATGAAACGCTCCGTCGCCACCTCGGTCAACTTCATCGACCGGTCGCGACTGACCGACACGAGGTGTCCCGAGTCGACCGAGAAGACGGTGTCCAGCACCCAGTCGTTGTGGGCTCCGTTGAACAGCACCTGCTTCCCCGTCTCGGCCTCCACCGCGCGGACCGTGTTGTCGGGACAGCCGAACGATACGAGTCGTCCATCGTGCGACCAACTGGCGCCGTAGCAGGTATCGTAACTGGCGGCGACGGCGACCAGCAGCCTGCGGTCGGCGACGTTCCAGACCTGCAACTCGCCGAGGCGCCCGGGCGATCCGCCGGCAACGGCCAGACGCGTGCCGTCGGGCGAAAAGGCCACCGACTCAATCCGCTCCGACATGCCCACCAGACGGCCGACGATCGACGACTTGCCCGCGCTGGCGGCGTTTGGATCGGTCAGCGTCGCGACGTCATGCAGGAGGACTTCGTGGAAGCCACTGACGGCCAGCAGCTTGCCATCGGGCGAATACTGGAGCGCGGTCACGACCGGGGCGGCCGGATATTCGGGCGGATGCTCGGCATCGTACCGCACGCGCGCGGAGGCCGGCGTGTCGTCGACGGCGCCTTCAGCGATCCACTGGCGGATCTGCTGGAGTTGGAGTGCCGAGAGAGGTGGCGCGTTCTGGGGCATGGCCGCCTTGCCGTCGACGGGCGTGATCTGCTGCAGCAGATCACTGGCCTCCGTGTCCTTCGGCACAATCGCCGCCTCGCCGCTTTCGCCTCCGGCCAGTAGCCGCTCAAACTCCGTCATCACATACGCGCCGCTGGGCTTGGCCGGCTGGTGACATCCCTGGCAGTGAGCCTGGAAGATCGGACGCACGTCCTTCCAATAACTGACCGGGGTCGCGGCGGCTGGTGGCGGATCGGCCGCTCGCAGATTGGCTGGCCCCGTCGAGGCCAGCGCGATGATCATACCGCCGCACACGAGCGCAAACCGCAGCGGGCGGGCGACGTGACATCGGTCGAGGAAACCAGGATGCGAGATGGTCATGCTCGGTCGCTTTCCGCAGAGCAAAACAAGGAGGCGTTTCGGGGGGATCGGTGCGCAGGACCAAAGGCGGGAATGGGGCCGGCAGGCAGGGCCTCATTGTAACGAAGGCCCCTCGGCGATGCGCCCTGTTTTACCGCGGATTTTACACGTCGCGGCATGGCGAGGGCGGGGCGATCGGCGTCTTCCGACGGTCTTTCCCAGCTGGCTTTCCCGGTGCACGCCGCGGCCTATTCCGGCTCCGTTGGCGGAGGGGAGGAGAAGCGATCGTTACGCGAAAACCTGTTTTACTACGCGTCCTTCGTTGATCGTCAAGTTTTCGCGACGCCCGTTGTGGGTGTAGGTGAGCTTCATGTGGTCGAGGCCCAGGGCATGCAGCAGGGTGGCGTGGAGGTCGCGGACGTGGATGCGCTCCTCGACGGCATGGAATCCGAACTCGTCGGTGGAGCCGATGGTCTGCCCGCCGCGCACGCCGCCGCCGGCCATCCACATGGTGAAGCCGGTGGGGTTATGGTCGCGGCCGTTGCCCTTTTCACTCATCGGCGTGCGGCCGAACTCGCCGCCCCAGACGACGAGCGTTTCGTCGAGCAGTCCTCGCTGCTTCAGGTCGGCCAGAAGCGCGGCGACGGGCTGGTCGCTGGCTTGGCACAGGGAGGTGTGGTTGGCTTCGATCTTGGCGTGGGCGTCCCAGCGGCTACCGGTGCCGCAGTAGACCTGAATGAAGCGAACGCCGCGTTCGACGAGTCGTCGCGCGAGCAGGCAGGCGCGGCCCATCGGCGCGGTCTTCTCCTGGTCCATCCCGTAAGCCGCCAGCGTGGCCCCGGTCTCCTGCCGCAGGTCGACGGCTTCCGGCGCTTCGGCCTGCATGCGAAAAGCCAGCTCGAACGCTTCGATGCGTGCTTCCAGTTCCGAACGATCGCCATGCTCCGCCGCGTGCTGCTGGTTCAGCGTGCGAAGCAGGTCCTGTTTGCGGGACTGACGCGCGGCGGGGAGCTTCGAATGCAGGTGTGGGATCGGCGAGTCGCCATCGACGAAACGCGTGCCCTGGTAGACGGCGGGCATGAAGCCGGTGCCCCAGTTGCGCTGGCCGCCGAGCGGCAGGTTGCCGTTGTCCGTCAGGACTACGAACGCCGGCAGGTCGGCGTTCTCGCTGGCCAGTCCGTAATTCACCCAACTGCCGAGCGACGGCCGGCCCGCGTTGACGCTGCCCGTATTCATCTGGCACACCGAACCGACATGGTTCAGGCCATCGGCCCAGCAGGAACGCAGTACGCAGAGGTCATCGGCATGGCGTGCCGTGTGCGGCAGCCAGTCGGAGATCCAGAGTCCGCTTTCGCCGTGCTGGTGCCAGCGGCGGCGGGAGGCGAGGAGCGGCGAATTGACTTCGCCCATCGCGGTGACGACGCGCCGGATGCTGGGTGGCAGCGGCTGGCCGGCGAGGCGATTCACCATCGGCTTCGGATCAAACAGGTCGATGTGGCTAGGGCCGCCTTCCATGAACAGGAAGATGACGCTCCGCGCCGATGCCCGCTGCGTCGGCACCTGCGCCGCGCCGCGAGCCTGCGGATCCGCCAGCAGGTGAGCCAGCGCCAGTCCGCCGAATCCGCCGCCCGCTCGACAGAGAAAGTCGCGGCGCGAGCGAGCAAGCTCATGATGCGTTCGCACGCGCTCGTGCTGCGGAGGCGTCTGCATGGGGTTGGGTTCCTGCCAAGCGGATCAGTCCAGGTAGATGAACTCGTTGCTGCAGAGCAGCGTGTGACACAGATCGGTCAGTGGCGCCAGCGGATCGGCGTCGTTCGTCGGGGCCGATGCGTTCCAGAGCGTCAGGGCGGCGGCCAGTTCGGCGTCGCGAGGTTCGCGGGCCAGGATCTCCCGGAACGCCGCGCGGGCGGCGCGATCCGCTGCCTGGTCCTCTGCTGCACCGCCTTCCGTCGTGGCAGGCCCGCTGGTGTCCCGCGCGGCGATGTGCCGCGCGATCTGGGCGGCGCGTTCCAGGGCCCACGGGCTGTTCACGACCAGCAGCGACTGCAGCGGCGTGGTCGTCGTATAGCGTCGGCCGCAGCTGTTGAACATGTCGGGGCCGTCGAAGGCGAAGATCCACTCGGCCGGCCGATTGCGGACATTGCGCAGCTGAATCGACGGCGCCGGCTCGCTGTCCTCCACGCTGGGCGCGGAAGCGTACGGCCGCAGCTCGCCGCTGATGCGCAGCATCGCGTCGCGAATCGGTTCGGCATCCAGACGGCGGGGCGCGCGCCCGCAGAACGCCTGCTCGGCCTCCACCTTCGTTGGCTCGGCACCAAGCGATCCCTGGCGATAGGTGGCCGACGTGACGATGCGACGATGCAACTGCTTCCAGCTCCAGCCTTCCCGCACGAATTCCGTGGCGAGATGGTCCAGCAGCTCCGGGTGCGTGGGCGGTGTGCCCTGGTGGCCGAAGTCGTTGGGCGTGGCGACGATGCCGCGGCCGAAGTACTGCTGCCAGATGCGATTCACCAGCACGCGGGCCGTCAGAGGATGGTCGGGACGCGTGAGCCAACGCGCGAGCGCCGCGCGGCGGCCCGTGGAACTTCCAGCCCGTGGTTCAAGTGTCGGCGTGGGCTCGATCGCCTGCAGCACCGTCAGGAATCCGGGCGCGACGGATTCACGCTGCGGATCCTGGTTGATGTGCGTCGCCGGCGCCGTATCGCCGACATCGGTCACGGACATCACGGGGAGCAGGTCGCCCTGCAGCAACTGGGTCTGCCGCTGCAGGTCGTCGCGCAGCGCGTCCCAGCGGGGACGCATCTCGCTGGGGAACTCCAGCTTCTCCGTCGGCACCTCCTCGACCTGCGGCCGCGCGAGGTACGCATACTGATGATCCAGGGGACTCCATTCGCCGGGCGGGCGATCGTACATCGCCTGCAGGTAGGGCGGATAGTTCTGGATCACCTGCTTGCGGCTGGCGACAAGCGTCTGTTCCATCAATCGCATTTCGCGACGGATCGGCTGCGTCTGCTGCTCCAGCTGCAACAGCGATGCGGCCGCGCCATTGCCGGGGATCGACAGATCGTCTCGCGGCAGCATGGCGGCGAAGAAGGCCTGCAGTCGATAGTAGTCGCGCTGGGAGATCGGATCGTACTTGTGGTCGTGACAGCGAGCGCACCGCAGTCCCAGCCCCAGCATGGCCTCGGAAGTCACTTCGGTGACATCCTGCAGCACGAGCGTCCACTGGCGTTCGACATCCTTCTGGTTATCTTCGAGCGGCCAGAGGCGAAGGTAGCCCGTGGCGACGCGCGCGTCCATGTCGTCGGGAAACAGCTCATCCCCGGCGATCTGCTCCTGCACGAATCGGTCATACGGCTTGTCGGCATTCAGTGAGCGGACGACGTAGTCGCGGAAGTGCCAGGCGTGCGGCCGGTAGACATCGGCCTTGAAGCCGTCGGACTCCGCGTAGCGCACAAGGTCCAGCCACAGGCGCGCCCATCGCTGCCCGTACTCGGGTCGCTCCAGCAATCGTTCCACCAACCGCTCGTAGGCCTGCGGATCGTCGTCCTGCACGAAGGCCTGCACTTCGTCCCAGGTGGGCGGCTGGCCGATGAGGTCGAAGTAGAGGCGACGGGCGAGCGTGCGGCGGTCGGCTTCGGGAGCGGGCGACGTGCCCAGCGATCGCGCCTGCTGCAGGATGAAGCGGTCGATGTCGTTGCGCGACCACGCGTCTTGCGCGACTGCGGGCGAAGGCGTGGGTTGCGGCGAGCGGAAGGCCCAATAGTTGCGGGCCGTTTCGCTGGCGCCGGGTTCTGGAAGGGTCGGGGCCTCCAGACGCGCGACGTTCGCAGGCCAGGTGGCCCCCTGCTCGATCCACCGCGCGAGCGCCGCCTGTTCGTCGGCCGACAGCGGCGGACCTTCGGGGGGCATCTGCAGATCGGCCTCCTGACCGGCCACTACGCGCCACAGCAGACTCTCGGCAGGCTGGCCGGCCACCAGCGTCGCGCCCCGCTGACCACCATGTGTCACTCCCGCCGCCTCGTCCAATCGCAGTTCCGACTCCTGCCGCTGCTCCCCATGGCAGCGCACGCAGTGCGCGCGGAGGATGGGAGCGACTTCACGGGCGAACAAAGAGTCCTCCGCGCCATCGACCTGCGATCCGTCGGCAGCCGGGCCTGGCTCCGCGCAAACGCGATTCGGCGCGAGCACCATCAGCGAGGTGGCGAGCAGCAGGGTGGCGAGCAGCTTGGGGCGGGAATTTTCTGGGCGGGCCATGCTGGATACCTCCAGGGAGCCTCCATCGTGACCGTCGCCCGGGCCTTTGTCAATTTTGATCTGGTCGGCCCGTGCGGTTCTGGCCTGAGGGGCCGGTCCTGGCGGGCCTGTCCGCAATCGGCGGCAAAGGCGCCAGGGCTTGCGCGACCGGCGTCCCGTCCGCAGTCCGCAGAGAGGGAGGCGGAGAAATAGAAAAGCCGGAGACGACACGCGGCCCGGGCGGTCGTCTCCGGCGGATGGTTCCCCTCGAGTGACATGCGAGTGTCACTCGGTGCAGGAGGGGACGGGTAGAGCGGCCTGGGCCGCTCCTGTGCCGACTACCGGCGGCGACGCAGGCCAAGCAGTCCCAGGGCGCTGAGGCCCAGGAGCGCGGCGCTGGCCGGTTCGGGTACGGCCGCCACGGCCGCTGCGGGGCCACCGGGACGCTGGCCCATCTGGTAACCGCCCCCCTGGAAGGCGAGCACGAAGTCGGTCGTGGTGAAGTCGCCGTTGCCGTCCCAGTCACCCGTGCTCCAAGTCGAGTTACTCGGGGTGGAGTCCTCGAACTGGCCGGCTTGGAACACGAGGATGAAGTCGCTCGGGTTGAACTCACCGTCGAGGTTCGTGTCGCCAACCCAGGTGTTCTTCAGTTCGTTGACCCACTTCAGCCGGTCGTCCTGATTCACGAGCTTGTCGCCCGTCACGTCGTAGGAAGCGGGATTCGAGCCGGAACGCACGGCGCCGGAGAGCGCGTCGAGATCGTCGATGCCCAGCTTGCCGTCGGCGTTGAAGTCACCGGGCTTGGCAGACGACGGAATAGCGCCCGACAGCGACAGGCTCAAGCGGCCCAGGAAGAAGTCGGAGCTCCCGAGTTCCGAGTTCAGGGCCTGTATGGACAGCACGTTGCTCCCGCCCGTCTTCAGCAGGCCCGGGTGCTTGGACAGGCTGATCGAGATGGTTTCCGGAGACGCTCCGCTGTTGTTCGTCGACTCATGGCTGCTGCCGAACTTGTCGAACGCCACGAAGGAACCGATGGCGCCGGGGACGGAGCGACGAGCGACTTCGGTGCCATTGATGTAGGCGATGAAGCCGTCGTCGTAGTCGGCCGTTAGCGACAGGTCCGTGTACTTGGCCACGTCGTCAACCGTGAACTGCTTGCGCAGGTAGAGGGACGAGTAGGTTTCGTACATATCGAGCACTTCGGTCTTGATGATCTCCGCCTGCGGATTGCCGGCTTCATTCTCATAGCCGAACGGTTCCTGTCCGGAGCTCCAGCCGCTGTCGTTGAAGGTCGCCTTCGCCCAGTCGGTGTTGCCACCGGATGGCTCTTCGGTGCCAATCTTGTACTGGTAGGTGGACTCCTGGGGGATGACCGTGTTGAAGGCATAGCCGTCGACAAGTCGGGCGCTGAAGCCCATGTCGTTGGAGGAGCCGGATTGCTGGTGGATCGAGACGGCCAGCGTGTGCTTGCCGGGGGCCAGCGATGAGATCACGGGCCGAACCTGGTACAGCCGCTCGTTACCCAACGCGAGCGCGACATCCGTATACTTCGTGGGCGTACCCAGCGGCACGATCGTGCCGCCCGTCGTGGCAGTCAAGCAGCAGTTGTAGCTGGCAACTTCCTTGCCATCCAGGTAGATCCGCGCGCCGTCATCCACCAGGAACTCGATGCCGAGGTCCTTCAGGGTCGTGGTCGTCGTGAAGTCGGTGCGGAAGTAGCTCGTCAAGCGACCGGGAGTCGCGGGCAGTTCCATGAAGGTGCCGGCGGGGCGGAGGAAGTTCGGCGAAGCGGGATCGAAGGCGTCGATGGCGACGTTGTCCGGGGTGCCGCGCACGAACGGTTCCGCCGAAGGCCCACTGAACTTGTTGGCGCCGTTCATGTTGAACGAGGGCTTGAACCAGTTGGCGTCGAAGGTGGCATCGGCCTTGGCGGGATCGGCGGCGCTGGTCAACGGATTCAGGTAACTCCACTTCGCGCCGAACGGAACGATATCTCCCGCCTCGGCGGTGAAGGGGACTCCCGCCAGCAGCATTGCGGCGGCCAGCAGTTGCTTGCGAAGGGACGTTCGAGGCATGGTGCATGTCTCCAGATAGAATGCATACGAACCAAGGATGTCGAAGATCTCAATGAGATAGTCGAGAATGATCTACTCTCTACCGTTCTCTTGCTTCTCTCTGCTCAATGCCGCTTGGCCGAAGCCCGGCGCGACCATCAAAGTATGCGGCTCCTAGCCCATCGTCAACGAATTTCTCGGTCTTCGCGAGATTTTCACCACGTATTCACTGGCCACAAGGGAGCGGCGGGGCACGGTTCCTTCGTGCGGGCTTTGATTGCTACATGCTTTGATTGCTACATGTAGCCTTCCAATTCGGTCGCCCGCTGTACCCGGCGGATGGCGTTCATGAAGGCGGCCACGCGGAGGCTCACCTGGTGCTCGCGGGCCGTGTCCCAGACATCCTCGAAGGCGCGAGCCATGAGGGCGTCCAGTTCCTGCCGCACGCGATCGAGGCTCCATTGGTAGTGTTGTCGGTTCTGAACCCACTCGAAGTAGCTTGCCGACACGCCGCCGGCGTTGGCGAGGATGTCCGGCAGGATGAGCACGCCACGTTCATGGAGTCGCGCGTCGGCCTCGGGTCGGGTGGGAGCGTTCGCGGCTTCGACGATGAACGGGGCCCGGATCCGGTCGACGTTGCCTTCGTGAATCACGTTGCCGATCGCGGCCGGGATCAGCACTTCGACATCCAGTTCCAGCAGCTCCTCGTTGGTGATGCGATCGGCGTCCCGATAGCCTTCCAGCGACCCGCGGTTGGCGAGTGCGTGGCGGATGAGGTCGCCGATGGGCAGGCCGCCCTCGCGGTACAGGCCACCGCCCACATCGCTGACGGCCACGATCGGAAACTGGGCCTCTGACAACAGTTTGGCCGTGTGCAGGCCGACATTGCCGAATCCCTGGATGGCAACACGTGTTTCCGGGTGTTTACGTCCCAGGCGACCGACCAGTTTGATGGTGAGGATGCCCACTTCGCGGCCAGTGGCTTCCTCGCGCCCCGGCATGCCGTAGTGCTCCACCGGCTTGCTGGTGACGACACCCGGGCTGAAGCCGTGGTAGCGGCTGTACTGGCTCATGATCCACGCCATGACTTCGGCGTTCGTGCCCATGTCGGGCGCCGGGATGTCCTTGTCGGGCCCGATGATGTCGTGGATCTGGTCGATGAAGGCGCGCGTCACGCGTTCCAGTTCACGGCGGCTGAGCAGCCGGGGATCAACGGCGATGCCACCTTTCGCGCCGCCGTAGGGAATATTGACCACGGCCGTCTTCCAGGTCATCAGCGAGGCGAGCGACCGGACTTCGTCCAGGTTGACTTCGGGATGGTAGCGGAGTCCACCCTTGTAGGGCCCGCGCGCGTTGTCGTGCTGGACGCGATAGCCGATGAGCGTGCGAATCGACCCATCGTCCATCTCAACCGCCACCTGCACCTGCACCTCCCGCTTGGGCGTCAGCAGCAGGGTGCGCATCGCATCGGTCACCTGCAGTCGATCGGCGGCGTCGTTGAAGAATTTCTCGGTAGCCTCGAAGCTTTTCATGCGGAACTCCAGCGGTCGGGTGCGCGGGGGCGGTTCCTGGGATTGTAACGAAGCGAGATGGTAATGGAGCAACCCTGGTCCGGACTCGCCGCCGCCCTCGCCTGTCGGCCCGCTGGCGAATTCGCCTTGGGCGTCCCGGGCGAGTCCACTATGCTAGGTGGGGTCTTGGCGACGGAGGGGCAACGGGGAAGGCAGCGAACGGTGGCAGCAACGCGAAACGACCGGCCCTTCGGCGGCTCCTTTTGGTGTGCCTATGTGGCCAATACCAGCCTCATGCTGGGCGTGAGCCTGCTGTTCCGGTATTCGGACTTCGTCGAACACCTGGGCGGGTCGGAGTACGAACTGGGCTGGATCGTGGGTATCGGCATGGTGGGAGCCGTGGTGATGCGGCTGGTCATCGGCTTGTGCGTCGACCGGTACGGCGCGGCCAACACGTGGATCGTGTCGGAGTTGGGAGTGATCCTCAGCCTGGTCGGCCATCTTGGTGTTGACGGCGTGAATTCGCTGGAGATCTATGGCCTGCGGATGCTGTACGCTACCAGCCTCGCCGGCGCGTTCGGCTCGTCGATCGTCTTCGTGTCGCTGCGGGCTCCGGCCGACCAGATCGGCGCGACGATCGGCGCGTTGGGGTCTTCAGGCTTCATCGGCATGGCGCTGGGCCCGATGCTTGGCGACTACCTGTTCTCGCTGCCGGGCGGCGGCCGCACGCCCGTGGATCGCATGTTTTATTGTGCCTTGGTGGCCGCCTGCGTGGCCTTGGCGGCGACGGTCGTGGGACGCTGGACGGCGGGACCCCATCGGCGCACCAGCCGCCGCCCGGTTCCTCTCGGCTGGCTGCTGCGACGCTACCATCCCGGCCCCGTGCTGCTGATCGGCGTGGCGATGGGCATGGGCATCAACATGCCCTTCTCGTTCCTCAGGCCCTTCGCCGATCGCTTGGGCGTGGATGGCACGCAGACCTTTTTTGTCATGTATTCGGCCGTCGCCTTCCTCTCACGCGTGCTGGGGCGGAAACTGCCCGATCGCTGGGGCGTGCGCAACACGGTCACGACAGGCATGATCTTCCTCTGCCTGCACCTGCTGGCGTTTCTCCTGGTGCGATCCGAACGCGGCCTGATGCTGCCGGCCGTGCTCGGCGGCATCGCGCACGCATTCGTCTTTCCGGCGGCGATGACGGCGGCCAGCACGTCGTTCCCGAATCGCTACCGGGGACTGGCAACCGCCTGGATGCTGACGATGTTCGACGCCGGCTCCATGCTGGGCCAGCCCGCCATCGGGTCGCTGCTGCACTTCGCCGAACGCTTCGGCCTGCCGCCCTACCCCACCATGTTCGTGGTCATCACGACGGCCATCGCGCTGGTAACCAGTTGGTACGTCTGGCGGGAGCCCCGCGGCAAAGACGCTCGCGGCCGCCATCGGCCCACGCCGCGGATCGACGAGCGAGCCCGTGCCTCGCGAGACACTCGAGGCGACATGGCGACGGAATGCGATCCGGTCGCGACGAGCTTCGACAGCGCGCTCTAGGGTGACATGTAGTTGGCACACGCGTGCGTTGGCTGCGAGATGGCGTGCGCTGGCTCAGGCGCTGGCCCGGATCGGTGCCTTGCGAGCGAAGCGTTCCAGGATCTCCTCGACGCGCAGCGTGTAGGCATCTTGGGAAAACCGCTGCTGAACGATCTCCAGGCCGCGCGCTCCGAAGCGTGCTCGCATTGCTTCATCGGCCAGCAGCTGCTGGATCGACTCGGCCAGCGCGGCGGGATTCGCCGGCGGAACCAGCAGGCCTGTTTCTCCATGCGTCACGCATTCCGGGATGCCGCCCACGTTGGTGGCCACCACGGGCAGCGACGCCGACATCGCCTCCAGGATCGCGATCCCCATCGCTTCCTCGACGCTGGCCAGGACGAACACATCGGTGGCGGCGAGCACGCGTTTCACGTCGCGCCGCAGGCCGCCCCAGGTCACGTGTCCCGCCAAGCCCAGGGTGTCCAGCTCCTGGCGGATCTGGTCGCCGTATTCGGTCTTGTTGGTGCCCAGCGAGAGCAGGTGGATGTTGGGGAACTGCCGTTGGAGTACGGGCAAGGCCCGGGCCACATAGAGCAGGCCCTTGCGCGGAATCACATCGCCGACCACGGTCAACAGGCGGGCGTCGGCCGGAATGCCCAGTTCCTGCCGCACCGCGTGGCCTTCCTCGCGGCGGACCCGCGCGAAACGCGCAATGTCCACGAAGTTGTGCACAACCTCCATGCGACGGTTCGGTACGAAGTTGTAGCGATGGTGGTAGCGGCGCACGGCGTCGGAGACGGCGATCACATAGTCGTTGAAGGCCCAGTGCAGCTGGAAGAGTCGATTGTGGGCCGTGGCCACGCAGGGCGTGCCCGACAGTTTCTTCAGCAGCACGCCAAAGAAGTGCGCGCTGCTCATGTGCGTGTGCAGGACGTCGATCGACCGCTCGCGGATGACGCCGAGTACCTGCTGCAGGTCGCGAGGCGGCCAGCGCCGCAGTTCGCACTGCTCAACGTGGATGTCGTCGTGCTTCAGCTGTTCGGCGATCCAGGCGCCCGGCCGGCAGACGACCGTCACCTCGTGTCCCCGCGCTCGCAGCGCGCGAGCGGTCGCCAGGCAGACGATGATCGCGCCGTTGATCGAGCGACCCGAGATGATCTCCATGATCCTCATGTCGGCAGCACTCCTTGTTGCCTACCTGTCAGCCTTCTTGTTGTCAGCCTTCCGGCCGTTGGCCGTCACTGCCGTTGGCCGGGCTAGGGACTGGCAGCGGTCACTTCCAGCACGAACGGCCCTGAGCTGGCTCGCACCTCGGCCAGGGACTCCTCCGGCTGCTGGAAACGCGCGACGAGTCGAACGTCCTTGATCTCCTGGGCCGTCACCTCGCGCGGCAGTCGG
>JBIIEC010000311.1:0-7537 GCA_044238045.1 Pirellulaceae bacterium | reverse complement strand
TCGTGCTCCAGATTGTGGCAGTGGAACACGAACGGCCCCTGGAATGTCCTGAACCGCATGAAGACCTCGATCTCCGTTCCATCTTCCAGGATCGACGTGTCGACCTTGAAGCGATCCCAGGGATCGGGTGCTCGACCGTTAACCCGCTGGATCTGATGCGACTCCAGATGAATGTGGATCGGATGCCACCAACCACCGCTGCTGTTCCGCAGGATCCAGCGTTCCGCGGAGCCCAGGCGCGGCACCGCGTCGACTCGCTGTCCATCGTACAGTTCGTTGTTCACCGTCCACACGCCCTGGCTGCGTCCAAAGTTGAAGGCACGCGTGAACTCGATTTCTTCAGGCAGGATCGGAATGTGCGGCCGCAGCGGCGTATTGACGTCGACGGTCGCGTCGTTGCGAGCCGGTGCACCCTGGACGACGAATTTCACCAGCGGAGTCGGTCGGTCCGCGATCCCATCCGGCTTTCGCCCGTCATCCTGCAGCATCCAGTTCTCCAGGAACACCTCTTCCGGAGCGTTCGTGAAGTCGATGATCACATCCGCCCGCTTGGCAGGGGTCAGCAGAAGTTCGGGACGCAGCATGGCGAAGGGAAGCAGCCAGGCGTCGTTACCCACCTGCAGGAAGGGCTGCCCCGTGCTTAGCCGCAGAGTGAACACGCGAGCGTTGGAGGCACAAAGAATCCGGAAACGATACTTCCGACGCTCCACGACGAACCGCGGCTGCACCGCACCGTTCACGATGAACGTGTCGCCCAACATCCCATTGTGGTCGAGGAAGTCGTAATACATCGTCCCGTCCGCATTGAACGCCCGGTCGGCGATCGCCATCGGCACGTCGTACGCTGCCTGCGGCAGCACGTTGGAGTCGATCAAGGAGGACTCGAGGTCGTCCTGATAGAGGAAGAACCCGGCGCAGCCCATGTACGCGTTGTGGGCCGTAATGTCCATCGCATGGTCGTGGTACCAACACGACGAGACCGACTCGCTGTAGTCAGGCTCGCCCTGGTGCAGCGGCACGCAGTTGGGATAGAAGTAATCGCGCGATTCTCCCTGCCGCACGTAGAACTCCGGATGGCCGTCCGCATGGGCCGGCGTGTGCCCGCCATGCAGGTGCACCGAGGTTTCCACGGGCAACCGGTTCGTTACCCGCACAACGCAGGGCTCCCCGATCTTCGCGTGGAACGTTGGCCCCGGCACGATGCCATTGTAGGCCCAAACCGGCGTGTCCACGCCGGGTATGAACTGATGCAACGCTTCACGCGCCGCCAACTCGTAGTACTTGGTCGGCAGCTGCTCCCATTCTTTGAGTCGCGAGAACTCCGGAGCGATTCCATGATGCACGTCGCCGGGAACCCAGGGCGGTGTACCAATGGCGACCGGCTTGATCACCGGCGGCAGCGGCAGGTCCTGGATGAAAGGAGTGATGCGAAAGGGAGTCGCCCCGGGTCGCACGACCCCTGCCCCGTTGCCTTTCACGACCTTGGGCTGCGTCTTCGCGGCCGCGGGTGCCGGATCGGGCTTCACCTGGGGACCGTTCTTAAACGGAACCTTCTCCTTCACGCGATCTTCGTCAAGCTTCTTGTCCGCAGACCGATTCGCATTCGCCCAGGAACCTCCGCCCAGTGCGACGAGAGACGACCCCAAGAATGTTCGACGAGACAGGCCGAACCACTTTTTTCGCTTTCCCATTTCCAACACCCCAGAATGTTTCTCAACGTTTCAAATTCCAGAAGCCTCCCCAGAAGCCTCGCCGTGACTGAGCGCGCAAAATCGCCTAGACTTATGCAAGACTGGCGTAGGACCACGCCTTGGATGGACCTGACATCCTCGGGTTCCCGAAGTCACCCGCGCCTGTGTGAGGGCGGGCAATCTAACTCTAAAAACCCGGTCGCATCCCCTGTCCGCGAGCATCGCGTCGAGCAGTCACGCCTACGATATAACCGTACTTCTACTTGCTCGCAACGACCATTCTTTTCAGATTCGTTCAAGCGGCGCAAGTTGTCCAAAAATTCATCAGCGGACCTCGGCGCGACGTCCAACGAATTCATTTCTTCCCTGGCTAAGGAAGCGAGACAACGCGTGTTGCCAAGTTTAAAAAACTCGACACTCGCGTCATGCTAGGAACCAGTTGGCGACTCACTATTGAAGATGTGGCCAACTTGACCAGTGGCGCGTCGTGCAGCAGCGCGCCGGCAGCGTTTCAAACGCTTTCCTTTTGGAAAACGGAACCTGCGACCAGGGACGTTCACCGAGTGAAGTTGTGGCGTCATCCCACGACTTCAGGCATGGGTTGGCGCGATGCTCAAGAATGGAGACATCCACGCCCCGATGCTCCCTTGGCCGAGAGAACGGCCAAGGGAAAATACCGGCGTCAACGGATTGAATCACCACCGGTTATCTGGTCGTCTCATCGACCGGCAGTTGCGGCTCTCGTTTCTCGAGGAACGGCTGCGCGGGCAACTCTTCCCCTGCCGGCGGCGTGCTTTCGCCACCGCCGGGAATCCCCTCGCCCAATGGTTCTACCACCGAACCCTCGACTGGGTACGACTCGCTGGGGAAGAGGTCCGAGACCACCGGAGCCTCCTCGATGACGACCTCGGACTTCTTCTTCCGGTGGAACCAAGGCCACTCGGGATACTTCATGCCCCGCGGCTGGAACTTCTCCGGAGCGGCCGGGTTCGGGCCGTGGATCTGGTTGGTGTCTTCGATGGGCAGGTGCATGCGGCGCGCTTCCTTGGCCGTCTGCAGGTCCGAATCTCGCGCGCTGCGAATCACCTGGGGCGTCAGGAAGATGAGCAGTTCCTTGCGACCGACCTGTTCGTAGTCGTAGCGGAACAGCCATCCGACCACGGGGATGTCCCCGAGCAGCGGAACCTTCCGCTCGACAATGTTCGTACCCTTGCTGATCATGCCACCCAGGATGATGGTCTGCCCCGCCATGCAGCTGACCATCGTCGAGGCCTTGGAGACGTTCTTGATGGGCGCCTCGATCACGTTGCCCGTCGTGGCGTCGGTGAAGATCGGAATGCCCGAGCCAGGCGTCGTGTTGAACTCGCTCTTCTCCGCCTCGACCTCAATCACCACCTCGTCAAACGCGCTGACGCGCGGCACCACCTTCAGGATCAACCCCGCCTGGTCCTGACGGATCACGGGATTGGCACTGCCCACCGGCGTCACGGTCACGCCATCCACGACAGGCACCTGCTGGCCGATCTGGATCTCCGCGGGCTGGTTCTCCAGAGTCCTCACCTGCGGGCGGCTGAGGATGTCGACTTTGCGACGAGCCGACAGGGCCCGCAGCAGTGCCGACACGGATTCGGACCCGGCTGACAGGACCAGGCCGCCGTAGCCCAGGTCGCCGTTGACGCGTCCCACCGCGAAGTTCGCCAAGCCCTGCGAACCGACCTTGGAGGGATTCGCCGCAATGTTGTTGCCGAGCGGTTTGTTGTTGAAATTAAACCCGGGATCGGCTGTCTGGGAAATGATCGACTGGTTGGTCGTGGCAATGCCGGTGGCCGGGTTCGATACCGTCTCGGTCACCGTCACCAGGTTGTCGACCACGCTGCGGTCGAACAGCACCGAGTCCTGCACGCCGAGTTCAACACCCAACTCGTCCACGCTGCCCAGGTCCACTTCCACCAGCAGCGCCTGGATGACGATCTGCGGCGGGATGCAGTCCAGTTCGTCGATGATCTGGCGGATCTTCTCCATCTGCAGCGTCGTCGCGTTCACGAGAATGCTGTTGGAGGTGGGTTCCGGGATCGCGAGGCCATCCCCCGAACTGACCGTACCGGAGGCCTGGACCACGCCCGGTCCGACCTGGCCCGCCGCCAGCGCCGGCCGCGAGGACTGCGCCGATCCGCTGAACGACGCGCGCTGCGTGGCGAAGTAGTCGTTGATCGCCTTGGCCACATCTTCCGCCTTGGAGTTCTTCAGCTTGAAGACCACCTGGGGCGGATTCAGCGGATCGCTTTCACGCGACCAGAGCATCTCATACAGCTGCCGCAGGTTCTGGCCGAAATCGGTAACCACGATGCGTTGCGCCGAAGGCAGCGGGATCGCGCGGCCCAGCGGACTCAGCAGTCCGTTCACTTCGGCGGCCGCCGCAACCGGGTCGATCGTATTCAGCGGCACCTCCATGCTCAACAGCTCGTTCCTGCCGTAAGCCCCAAGCTCCTCCGGCATGATCATCGGAATCAGATGCGACGGGATCGGCTCCTCCGTCTTCACCACCGAGATCAGGTTCTGCTTGCGGATGATCAGGTGGCCGCTCGAATAGAGGTAGCCATTGAACAGGTCGATCGCCTCCGACAGCGTCATCGGCTTCGAACTCAGGTAGGTGAACGAGCCGGGCGGCAGCACATCCAACTGCACCGCATAGCCCGCTTCCTCCGCCAGTCGCTTCAGGACCACATCCCAAGGAGCGTCCTGGAAGTTGAGCATGATCCGCGTGGTGTCGCCCTCGACCGGCGGCAACATCTCTTCGTCGCCCGCCTCCGACGCGCCTGCGACCTCCTCCGCATCGCCCTCCGCGTCTTGGTCCCCATCCTGGCCTGCGTTTTCAGCGGCGGAATCTTCGTCGGTGGCGGTGGCTTCCTCGCCCGAGTCACCGTCGGCGCTTACCACACTTCCGTTCGCTGCGTCGCCTGCCTGTTCATTCGCAATCGGCACTGACGAGTCGTTGGTTCCGGGAACCGGCGCCACCTCGCCCGACTCTGCGTCCGCCGTGTCCGCTTCTTGCTCTTGGTTCGTACTCGGCAGGCGAATCATCGCGTCCGCCGGATCACCGCTGGCCACTGGCGGGCTTGGCGGGCTTGGCGGTGCCTCAATCTCCACCGCTTCTTGCCCGACCACGGCGGCCGTTCCTTCGCCACCCGGGGCTTTCTGGTCGCTCGCTTGGGCAAGATCCGCGAAACGAGTCCGCTCGTCTCCCTCCGCGCGACGGAAGGAGACCAGGTCGAGATACCGGCTGTTCTTCGCCGCATCCGCACGGCTCGCCAACGGCTCCGCCGCCGTGTTCGTTTCAGTCAACACCGCCGCCGCTTCCCGGCGCGCCGGGTCCAGCAACCATCCGATACCAGCACCCCCGGCAATCAGCCCCAGGGTGGCGACTGCGAAGAGACCGTTCGCGGCTCGGGAGCGTTGACCGTGCATTCTTGGGTTCGCCTTGGCTACAGAATCCATCCCAGGGTACAGCCGGTCCCCGCAGGTTCCGGTCGGCACGATCGCTACGATCGCGCAATACCCTGCCACTGATATCGACCGCCCAATCGATACACCTTAACGCAACCTGCCGTCAAAGACGCCCGAAACAAGTGTTTTTCCTCCTGCTGGCCACTCTACCCCCTCTCGCGCGGAGGTCCGCAAACCGCCCATGGCAGCACGAGACCCCGACCGGGAAGATAAGCCGCAGAAGAGACCAACGAGCCCGCTGAAGCGACTCGTTGGGCGACTAGAGTGTCGCGAACACCGCGTCGACCGCGGCGTTCCGATTCGAGATGGGCTTTTCCAGAACGGTGCCATCAGTCGCTGGGCCATCAGTCGCTGAATCAGTGCCGTCAACCTGCGACGACTTCCCAGCCGAAGACGCTGGCATGGCTGGCGAAGGCACCGCCAGCCATGCGTGCTGCGCGTCAGCCCCCGCAGGCACGACCAACTCGCCGGCGACGGGAGACGCGTTCGCGAACTGCCCCACATCCCCCGTGCCCTCGCGCGACTGCCCCGCCTGCCGCGTTGACGTCGCCGGGGAAAGCGGCAGCGCGGCGGCGACCAGCGAACCGCTGAGCCAGATGGACGGCCCCGTGCCTCCCGTCACACCGGTCGGCGCAGACGCGGCGGACGTGCCCGCGTCATCGTTCACGATCGTGGCCACGCCCTGCGAGTTGCCTAGGATCGCGTTCGTCACGCGGACGAGATTGAGCAGCAACGTCTCGTCGAACTCGGCCACCCGGTCCGACTGGATCGTCACGGACAGGGTGCCCGACGTCAGACCGGCCGCGATCGTCTGGGTTGCCTGGCGAGCCGTGTAGTCGGACGGAGCGACCGCGGTGCCATCGGCCGTCGCGAACGTCACGGCCACGCCTCCCACGGGAGCTGGGGCCGAGAGCGTTACCGGGAACAGCACCGACTTCCTGCGGCCCGTCGAACCCTCCACCACGCTCACGTCGCCCACCGAAACGATCAGGTCGTCGTTCACGAGATTCCCAACGCCCAGGCTGTCGCCGATCGTGGCATTCGTGGCCGCCGACAACCGTACCGACACTCGTTCCGTGGCCTCCACGACCGTGTCCCCGAGGATATCGACGCGGATCTCGCCGGCGACTTCGCCTTCGGCAAACGCCAGCGTTCCGGAAGCCGCGACGTAGTCCGCGCCGGCCAGCGTGGCCGTGCTGTCCGCCGTGGTCCACCGCACCGTCGCGCCCCCCGCCAACGCCGGGGAACTCAACGTCACGGGAAACACCAGCGTCGTCACGCCCACGTTCCCCTCCAACGCCGTCACATCGGCAATCCGGATCGCCGGGCGGATATCATCGTTCACGATCGTTCCCACCCCCAGGGCATCCAGCAACGTCGCGTTCACGGGGCTCGTCAGACTCAACTGCAGCGTCTCGTTGGCTTCAAAGATCCGATCGCCGACCACCGCGACGGATACCGTTCGCTGCGTCTCACCCGGCAGGAACGTCAGTACGCCCGAAGCGATCTGGTAGTCATTCCCCGCAGCGGTCGCGGTACCATTGGCCGTGGCGTAGCGGACCGTCACTCCGCTCGATGGAGCGGCCGCGTTCAGCGACACCGTGAACACCAGCTGCGTCGTGCCTGCATCGCCTTCCGCAATCGACGCGTCGCTTACCGAAATCGATCGCAGCACGTCATCGTTCACGATCGTCCCCGTCGCCGGACTGGCCGGAACCGTGCCGTTCACCGCATTCGAAAGCACGACTCGGAACGTCTCGTCCAGCTCCACGCGATCGTCGCCCGTGATGTCCACCGTCACCGACTGCTGCGTCGTGCCGGGAGCGAACGTCACCGTGCCCGAAGCAGCCACGTAATCCCCGTCGGCCGTCGTCGCCGTGCCGTCCTGCGTCGCGAAATCCACCGCCACCCCGCCGGATGGAGCGGCCGCGTCCAGCGACAACGTGAACACCAACTGCGTCGCGCCCGCATCGCCCTCCGTGATCGACACATGGCCTACGGAAATCGACCGCAGCGCGTCGTCGTTCACAATCGTCCCCGTCGCCGGGCTGGCCGGAACCGTGCCGTTCACCGCATTCGAAAGCACCACCTGGAACGTTTCGTCCAGCTCCACGCGATCGTCGCCCGCGATGTCCACCGTCACCGTCTGCTGCGTCGAGCCGGGAGCAAACGTCACGGTGCCCGCAGCGGCTGCGTAGTCCCCATCGGCCGTCGTCGCCGTGCCATCCTGCGTCGCGAAATCGACCGCCACCCCGCCGGATGGAGCGGCCGCGTCCAGCGACAACGTGAACACCAACTGCGTCGCGCCCGCATCGCCCTCCGTGATCGACACATGGCCTACG
>JBIIEC010000310.1:0-7539 GCA_044238045.1 Pirellulaceae bacterium | reverse complement strand
ACTGGAACTCCTCCGCGGAAACAAAACGATCCTCGTAGCGGTGCTCCTTGCTTAACGAACCTTTCTCAAGCGTCACCAGCAAGAACAGATGGCTGCCTTGGACCACGAACCCTTGGTTCCAGATCGCGGTACTAAATGGCAAGCCAAAGAGGCGAGGAATATCCTCACGCATGTAGTGGTTCCAGACTTGCGCCCCATCGCCACCCCCGCTGGGTCTCATTCGCCAGCCGGTGGGCTCTTGCTGGAAGGTCACCTCGAATCGTGTGCCGGGGAGGCCGGCGGTGGGGCCGAACCAAGTCTGCAGGAGCTCGGGCAGCTCGTTTCGCTCCGATGACCGCTCCGTGCGTACCACGTTGACGAACTCCTTCACGAAGTTCGCCTCGTACGTCCGGTCACCCGCCAGAATCGTGACCCAGCCCTCAGGCACCGCGGCCGCATTCCTGCGATCCGGCAGCTTCAGGATCGGACGTCCGCCCGCATGGAGGACTCGACAGCGAAAACCGTCCGCGGCACCTTCGACGCTTCGACGGTTCAGGTAGTCGGCCAGCCTCCAGTCCACGATCTCTCGCGTTAACGCCTGGACCTCCTGGCGTCGCGCGGCCGATACCGCGAAGTTCGTTCCGAATCGTCCACCCGCGTAGTCGAAATACCGCTCGCCGCTCGTCCCCTTGCCGCCCGTCCAGGCAGCGATCGGATTGCTCACGATCAGTTTTCTCAATTGCGTCGCATCCGACAGATTCTCGCCCGCCTCGTCTCGAAGCGACTTGCTGCGACGCAGGATACGGCCAAACTCACTCGTCAGGTCCTCGATGCCGATCTCGCCCGGCAGCCTGTCCTGGTTCAGCATCGCCAGCAGCGTCACCATCTTGAAGCTCTTGCTCATCGGCGTCGTCTCCAACGCCTTCAGGAAGTCCCCAGCTACGTCGATCGCCGATCGCTCGGCCTCCGACAAGTCGTCCCGTGAACGCAGGAACTGAGTCCACGATCCATGGGTGCTCGCCAGGGCACGCGGGTTGTAGCCCGAATGATAGAGCTCCACCGCCGTCGGACGCGTGCCGTGACGCTCCTGGAAATCCTCATAGAATGACACGATCGCGTCATCGTCCCGACGCGAATTCCGCAGGATCGACTCCAGGATCTCGATCGTCTCCAGGTCGTACGTCACCTGACAGCCGGGCGGCAGGTCTGCGGTCTGCGCGCGGATCTCCCGCAGCGCGCGACCGATCTCCACGTCCGACGCCAGTCGGCCCAGCAGCGGCTCCAGCAGCGTGCGGACCTTCACCAGAAAGGTCCGATGGTTGCCGATGTAGTCGATCACCGTCAACGCCCGCTTGTTCTCCGCCTTGCGCAGGCCGCGGCCGAACTGCTGCAGCCAGATCGTGCTCGATTCCGTCGGCCGCAGCATCAGCACCGTGTCGATTGTCGGCAGGTCCAACCCCTCGTTGAACATGTCCACCGCCAGCAGCACGTCCAAGTCACCGGCCGAAAGGGCTTCCAGCGCCGTCGCTCGCGGCGCTGATCGCGGGCCGGTATGCACGGCCGCCGCCCGCACTCCCTGGCTGGTCAGGTAGTCCGCCATGAAGTCGGCGTGCCGCTGCGAACAGCAGAAGCCGATCGTCCGTCGGCCGCCATGCTTCCGCAGCTGCTCCAGCGCGTTCGCCGCGCGCCGCGTCGTCGCCACCGCGTCCGTCAACGCCTGTTCATCAAACCGCGCGCTGCGCCACGGGATGTTCGCGTAGTCCACTTCGTCCGGCACGCCAAAATATCGAAACGGACACAACAATCCCGCTTCAATGCCCGAAACGAGGTCGCTGCGGTAGACCAGGTTCTCCTGGCAGAGTGACAACAGGTCGCCACCGTCCATTCGCTCCGGCGTGGCCGTCAAGCCGAGCAGGAAGCGCGGCGTAAAATGGTCGATCAGCTGACGGTAGGTGCGCGCGGACGCGTGATGAAACTCATCCACCACCACATAGTCAAACTCATCCCGCGCGAACTGCCGCAGGTGCTTCACCCGTCCCAGTGTCTGGATCGACGCGAACAACACTTCCGCATCCGGCGTCTTCTCGCGGCCGTTGTACAGGCCCAGCCGCGCGCGCGGGCGGATCCGGCGAAAGGTCTGTAGCGCCTGGTCGAGGATCTCCTCGCGATGCGCGACGAACAGCACCCGCCGGAACTGGGAACGCGCGGAGTCGAAGGCGGCCAGCCACGTCTTGCCCAGGCCCGTGGCCAACACGACGAGGCCCGCCTGGTTGCCCGCCGCGCGCGTGGCCTGCAGGGCCGCCAGCGCCTCCTGCTGGATCGCATGCGGCTCGGGCGGTGCCAGCGGCGGTTCCTCGACCACCTCCGGCACCCGCGCCGATGGCGCCAACGGACGACGCGCGCGGTACGCCTCGATCCACTCGCGATCGACGGGCTTCGTCCGCCGGTCCGCGAACAGTTCCTCAAACGCGGCCGTCACCTGCCGGAATCCTTCGTCCGCGCCCGAACGCAGCACGCGGTAGTTCCATTCGAGCCCCGTCACCAACGCCGGCCTTGTCAGATTTGAACTTCCAACAAACGCCGTTCCCTCTCCCCCCGTCCCGTGGAAAAGGTAGGCCTTCGGATGGAACGAATCGCCGTTGGTCTCGTAGACGCGCAGTTCCAGCGAGCCCTCCAGATCCAAGAGACCCACCAGCGCATCCGGGTCGGTCACGCCCAGGTAGTCGCCCGTCAGGATCCGCAGGCGGCCCCCGCGTCGCAGCAGGTCACGCAGATGTTCGCGCAGCAGCTCCACGCCGCTCGAAAGGATGAAGGCGATCGCGAAGTCGGCACGCTCCGCGCGATCCAGTTGCTGGCAGAGTCGCGGCAACAAGCGATGCTCGCCACCTCGAACCAGCAGCGAGCCGTCTTCCTGCGCGGAGTGCAGGTCGACACCGGCCGCCGCCTCCTGCCAGTAGTTAGCACGCGCCGGAATCACCTGCCGCACGCCGCCTCGCGGATCGGCCACGTCGCCAGCCACCCGCGGGATCAGGTGCACATGCAGGTGCGGCACCGTCTGGCCCGCCGCCACTCCACTGTTCACGCCGATGTTATAACCGTCGGCCCGGAAACGCTCCCGGATCGCTGCACGTCCACGCCGCAGCGCGGCCGTCAGGGCGGCCTGCTCATCCGGCGTCGCCTCGAACCAGTCCGCCACATGGCGGTTCGTCACGATCAGCAGATGCCCCTCCGACACCGGATACCGATCCCACAAGGCCGTGACCAGCGGCTCCCGAAAGACGATCCCAGCCTCATCGGGCTGGCAGAAGGGACAGGGGTCCGTGGACACGAGTGGCGGTCTCCGAGCACAATGGATGCGAGGCGAATGCTCAGAGCGACAGCATACTCGAATGCGGATGCGGCTGGAAACAACCGCGCACCGGAAGTTTCCGGTACTCCTTCAACCAGCAAGACCCATTGAATAAGCGAGGACGAATCGGTACTCGGGTGATGCGGGGCTACCGCCACACCCTTGCCCGGCTCGTCTTCAGGCAGACTCGTCGTGTCGAGAATGCAGACGATCGAAGGTTCGATGCGATTATTGGCCGAGAATACTGCAGTCCACGGAGTGTACCGGCGACCAAGCCTACCGAGCGAGGACCGCATTGGAGAGCGGGCAACCTCTTATGCCGGTTCTCTTCGCCGCAGCGACAAGCCCGCCAGGCCGAACGCGGACCAGATCAAGCTCGACGTCGGCTCGGGGATCCACGGAGCGAAGCGAAATGTCATCTCGCTTTCGAACTGGATATGGTTCGGGATGTCCGTGCGCAGGTCACGGAAAAACATCTCGGTGATGATGAAATACCTCGGAATGCCATCGTAGTATGACTTTCGAATCCAATAGCCATAGTCATTTTCAGGATCGAATACCGGATCAAATACAATCGACTCCGAGCCCGGAACTCCGTCGATGACGCCACTCGTTTCATGAATCCAGTGAACGTCGATGTCGTTGTGAAAAAGAAGACCCGAAGAAGTCACCATCGCATGGCTTTCGGGCTGCATCGGCTCCACGAATCGAGCCGTACTCCAGTGGCTGGCATACCCGAACATCTCGACCGACAGGTCGTACGACTGAGCTGCCGCCAGATAGATCAGTTCCCCTGACCCAGACAATTGGACGTCGCTCAGCGTGAGATACTGCACGCCATCGCGGCGGTAACTACGGGCCCACAAACTTACTTCATAGCCCTCTACCACCAGTGGAGGACCCAGGGACCCTCCGATGCGAATCGAATCTACCGTTGGGTCCAGATCGAGCGGACCGTTGTCATCGACCTCCCCATCATTCGGACCTCGCCCTAGCCACAGGGTCAAAGACGCCCGGGCGTTGGGGGAGAGAACGAGCAACAGCAGCAGGATCGTGGCCACAATCGGGATGGATTTCCACGGCGCGCGGAATCCACCGAGTCCTGGCCGAGGACGCCTTGTGGAACGGCGGACATGAATCGGACTGCACAGTCCATGATCGACCGACATGGCAGGAGCCTCCTCATACGATGGGATTTCTCGCATCGTACGCTCGGGCCAAATGTCCTCGCGCGAACTCGTTCGTCGACTCGCTTTTTTGCGGCGAGTCGCGACGATCGCTACGCGAAAGCATCACTGCTGTTACACGCTGGCCGTCGGTCGGCGATACAGGGGAGAAAGCTCCCCGGTTCGGCACACGGCGTGTGCCGACTACAGGGCGGGCACACTTCGAAGGCTGCTCCATCTTCCGCGCAGCGACAGGCCCGCCAGGCCGAACGCGGACCAGATCAGGCTCGACGTCGGCTCGGGGACCCACGGGGCGAAGGTCACTTTCATCTCGCTTTCGAAGCGGATATGGTTCGGCAAGTCCGTGCGCAGGTCGCTGAAGTACATCTCCGTCCAAAGAGAGTACTCCGGGATTCCCGTAAAGTACGACCTTCGAAACCAGTAAGCAAAGTCCTCATCAGGATCAGGCACTGGATTGAAGACGATCGACTCCGCGCCCGGGATTCCGTCGATGGTGCCCATCGCACGATAGGGAAAGTGCGTGTCGATGTCGTTGTGGAAAAGACCACCCGACGAATAGACCTGGACATGGTTTTCCGGTTGCATCGGCTCCACGAACCTGGCCTGACTCCAATGACTGGCGTAGCCGAACATTTCGGCGGGAAGCTCGTATCCGCGGAACAGCTGCAGAAGGATCTCGCTCGAACCTCCGCCAGACAACAGAACGTCACTCAGCGTGACATACTGTACGCCGTCGCGCCGATAACTGCGGCCGTGTCCGCTCACTTCGAAGCCACCCACCACCAGCGGAGCCCCCTGGGTTCCTCCGATGCGAATGGAATCCAGCGCCGGATCCAGATCGAGCGGATCGTTATCCTGGATGTAGGCTGCTGCACCGGAGCCAGTCCACACCCCCAGGCGCAAGGGCTGCCAATACGCACTGGCGGTGGTGGGCAGCGTGAACCACCACAGCAGGAAGCCGGCGACGAACGGGAAAGCCTTCACCTGCCTCCACGATGGGGGACACATAGACCCATCGCGTCGGCGCACTCGAAGACGGGACCCCCGATTACGCCGCCCCACATCAACTGCCATGGTCTGGTCCTTCCCTTACGCTTGGGTTTCCCTCATCGTAAGCTCGAACCAGATGTCCCCACGCGAACTCGTACTAAGAAGCGACTTTTTGCGGGATGTTACAGCGATCGTTGCGCGAAAGGCAGTCGAATACAGACCGGCGGAAGTTGGGCCTATGTCAAGGTTCTTGACAAGGAGGCAGGCACACGGCCGTCACGATCACGCCGTCGCGAATGAGAAACCGTCCCTCATACGGTTCGTCAGGGCGCGGGACGGTGTCGCGGAAGCAGGTGCGGAATCGGTTCGAGTCCGGCTCGAACTCCAGCACCACGTCGTGGAAATCGAGCCAGCGGCGCATCACGGGGAACCAGGCCTTGTAGATGGCCTCCTTCGCACTGAACAGGACGCGGCCCCAGTGAACTTCCGGCGGTAACTCAGAGAACGCGCGCTGCTCCTCCTCGCTGGCGATCTTGCGGATCACGCCTTCGGGAAGCGGCTTGTCCGGTTCGGCGTCGATTCCCAGGGAGCGGCATTCGCTGGCGGACGCCACCGCGGCTGCTGCGTACACCGCGCAGTGGGTGATGCTGCCAACGACTCCGGCCGGCCAGAGCGGCTCGCGGCGGTCGCCTCGCGGAATGGCCATCGTTCGCCAGTCCGCAGTTGCGTGCGCGGGAAGTCGCGGGAACAACTCCGCCAGTGCCCGCCGGGCACAGTGACGACCGCGTGTCACTTCGTCGATACGCTTCTGCACGGCACCCCCGACCAGCGACTGCTCGTCGGCCAGCAGCGGGTCCGGACCCGTTCCCGGCAGCAGGTACCCCGACGCAACGTGGCCGGGCAGGATCAGTTCGATCATTGGGCAAACGCTGGAGTTGAAGAGTTCTGGAGGGTTAGCGCGGGAAGGTGTTTACGGTTCGGTACTCGCCAAGGCGCGGGGATCAGTCGGCCTTTTCTAACTTTTTTTCTGAATGGGCGTCCGCGCTGCGGCAACCTTTATTTCTAATGGAGAAATTGGAGGCCGACTTGTCGATCCTGACCCCGACTCCCCGACCCGTGAGATTCACGATGCATGCTCTTCCGCGTTCCAATCGCCGTCCCTCGGGTCGACGACTCAACCTCCTCGGACCTTTCGAGTCGCTGGAGGCCAAACACCTGCTGGCCACGGTGGAGTTGCTGCCAAGCCAGGATAACTCGCTGTTCGAGGACAGCGCCGAGCAGCTTTCCAACGGAGCCGGGGACTATCTGTTCATTGGACGAGTCGCTCCTCGCGAGAACGGCACGTTGCGGCGTGCCCTGCTGAAGTTCGACGTCGGAACGAAAGTACCACAGGGGGCGACCATCGTCAAAGCCACGCTCGGGATGACGATGACCAAGACGATTTCGGGCGCGAAGCCGGCGACACTGCACCGTCTGTCAGCGGCGTGGGGCGAAGGCGGCTCGGACGCGCCCGATGAAGAGGGCGGTGGCACCGAGGCGTTGCCGGGCGACGCGACCTGGACGCATGCCGTGTTTCCCTCCACGCGCTGGCAGAAGCCGGGAGGCGACTTCGCGGCCACGGCCACCGCGACCGCATCCGTCGCCGATGAAGGTCGCTACACATGGAACTCAAGCGGCATGGCCTCCGATGTGACCGACTGGCTGGCCGATCCCACCAGCAACTTCGGCTGGATCGTCCGCGGCGATGAGGTGACGCTGCGGAGCGCCAAGCGATTCAATTCGCGCGAGAACTCCGACGGTGGTTCGCGGCCCGTGCTGACCATCGAATACGAGATGCCCGTTGAACTCCCCACGCTCGCCTTCGGCCCGGCCGTCGCTCTGGATGAAGGCAACTCGGGAACCACCGCTTTTGTCTTCGCCGTCACGCTGTCCGCCGCGCCCACCGCGCCGGTCACGGTGAACTACGCCACCTCGCCCGTCACGGCGACGTCCGGCGTGGACTTCCAGCCGGCCAACGGCACGCTCACCTTCCAG
>JBIIEC010000309.1:0-7569 GCA_044238045.1 Pirellulaceae bacterium | reverse complement strand
CGCCGCCGAAGCCAACTTCCATACCGCTGACGAGGTTGAGTCCCTCGGCGAACACCGTGCGGCGGTCGAAGCGACCATCATGGTCTTCGTCCTCGAGGATGACCAGCTTATCCTTGCCCTGCCCCTCCTCGGCGCGGATCGGATACGTGTACGCTTCGGCCACCCAGAGTCGTCCGCGATGGTCGAAGGCCATCGCCACGGGCTGGTGGATCATCGGCTCGGCTGCCGCCAACTGCACACGGAACCCCTCCAGCGCCGTCATGTGCGCCGCCGCCGCCTCCGGCTGCAGGCCCGCCTGGATCGGCGCCGTCGCCGGCTTCTCCTGCGCCGCTATCGCTTCCTCCGCCCGCGCGGGAACGGAGACTTCGCACGCCAACACCACCACGCACCAGATCCAGAAACGACTCATGGCTTACCTCGTTGGAATGTCCCCAGGGAGGATTGACAACGGGTTGTCATCCTCCCCTGAGTGCCCGCGCGCGGGCCGTAGACGCCTTCGGTTCCGCGACGGTCGCTCATTGTAAAGGCCCGTTCCGCTGGCGGATATGCTTCCCAGGCCGGGGGACGACCAAGCAGTCGGCTCACCGAATGTGCCGATCGTGGTCCCCGACGCCGACCAGCCAGTCAGTCACCGCGGCGGGCGCGCCGTCTTCGGCGCGATAGCAGCGAGATGAGGCCGAGGATTAGCGTGGTCGACGTGGCCAAGGCGGGTTCGGGGACGGCCGTGAGGATCGGCCGGGTGCCCGCTTCAAATCCGCCGCGTTGGAAGACGAAGACCAGATCCCGCGTGCCAAAGTCCCCGTCTCCATCCCAGTCGCCCTCGGACCAGCCTGAGTTGTCGGCGACGACGTCCTCGTACTCGCCCGCCTGGAAGACGCGAACGAAGTCGGCCGTGTTGAATTCGCCATCGAGGTTGGCGTCGCCGAAATAGGTGCGTTGCGATTCTTCGACCCAGACGACGCGGTCTTCCTGGTTGATGCGGCGATCGCCGTTGAGGTCGTAGGAGGGATTTTGCGAGCCGTTGCGCACGGCCTGCGTCAACTGGTCGATGTCGTCGACGCTGCAGAATCCATCGCCATTCAGGTCGCAGCCGCCCGGCTTCGGTTCGTCGATACGGCGCAGGAAGACGATTTCCCAGGGTCGCTGCAGTTGGCCGCTGTCCTGCGTCAGCACATCGAGGACGTTCGTGCCGTCGAGGTCGGCGCGCTGCAGTTTCACCGTGCCGTTGTCCACCCAGTAGATATGTCGGCTCTCCGCGTCGACGGTGATGCCGTGCGGAGCCGCGTCGACTCCCGCCGCCGGGATCTTGTAGAGCGTTTCGACCTGCGTGCCATCGAGGTTGGCGCGCTGCACGAGGTCGGTGCCGCGATCGGTCCAGTACATCTTGTCGCGCGTCAGGTCGAGGTCGATGCCGCGGAGCAGGCTGCTGGCCGGAAAGGAGACGAGGTCCTGGACATGGGAGCCGTCGAAGTTGGCACGCTGGATTTTGCGTGCTCCGTAGTCGGTCCAGTAGATCTGTTGGCGCGGCACGTCCAAGGCGAGGAAGTAGGGGCTCCCGAGGTTCGTGATGAAGTCCTCGACCTGGCTGCCGTCGAGATTGGATCGCTGGATCTTGGCGTTGGTCGCGTCGGCCCAGTAGAGCTTGCCCGAGATGCTTTCCACGGCAACGCCGGCGGGAAAGCCCAGTCCGGTAGTGACAAGATCCTGGATGCTGGATCCGTCCAGTCGGCTGCGCTGAATCTTGTTCGCGCCGTTGTCGGCCCAGTACATCCACTCCTGCGCCGCGTCGACGTCCACTCCTCGCGCCTCGCCGAGTCCGGCGACCAGCACTTGGGCGTTGAATCCATCCAGCTGCGAGACCCGGATCGTGTTGGCACCGCGATCGGACCACAGCAGCCGCGGCGGCAAGGCGCTGGCCCGCAGGCAGGAGGGCACCGCAGCGGCGGCTGCCAGAACCAACAGTCTCAGGCCAGCTGTCCACTTCATCCGCTCGATACTCCCCGGGGTCTACCCGTTCATGCTTCTGCTCGTGAAACGGCCGAAGGCCGCGGGCGGTCGGCAGGCCGCTGCGGTTGCACGAAATGCCAGCAGTGTGCCGTCAAACTCTTCCGATTCGGCAGGCTTGGACGCCCGAGCGAGCGTCGACGTCATCCGGAAATCGGAATGTAACCAAGAGTTTCCGGGGAAACCAGTTTTCGAGGACGAGTCGTGATAGAATCGGGGGTATTCAGCCCCGGACATGTCGCGGTCAAGACGTTGAAACACGCGGGCGGGCGCGGCAGCCGGGCGACCCAGGACCCAGGATCCAACCACCATGTGGCCCATCAATGAGCAGACGCAGGAGCTGATCGACGCGGCCAAGGCGGGGCGGCCCGATGCGGCTGGCCAGCTGCTGGACCGTCACCGCGATGCGCTGCGCCGGATGGTGGAGTTGCGACTGGATCGCCGAATCCAGCAGCGGATCGACGCCAGCGACATCGTGCAGGAGGTGATGATCGAGGCGAATCGGCGGTTAGAGCAGTACCTGGCAACGCCGGCGATGCCGTTCCACCTGTGGCTGCGGCAGATGGCTCGCGACCGCATCATCGACGCACACCGCAGGCACCGGGCGAGTGGCAAGCGGAGTGTGGATCGGGAGCAGGCAATGGCGGCTCCGGCTTCGCTCGATCGTTCGACCATGGAGCTGGCGGGCCAGCTGTGCGATCCCGAGCTGACGCCGGCGGCCGCAGCGACGATGCAGGAGCTGCAGCGGCGGTTCCAGGCGGCCTTGGAAACGATGGAGGATCACGATCGCGAGATCGTGCTGATGAGACATTTCGAGCAGCTGTCGAATCAGGACGCGGCGCGGACGCTGGGTTTAACGGAGCCGGCGGCGAGCATGCGTTACCTGCGAGCGATCCGCAAGCTGCGCAAGCTGCTGGCGGAGCCGAGCGACGAGGACGGCGGCTCGATGCTTCCCTGATCCGCGCCGCCAAATGCACTCCCGCGTCAAGTCACCGCACCTACCGTCTCCGACTTGGGGCCGACCCTTCCTATCCGCGAGGCGTAACGGCTTTTCGATATGCTCCCTCCCGAAGCCAACGCGAAGGCGACCGACGGTGCGATCGACGACGAGCGCGAGCGATCCACCTCCTTGCCGGACCCTTCTCCCGCTCCTGGCGCGCCCGCAGCCGCCGACCTGACGGATATGTCCGATACTGACACGGTGTTGGCAGCCGTGCTGGAGCGTCTTTCGGAGCAAGCGGCTCGCGGCGAGTGGGTGGACATCGACCGCGAAGCCGGGGAGCTTGGGGAGCTTGGTGGCGAGCTGCGTGAACTGTGGGGCGCCGTGATGCTGGCGGACGCGGTCGGCGCGCACAGTCCGGCATCGCTGGCCGGGGATGCGGCCGACCTGCCCATCGGGTCTTCGTTGAAGCTGCCCTATCGTTTTGGCGACTATGAGTTGCTGGAGGAGGTTGGGCGTGGCGGCATGGGCATCGTCTACCGCGCGCGGCAGATCAGCCTCGATCGCGTCGTGGCCGTGAAGATGCTGCTGCGGGGTGCGTGGGCATCGGCGGCGGACCAGTCGCGGTTTCGCGCCGAGGCCGAAGCGGCCGCGCGGCTCGACCATCCCTGCATCGTGCCCGTGTACGAAGTGGGCGAGCACGAGGGGCATCTCTATTTCAGCATGAAGTTCGTGAACGGCGAGACGCTTGTGCAGCGTTTGCGCCGCGGTCCGATGCCGCCCCGAAAGGCAGCTCGCCTGATGGCTTCGGTGGCCGAGGCGATCGAGTTTGCCCATCATCGGGGCGTGCTGCATCGCGACTTGAAGCCATCGAACATCCTGCTCGACGGCGATGGCTCCCCGCACGTCAGCGACTTCGGGCTCGCCAAGCGGACGACGGAGGCGACGAACCTAACACGCACGGGCGCCGTGCTGGGCACGCCTGCGTACATGGCGCCGGAACAGGCGTCGGGCAATCGGGGAGCGGTGGGGGTGGCGACCGATGTCTACGGGCTCGGCGGCATTCTCTACTATGCCATCACCGGGCAGGCGCCTTTCCAGGCCAACTCGCCAATGGAAGTACTGCTGAAGGTGCTGGAACAGGACGCGCCGCTGCCTCGTTCGGTCTACCCGAAGGTGGATCGCGACTTGGAGATGGTCGCGCTGCGCTGCCTGCAGAAGCCGCCCGACCTGCGTTATCCTACGGCCGGCGCCTTGGCACGCGACCTGGTGGCTTATTTGAACGACGAGCCGCTGGCTGCCAACAGCGGCCGCATGTCGCAGGTGTTCTCGCGTCTGTTCCGCGAGACGCACCACGCCGCCGTCCTCGAGAACTGGGGACTGCTCTGGATGTGGCACAGCCTCGCGCTGCTCATCGTCTGTTTCCTCACGGACACGATGTACCTCGTGGGCGTGCGATCCCGCATCGCGTACTTCCTGTTGTGGACCGCCGTGTTGGGCGCATGGGCCGCCGTCTTCTGGGCCATCCGCCGCAGCATGGGGCCCGTGACGTTCGTGGAGCGGCAGATCGCCCATGTGTGGGCGGCCAGCATGGTCAGCATCGCCATGCTGTTTCCCGTTGAATACCAGATGAACCTGCCCGTGCTGACGCTGTCGCCACTGCTGGCGATCGCCAGCGGCGCCGTGTTTCTCATCAAGGCCGGGATCCTCTCCGGTTCGTTCTACATCCAGGCGGCCGTGCTTTTCCTCACCTCCTTGCCGATGGCCCGCTGGCCCGACTACGCGCACTACCAGTTCGGCTTCATCGCCGCTGCCTGCTTCTTCTTCCCGGGCTGGAAGTACTACCGCCAGCGCACGGCCACCCAGTCCGCTCATCGCTAGGTCCCCGATCCTCGCGTCGCCTCGACGGCGGCGTGTTCGGCTCGTACCACCCGAGCGTTCCCAAGTGGCCTGCCTTTCGTGGCGGTTCCCGTTGGTGCCGCTTCTTTTTTGCGGCGCATGTCGTGTTCCGGCAACAGTGATGCGGTGATCTCGCCGCGGTCGAGGATTTACGCGCGAGGAATCCTTGTTGGGCGCACGTGAAGTAACCTTCCCCGGGTGGGCGACTGCAGGTCCCGCCGCAGGTGGTTCTCTCTTCCCCCGCGAGGTGATGCATGAACACGAAGACCAAGATTGAACGTCGCAGGCAACAGTTCGTCGACCCGGATGTCCAGGGAGCGCTCGTGCGTCGCATCATGCTGCACGGCGTCCTCGTGATGCTCGTCCTGTTTGGAGGACTGCTGGCGGTGCAGGGAATGCAGGACGGGTTTGACAAGCCCATGTCACAACAGGTGCGGGCCGTCATGGACCGCCATGGAGTGGTGCTCTCACTGCTCATGTGCCTCATGCCGGTAGTGATCGCCGACCTGATCCGACTGAGTCATCGCATGGTGGGACCGGTCTATTCGATGCGTGAGACGCTCCACAAACTGTCGCGCGGCGAACGGGTCGAGGAACTGCGTTTCCGCAAGGGCGATTTCTGGTCGGGAATGGCCAGCGACATGAATCGCTTGGCGCGGCGGATGGATGAGTCGGACATTGTTTCGAGTCGCGCGCCGGTAATCTACGCCGACTTTGACGAGCGTCGCACGACGACCCAGTTTGACCGCATGGAAGAGCTTTTCCAATCGATCCATGACTGAGATGCGAAAGCGGTCGACGGACCCGCAGGCTTGCGTTCCCCCGGCTTTTCCTGCGTGGGATAGCCGTGATAATGAGCAGGGGAACGACGCGGGTGAAAGGCTCATGCCAGCTGGATCGGACCGCTGGCGATGCTGGCAACCGCGCATGGAACCGTCCGGCGCCTGCTGGCTTCGGCCGCTGGCAGGCTTCCTCCGTGGATCGTAGCTGCCGCGCCGTGTGGGCGAAAACACGGATTGGCACGTTGGATCGTCCGAAGTTGGTTTTCTACGCATCGCTTGGACTATCGCACGTCAATTTATCCCCCCCAAGGACTCCGCTCATGCAAACATGCTTCCTCGACCTGCGCGTGCCGTTGACGCAGCGACTTCGATTGGCGACGACCGCTGCCTTGCTGCTGGCTGCGTCGCACGCGGCGAGCGGCCAGGCGCCGCTGCGTCTTTCGCGCGACGTGCCGCCCGTTCCCGTGTATGCCACGGAGTGGATGCCGGTGGGGCAGTCGGCGGTAACCGCCTACAGTCCGCCGATCGTGACTTCGTATGCGCCGGTCGTACCGGAGATGCCCGTGGCCGGCATGCCCACGCAGTATGCGCCTGGGTTCCAAGGTTATCCCGCGGCGCCGGTTGTGGTGGGGCAGTCGCCGGTGACCACGTATCTGCCGGCGAGTCCTCCCACGTACTTTGCGGCCCCCGCCGCCAGTCCGCTGTACGCACCCAGCGCCACGTACGCTCCGATGATCGCGCCGCCGGTGACGGCTCCTGCGCCGGTCGTGGGCTACGCGCCGCCGACGTTCTATGTGCCGGCACCACCGCCGAGCAATCGTGCGCGTCGTCGCATGATGCGCGGCTGGTAGGTGTGTCGCATGCAGGATCCTAGCCTGCGTGGCCGCGTGTAGACGATCGTACGCCGCGCGGCAGGTTCGCGCGTAGCGGATGCGCGCCTAGCAGGTAGACACGCAACCGTCTCGCGATGCACGCGCGGCGGTCGTACGACGCGGGCGCCGGCCAGGCGCATTGTCCGCGACTCAATCCGTCCGAACACGGACGGCTCTCCGCGTCTCTTGCGGTCGACTCCTTGCGTTTCATTTTCTGAACACCCGGCGTTTGAGCGGCAACGACCGCTTGGCGTTCTGGTCGGGTGGTGACCATTTCGGTGGACGCGTTCCTGTCGGCGGTGACTTTTTGTTCGATTCGCGCGATGGCTTTGACTAGAATGGCCGCGCCGGTCAGGCACGGAAATTCGGCGACATCCGTTGTAGAGGAATCGAAACGATGAGGTTGGGCGCATTGAACGCAGGGCGAGTTGGTGGATCGCGCAGGGGCCATTCGAAGGCGCAAGCCGAACGCGGACGGCGGCGAGGGTTGCGAACCTGGCTGGCCTCCGAGTCGTTGGAGTCGCGGTGTATCCTGGCCGCGGACCTGGTGGGGCATTGGACGGCCGACCAGGTGACGTTGAACGATGGGGCGCCGGTTGCCAGTTGGGTGGATGCGGTCTCGGGGATCGCGGCCACGGCGCAGGGAACGCCGACGTTGAAGACGAACGGCGCGGGTGGTCGTTCCTTTGTGTCGTTCGACAGCGTGGAGAAGGATGCGTTTCGCGTTCGCGCCAGCCAGAACCCGCTGGCGGCGGCGACCGATTTCGCCGCCGTCGTCGCCTTTGTCACCAGCGCCCAGGACTTGCGCGGCACCGATGGACCGTGGTTCCAGAACACCGGCCTCGTGGATTCCAGCGCGTCCGGTTTTTCGTACGACTGGGGTGTCAGCCTCAATTCGCAGGGCAAGCTGTCGGCCGGCCTGGGCAGCGGTTTTGGCCAGCCCTCTAAGACGCTCTACTCCAACGTGACCGGTTTGAACGACGGCAAGGTGCATGTGGCGCTGGTGACGCATGTGGGATCGACGCTCACGATTCGCGTTGACGACCAGCCTGCCGTGCAGCGCACCGACACG
>JBIIEC010000308.1:0-7590 GCA_044238045.1 Pirellulaceae bacterium | reverse complement strand
CGCACGACTCGCCGGTGCGGCGCAGCGGCTACATCGGAGACTACCTGTATTCCGTGGCCGAGGATTCGATCCATGCCATGAAGGTGGACCAGCCCGGTGTGCCGGTCGCGACGGTGGCAGATCTGCGTCCCGACGGCGCTCCGACACCGGTCGACCCGCCCGAGATCCAGCCGTTCCAAGCGTTCGTCTCGGCGGCGGCCGGGGACCTGAATGCCCGGCTTGGCAAGTCATCCGGGTATGCGGTGCCCGTGGCCACCGAATCGTCGGCCACAGGCCTGATGACGGTGCTTCGCGCGGGGGACACCTACTACCGCTACCAGTCGGTGGCGACCGGAGCGGTGCTGGCCGAGGCCGACTTCCGGTTCACCGAGTCGGTGGCGGCTTGGCAAAATCCTCACTTGGCAGCCGACGTCAACAACGACGGCCAGATCTCGCCCGGCGACGCACTGCGCGTCATCCAAGCGATCCTCGCCGGTGGCTCGCGTCCGCTGGATGGCGACCAGGTCGTGCGGCAGATCGGTGGCGACCAAGCGGTGGTGACCGAATTTTGGGATGTCAACGGTGACCGAGAATTGTCACCCCGGGACGTACTCGCCGTGGTCAACCAGTTCAATTCGCTCGGCGGACCCCAGGTGGATACCGGGACGCTCGATCCCGCGACCTCGGATCCGCTCGACCCTTCCGGTGTGGACCAGCTGTTCGAGGAGGTCGGCTCCACAGCCGGCGACGCGAACCTGGATGGCGAGTTCAATTCGGCCGACCTGGTGCTGGTCTTCCAGCGCGGCCGTTATGAAGATGGAAAGATCGGCCAGGCCGTGTGGCAAGACGGCGATTGGGATGGCGACCGTGCCTTCCGCTCGGCCGACCTCGTGCTGGCCATGGCCAGCGGCCTCTACGACAAGCCGCGGCAGCGGAAGGCCTGATCCGGGCTACCCCGCACACCCGCTGGGGCGGTTCGCCCCAGCGCTGAGATCCGGGCGACCTGCTAGGGTGCCTGTCCCTCCGCCTTGCGATCCTTCGACAGCCAGTAGTCGAGGAACTCGTAGGTGCGTTCGCCGTTGATCTTGTGCGGGCCGTCGAACCAGTGGATGCCGCAGCGACTGGGCATCTTCAGCCGGGCCGCATACAGGTTCTGCACCTTCGCGAACTCCCAGCCCACGGTCCAGTCGTCGGCCACTCCGTCGAAGTGCCCACGCTCGACCATGAACGGACGCGGCGCGATCAAGGCGGCCATCTCCGCATAGTTGAAGGTGCTGCCCAGGTCGAATTCAAAGATCTCGTACTCGCCGGTCCAGACATAGCTGCGCGGGTTGGTCGTGGACGCATTCTTGTCGACCCATTCGTTGAAGTCGGCGGAGCAGATCGACAGGCAGTAATCGGTGACCAGCGCCGGCACGCGCATGGCCGTCTTGCCGCCGTAGCTCAGGCCATAGAAAGCAATCCGCTCGTCGTCCACCATCGGCAGCGTCTGCAGCCAGTCCACGATCTGCTGGTGCTGCGGCACGATGATCGAGAAGAGCGTCTTCTTCAGCGGATAGCTCTTGCGCTGCAGCGTGCGGAACAGGTCTTCGCCGATGTAGAGGTTCTGTGGCGAGAAGGTGATGTAGCCCTTGTCGGCCAGTGCTCCGGCGAAGCCCGAGTAGTAGTGGCTGCCCTGGACGCCGATCGTATCCTGGGGTCGGCCTTCGAGGCCGTGCTGGCAGACGACGACCGGCCGCTGCTCGCCCGGTTGAAGGTCCTTCGGGACGAGCAGCACGCCATAGGCGTAGATGTTCTCGAAGACGTCGAGCACGACTTCGTAGCCGCGCCAGCGATCGGTATCGTACACCTGCCGCGTCCGTGGGCGGGGAGCAACCAGCGGGTACGAATAGCGGCCGATCACCTCCTCCGCGAAGAACTTGCGGTAGGGTTTCGCGGAGGCGAGGTAGACTTCGGGCGAGTTGGTTTCGAGCTTCGAGAGGAACTCCTGCCGCACGCGTCCGCTGTTGCTGAGCACCACCTGCGTGTGGCGGTCCAGTTGCCGCATCTGGTCGCGGTGTCGGGGCGCGGGGTCGAAGAAGCCACGCAAGTTCGTGGGGTTGTTCGTGAGCTTCGGCAGGGCATCGTTGACGTTCAGTTTCTGCAGGAAAGCCTGCAGGGTTTCGTTCGTGCCGGCGGGACCGCGGCCATCGCCGGAGATCGTCAGCTTGGGGAATTCGTTGAGCTTCAGCGGGTCGACCAGCCGCACCGCGCGGCCCCATTCGGCGCGGACCGATTCGAGCGCGGGGGTGACGATGCGCGCTGGAGCGCCGCCATCGCCGGCCAGGGTCGCCTCCGGACCGCGGCTCGCCTCGATGATCAGCGATCGCGGCGCGATCATGGCCGCCAGCTCCGCATCGCCGAACTGTTCGAGCAGCCCAAAGATGTTCCGGTCGATCGGCTCCTGCCAGAGGTTTTCGCGCGCGTCGAAGTAACCGCTCACGACCACGCTGCGGGGACGCGTGTCGATCGCTCCGGTGTAGAGTGCCAGCAGGCCGCCTTCGCCCCAGCCGATCAAGCCCATGGGACGCGTTGAGGTGGAGGCGAACCAGTCGAGGGCGGCCTGGATCTTCTGCACTTCGTAGCCCACCAGCCCGCGCCCCAGTTCGAACGCGCTGCGGTAGAGCATCTCGCGGTTGGTGATGGCCGGAGCGGGGCTGGGCCCCCAGTCGAACTGGCCACGCTGCCGGTTGATCAGCAGCGGCACCACCACCCGACAGCCAGCCTCCGCCAGTCGTCGCGCGTACTGGCTCTCGCGCGGCACGCCCGGCAGCAGGCCGACCAACTGTTCCGGCAACACCTCGCAGTCGGGGATCGCCACAATGTCGGCGATCGGTTCACGGTCCGTCGGCACGAGCAACAGTCCGGCCGCTTCGAGGTCGTCCAGCACGGGCCAGCGGATATCGTAGATCTGGTAGCCGTTTCCGAATCCGATGCGCGCCGGCACTTCGCCCGTCGCCGCCACGGCCTTCGGCCCGCGGTCCAGCACCAGCCGAGGAACGACCGACGCGACGCGAGGATCTCGGATGCCCATCAGGTGCGCCAGCCGCTCACGCCCCGGATTGATCGACGCCTGATAGGCCTCCACCGAGGAGAAGTCGCGTTTCCAGAGCGATTCACGGCGCGATACGGACGCCTTCAGTTCGTTCAGCAGGAATGCGTCCGCCTGCTGGACAAGCCGCGCCGCGAGGTCGCCCTCCCAGTCCAGCAGCGCCGTCTCCTCCAACGGGTCGGCCCACGCCTGCGAAGACCCCAGCAGGCAAACCAGCACCAGGCCGAGGAAGCCTAGTAGCCGGCTCCTGCGCGCGGTCGCTTGGGAACGCGATGCGTCGTGCGCCGAGTGGCGAACGACGGCCTGTGGACGGGCGGAACCGGTGACCCACAACGGACCTGACAACCTCTGCATGGCGTGACCTCCCAGTTGCGTTGCCAACCCGGAGGCAGAGACCGTCGGGCGCGAACGTGGGGGGCAGCGTACCACGCAGGCGGTCGCGATGCTACCAAGGCCATGGCCGCGGACCCGAGGTTGTTCCCGCCGCCCCCGTGGAAACCGCGTGCTTAGCGGCCCGTCGCGTCGGAGGCCGCGGGGCAGAGCGCCGCGATGCGCGGCTGCAGGACGCCGACGAAGCCGGCGATCCGGGCCCGCGTCGCCTCGTCATGCGGCTCAAACGGCTCCGCCATCGCGTTCGAACAGACGTCGAGCGCCATCAACGCCGACTTGATGCCCTTGATGATGCGCGACGGCGCATCGCCCTGAGCGTAGATCGTGGCAGAGATTTCCAGCACGAGCGACTTCAACTCCGCCACGCGTCCGGCGTCCCCGCGACGGATGGCATCGTAGAGCGACGAATAGAGGCGCGGGAAGATGTTGCCACCCCCGTTCACGCCGCCGTGCGCGCCAATCGCCATCGCCTCCACCAGCATCTCCTCCGGCCCGACAAGGATCGAGAACTCCGGCCGATCGCGAAATCGCTCCACCACGTCGCGCAGGTAGTCGAGATTGCCCGAGCTGTCTTTCAGGCCCACGATCCGCTCGTGGCGGCTCAACTCGTCGACGGTTGCCGCATCGAACCAGGTCTTGCAGCAGCCGGGCATGTTGTAAAGCATCAGGGGCAGGGAGAGGCGGTCGGCCAGCCGCGTTGTGTAGCCGATCAGTTCCGGCTGCGACATCGGCAGGTAGTAGGGCGGGGCGAGCACCACGGCCGCCGCGCCCGCCGAGTAAGCCGCATCGGAGATCTCCAGCGAGCCCTCGAAGATCATGTCGGTGATGCCCACCAGCACCGGCAGCCGGCCCGCCACCTGGTCGCAGACGGCCGCCACCACCTGATGCCGCAGGACCATCGGCAGCGACGGTCCCTCGCCGGTCGTCCCCAAAGCGAAAATGCCATGCACGCCGCCCTCCACCAGACGCTCCACCAGACGCTCCAAGCCCTGCAAGTCCAGTTCGCCTGCTTCGTTCAGCGGAGTCACGATCGGAGGGATGATGCCGACAAACGAGGGCTGGGACATGAACGATTCCTCGCGGGGAATGGGTTGGAGAAAAGGAAGCGGGGCGAAGCGATCGGGCGCTGGTCGCGGGGCGGTTTTCTGAACTTGGTGGGACGACGGCGCGGGGCCCGGGGCAAAGCAGGCCGCAACTGCTCCTGCATCGGCGACTCGGAACACCGTCTTTGCTTTCCCCGAAACGGTCGCTGCATCTGGCCTCGCTGCGACGATCCGGACAACGCGAGTCCCTCGCCAAGGCCTCGTAGGCTGCGGACCGACGCACGCTGCGGACCAACGCAGGAGAGCGAAGTCCAGACTGCGAAGTCCAGACTGCGAAGTCCAGACTGGCCAGTCTAGGTCGACGACGCTCGCCACGCGATCCCGCTGCTCTGCTGCCGCAGCAAATGAAGAGGAAGTCTGGAGTTCATGACAGGACCTGTGGCTCCTTGCGGAATAAGCCCCCCGGTTGGACGGGGTGCGGGAACGGACCCATCTCGGGCCGTTTTGTTGACCGGCCGTGGGCGATCGACTACGCTGACGCCCGGACGCGGGGTGAAGCGGAGGCCAGCCGCGGCCGCTGAGCGTTCACGCGAACGGTCGAGTTACCCGCCCCGAAATCACCCGCCCCGCCTGTCCTCCCGCCTGAGTTTCGCCCTCTCGAAAACCCTGCCTTGCCGCTTTCCTGCCGAGCCGCCTTCCTACCTGCCAAGGCTCATGACATGGCCCGCCTGCGCGACCGGAGCCGTCCGAATACCAGCCTACGCCATGATCGAGCGTACAGTCGGAGTGGACTCGTGCGCGAAACGCTGCTGCGGCTGGCCGGTCCCTGCCTGCTGGTCTGTTTCGTCGTGTGGCCACGGCCTGCGATGCTGCGAGCCGAGACGCCTCCGGCGCTGCACGCGCGCATCGACGCGATGGTGTCGGAAGCCGAACTGGGCCCCGTGGCCGAACGAACTGAGGACGCGGAGTTCCTGCGCCGCCTGTCGCTCGACCTGGTCGGACGCATTCCGACCACGAAGGAGCTGGCCGAGTTCCTGGAGGATGGTTCGCCCGGGAAACGCGAGCAGTGGATTGATCGCCTGCTGGCATTTCCCGAGTGTGACAAACATCTGGCAGTCGTGCTCGACGTGTCCTGGATGGAGCGTCGAGCGGACACCTATGTGGGAACGCCCGCGTGGCGAACTTACCTCCGCGACGCGATCGCGGCGAATCGGCCCCTGGATGAACTGGTCGCCGAAGTGCTGGCGGCGGACGGTGCGGACGAGGCCACGAAGGTCCGGGCCAAGTTCCTACTCGACCGCAACGTCGAAGCCCACCTGCTGACTCGCGATGTGGGGCGTCTGTTCTTCGGCCGCGACCTGCAGTGTGCACAGTGCCACGACCATCCCCTGGTGTCCGACTATGCCCAGTCGGAATACTACGGACTGTTCGCATTTTTGCAACGCACGCACCTCGTGACGCAGGACGTCGAAAAGAAGCTCGTCTCCGTCGGCGAGAAAGCGGATGGCGAGGCGGTGTTTGCGTCGGTCTTCGAACCGGATGTGCCGCAGCGGACTTCGTTCCCCGTCCTGCCCGACGGCAGCCCGCTGGTCGAGGAACCTGCCTGGCTGGCGAACGAAGCGTACGTGGTCGCGCCAGCCGAGAAGGTGCGGCCCGTGCCGCGTTTCAGCCGTCGCGGCCAGCTGGCCAACGCCGATCGACTGGCTGCCAGCCGCCTGTTCCGCCTGAATGCGGCCAATCGGCTGTGGCGCCTGCTGCTCAAACGGGGGCTGGTGGAACCGCCCGATCTCATGCACGCCGCCAATCCGCCCACGCATCCGCTGCTGCTGGAGGAACTCGCGGGGGCTCTCGTCGCCCAGGATTTCCAGATCAAGCCGTTCCTCGCGCAGGTGGCCCGGTCGCAGGTCTACCAGCGGCGCATGGAGCTGCCCGTGGCACCTGAGGCCGGCAGTGCATGGGCGGCTGCGGCGCGGAAGCAGGCCTGGGAAACCGAGATGCCCGCGCAGCGTCAGCTGGTCGAGCGGCTGGCGAGCGAAGTGTCCCACGCCTTCGACCAGCTGGCAGACGCGGAGAAAGAGCTGCAGCAGCACCTGGCCACGCTCCGCCAGAAGCTCGCCGAAGTGCAGGCAGCCGAGCAGAATCGCGTTGAGACGCAGGGCAAATGGCAGCAGGCCGAGGATCATTATCAGAAGCAGGTCGCGCTGCTGGCTTCGCTGAAGCAGGCCGCGGAGCAGTCGCAGGCGGCGGCCGGGCGACTGGAGGGCGACCTGGAACTGGCCAACGCGGCGAAACTGCTGGCCGCGCGCGCGGCCGTCGTCGAGCAGCAGTTGCCGCAGGCCAGCGCCGATCGTGACGCCCAGCAGGTGGCACTTACCGTGACGCGCGAAGCGGTTGAGAAGCTGTCGGCGGAACTGGGCCCGCTGCGGCAAAAGCAGGAAACACTGGTGCTGCGCGTCAAGGAGCAGGCCGGCGGCGTGCGGTCGCTTCGCGAACTGCAGATGGCCGAGTCGGTGCGCGCTGTGGAATGGACCCAGCGTCTCGAACAGGCCGATGGGCTGCTGGCAGTCTCCCAGGCGAAGGCCGCCGCGGACAATGCCCGCGCGGTTCAGGCCGAGAAGCGGCAACGGGCGGATCAGCAGCAGGCGAGTCTGGCGGCGATCGACGAGGAGACGCGCCAGCGGGCGAGCGAACGCGACGCACTGCAGGTCGAAGTGGACGCCGCGCGTCGGTTGGCTGAAGCGGCCAAGGCTCGCATAAAAGGCGGGGAACAGCTGCTGGCCGCATGGCAGCAATCGTCCGCCGAACTGGCGAAAGCCGAGGCTGCGTCTGGCGCGCCAGCGTCTGGCGAGGTGAACGCGGGGCTGCAGGATGCCGCAGCAGTCGCCGTGGCAGTTGCCGTGGCGGCGACCGAAGTCCCGCTGCCGACCGTCCTGGCCGATGCACGCGGTACGCTGGAGCGACAGGTGGCGGTCACCGAAGGCGCCGTCTTGTCGGCACGTCAGCAGTTCGCCCAAGACCAGCAGCGGCTTGTGGATCTGGAGAGTCGCTGCGCGGAACTCATGTCGCAGTGCGAGGCGATTGCGCAAC
>JBIIEC010000307.1:0-7610 GCA_044238045.1 Pirellulaceae bacterium | reverse complement strand
CGCGCGTCGGTCGGCGGCGGTCGTACTGGCTTGCGTCGAGGAAGCATGCTGCGATTTCGGCGCACGCGCGACGCTGGCCGCACGCAGGTCCCACCAGCGGCGTTTCGGCGTCTCCGCGACCGGTGGCGGTTCCCGTCCGTCCACCGCCACCATCTCCTCAATCGGCCTCCACGGCTCGACCTCGGGCACCTCCGGATCGGAGGCGTCGTAGGCTCGCACGATCCGGTACGGCACCAAGTCCTCGGCAGCTGCGGCTCCTCGGTCGGCCTTCGCGTCGTCAAACGCGGGGTCCTCCCAGTTCGGCTCGGCGGTCGCTTGCCGCGACGATTGCTGATCGGGCTGCTCGTAACCTGCATCATGGTCCGCCGGGACCGACGGGTCCATCGCCTCTTCCTCGGACGTCAACGGGTCGTCGAGGGGTTGTTCGTCATCGAGCGATGGCACGTCGTCGGCAGTCGTTTCCTCGCTGGCCGGCACGGGTGGTTCCAGCGGCGCGTCGGACTGGCCGACCGGTTCGTCCGGATCAAGGTATACGGCCGGCTCCTCCGCCCGAGCCAGTGTCGCGAGGAGTGCCAGTTGCGCGACGGTGCAGGCCAGCCAGTATCGTTGCTTGGAGAGCTTGGTTCGCATGGCGATTCCGTTCCGTAAGGGGACGAGGCTCAGCCGGGGTTGCCTGCCGCGGAGGTGTCGGTTGGTTCAAGGGCGGTCGCATGGCGCATCGAGGCGCCATGGGACGCGGCACCAAGCGGCGTGGCATCACACGGCAGCTGAACGCTTAGCGCGAGAAGCCGACCGGGCCGTGCAGCAGGTGCGTCTCCAACTGGTTGCGTCGGCGGTCCTTCCAGGGATCATCCCACCGCGTGGTCGAACGATAGCCTTCGCCCGTTCGGCCTTCGATGCGATTCATCAGGTACACCTCCAGGTCGTTCGGGTCGGTCAGTTCCTGGCCCGGATAGGGATCGTCGCAGTCCACTTCCGACGCAGCGACGACATGGGGCGTGACGAGAACCAGCAGCTCCTTCTCCACGCGCTCGTGGCTGGTGTTGGAGAAGAACGGGCCCAGGTAGGGCAGGTCGCCGAGTCCGGGAACGCGGTTCGTGGAGCCGTCGATCTCGACCTGCATGAGGCCGGCGAGCGCGAGTGTCTCACCTTCTCGCATCTCGACCGTCGTATTCACGCGCCGCGTGTTGATGCCCGGCACGGGCAAGCCGCCCACGACCAGCGTGGTTCCCAGCGACTCGTCGATCGTGCTGACTTCGGGAGCCACATTCAGGCGAATGGTCTCCTCGTCGATGACCGTCGGGACGAAGCGGAGCTGGACGCCGAAGTCCTTGAACTGGATCGTGACGTTGTTGGACGCTCCACCACCGCTCTGCGGCACGGGGACCGGGAACTGTCCACCGGCGAGGAACGACGCCTCGTGGCCGCTCATCGCCACCAAGTTGGGTTCCGCGAGGATCGAGAGCACGTTGTTTTGGCGCAGGGCCCGCAGGAAGACGGCGAGGTCGACCGAGGGGAAGATGCCGAAGGCGTTGGTGTTCGAGCTGACCTGGCCGAGCAGGTCGCCGAGGCCGGTGGGCGCGGTGATCTCGTCCTTGAACGAGTAGAGGTTGTTGGTGCGGATTCCGAAGCTGCCTTTGTGGCCGCCGTACAGCCAGTCGGCTCCTATCTGCCGCAGCGCGGTGCGGTTCAGTTCGGCGACGCGCACCTGCAGCATGACCTGTTGCAGGCCCGGCACGCGGATCAGGTTGATGATCTGGCCTTCGGGAAAAGTGACTTCCGTTTCCGGGCGGGCACCGAGTTCGTTGACGGCTTCCGGCGCCCGGCCCTCGCCCGCCTCGCCGTCCGCACCGCCTTCTTCCTCGCCCTCGTCGGGGCCCGCGGGTTCCGGCTGCCCGGCGGCGTTGGCGGGCGTCATCTGGTTGCGGTTCTTCTTGGCCGCCTGCATCGAACTGATGAATAGCTTCGTCGTCTGCTCGATCTGCACGACCTGCTGCGCCGAACGGGCCTGGCCTTCAAGGATCAGGTGGTCGCGCATCTGAGTAACGCGGATCTGGGCGTCGGGAAAGATCCGCGTGAGCTGGGCGCGCAGGACGTGGATGTCGTAAAGCACGTTGACTTCGAAGGAGATCGTCTGGTTGTCGGTGGTGATCAGTGTCAGATCGGTGGTGCCTGCGCGTTTGCCGAGCAACCGGATCATCTGCGGGTTGGGAAGCACGTCGAAGTCGAGGATGGTCGGGTCGCCAATCGCCACCACCGCCTGCCGGCCTTCGGTGGCCAGCGGCTTCTTCAGCGTCAGCAGGCGGCTCTGTCCGAGCATGACGTCGATGCTGGCATCGTTGCCCTTCAGCGGCCGTATGAAAGACTCCACCGACTCGTCGTCCTGCCGCGCGGTGGACAAGTTCATGTCACTTTCGCCCGGACTGGCGAAGGGCCGCGACTCCTCGAGCGGAACGGGCTGGAAGTTGGAAACCGAATCGCTCTCCGTCGTGGCCACTGGTTCCGCGGCGCGTAGCTCGCTCGACGCGGGCCACCACCCGCGGGACGACAGCAGGCCTGGGGAAGCCAGCAGGACGAACGCCAGTACGGCGATCCGTCCGAGCTCGGATCCTGGACGAGTGTTCATGCGAGGCGCTTCCTGGCGGTCGTGGAGACTAAACAGACGTCGAGGACGGCCCACCGGACTTCCGGTCGCGGTGAGCGGGACGACCGGGCGCAGCAACGGCGGGCCAAGTAGCCATGGTCGTCAATCTGTATCGGCTGTGACGGTTGTGCGAACATTAACCGTTGCGCCGAAAATGTCGGTTCCGGTCGCGATGACGCTGCTGGCGCGACCGGCTTGACAGCCAAGCTGTGCTGTCAAGCAACGGGGCCGCCGCAGCGGGGGCCGATCTGGGGCGACGGACGGGCCATGGCCCCGCGGGAGTCGGTGAGTTCGGCGGAAACTGAACTGGACAGTCGGCCGCCCGTTTGACACACTCCGCCGCGCATCGACGCCTGCGGCAGGCCCACGCACCGCGGCCTGCGGCAAGCCATGTCGCCGTACCGTTCCAATTCCAGACGCACCTGCCCACGTTCGGATAGACCCATGGGAAGCAAACGCCGATCGCCGAGGAGATTACCGCTCGTCTGGCTGCTCTGCGGAGTCCTCGGGCTGACTCCCGGATGCGCCCTCTGGCCCAAGAAAGAGGGCGATGCCAAGTCGGGGAAGGACACGCCGTGGACGGAGTCTTGGCGCGAACGATCCGGCAACATCAAGGGCTTCGGCTTCGACAGCCGGGCCAAGGAAATCGAACGCAACCTGGGCGTCTATTAGTCGAGGCGGCCGGCGGTTGCGAGGCCTGGCCGCGATCGCGCGAGCGACCGTGCGCAAGAGACCATGCGCGAGCGGAACGGAGGCCGGATGCCTCTCGCCCGGCGCCTTGGCATCGCCGTCTTGGCATCGGCGTGTTTGACGCCGGGCAGCTTTCGGACCGGGCAGCTTTTCTCCCCGGCCCTTTGGTCACTCCGCCGCCCCGTTCAACCGTTTAGCGGCGACGCTCGATGGCTCGCTTGAGGGCCGCGCCCATGTCGGCCGGTCCCTCGGCGATTTCGATGCCCGCTTCCTGCAGGGCCGCCACCTTCTCGGTCGCCGTACCCTTGCCGCCGGAGATGATGGCGCCGGCGTGGCCCATGCGTTTACCCGGAGGCGCGGTGCGGCCGGCGATGAAGGCGGCCACGGGCTTGGTTACGTGTTCCTTGACGAACTGAGCCGCTTCTTCCTCGGCCGTGCCGCCGATCTCGCCCATCATCATGATGGCTTCGGTCTTCGGATCGGCTTCGAACATCGCCAGCAGGTCGATGAAGGAGGTGCCCACGATCGGGTCGCCGCCCAAGCCCACGCACGTGGACTGGCCGAGGCCGAGGTTGCTGAGCTGCCAGACGGCTTCATAGGTCAGCGTGCCGCTGCGGCTCATCACGCCCACCGGGCCCGGCTGGTGGATGTAGCCGGGCATGATGCCGATCTTGCACTCGCCAGGCGTGATGACGCCGGGGCAGTTGGGACCGATCAGGTGCACCTGGCGACGCTTGACGACCTCGTAGACATGGACCATGTCCAGCGCTGGCACGCCTTCGGTGATGGCGATGACCACTTCGATGCCCGCGTCGACGGCTTCCAGAATGGCATCGGCGGTGAACGCCGGCGGCACGAAGATCATCGTCGCGTTCGCGCCGGTCTGCTTCACCGCTTCCTCCACCGTGTCATACACGGGCAGGCCTTCGACCGTGGTGCCCGCCTTGCCGGGCGTGACGCCGCCCACCATCTTCGTGCCGTATTCGAGGCAGCCCTTGGTGTGGAAGGCTCCGACCTTGCCGGTGATTCCCTGGCAGATGACGCGAGTTTCTTTGTTGACCAGAATGCTCATGGCTTCTCTTTGATTCGGGGTTGGGAGCCCGTGTGGAAAGCAGGGGATGGTTTCGGAGGATGTTCGGTCAGGGGGCGGGCGGAGGCGACTCCTGGGAGGCTTCCGTCCGCTTGAGGTGCCCCGACGCGTCCGGGTAAGGTCGCGTCGGCGTCGCGGTGGGTACTCGTACTGCTTGTCGCTCAAGCAGTGGCGGCGGCGACGACCTTCTTGGCGGCGTCGGTCAGGCCGGTGGCGCTGATGATGTTCGCACCGCTCTCGGCCAGGATCTTGCGACCCTGTTCCACTTCCGTCCCCTCCAGACGCACGACGAGCGGCACGTTGAAGCCGACGGTGGAGTAGGCGGAGACCAGGGCGTTGGCGATGGTCGTGCAGCGCATGATCCCGCCGAAGATGTTCACCAGCACGGCCTTCACGTTCTTGTCCGAGAGCAGGATCCGGAAGGCTTCGGTCACCTGGTCGACGTTCGCTCCACCACCCACGTCCAGGAAGTTGGCCGGTTCGCCGCCATGCAGCTTGATCAGGTCCATGGTGCTCATCGCCAACCCGGCCCCATTGACCAGGCAGCCGATGTTGCCCTCCAGCTTCACGTAGCTGAGGCCCGCGTTGCCCGCTCGCACTTCGGCCGGCTCTTCTTCGTTGAGGTCGCGGAGTTCGGCGAGGTCGGGATGGCGGAAGGACGCGTTGTCGTCGAAGGTCATTTTGGCGTCGAGGGCCAGCAGGTCGCCGCTGCCGGTCACCACCAGCGGGTTGATCTCCGCCAGGCTGCAGTCTTTCTCGGCGAAGGTGCGGCAGAGCAGCTTCATGAACTTCTGGGCCGACTTCACCGAGTTGCCGGTGATGTTGAGCTTGTGGCAGAGCTTGCGGACCTGGTAGTCCTCCAGCCCGCGGTCGGGATCGAAGTGTTCCTTGAGGATCAGGTGGGGCGTCTCCGCAGCCACTTTCTCGATCTCGACACCGCCTTCGGTGGAGGCCATCAGCACGGGGCGGGCGGCCGCTCGGTCGAGGACGATGCCGAGGTACAGTTCCCGCGCGATATCGCAACCGGCCTCGACCAGCACGCGGTGCACCAGCCGGCCTTCCGGGCCACTCTGGATCGTTACCAGGCGATTGCCCAGCATGCGTCCCGCCACCTCACGGGCCTCGTCGGCACTCCGCACCAGCTGGACGCCCCGCTGCGATGGCTGCTCGATGAACGAGCCTTTGCCGCGACCACCGGCGTGGATCTGGGCCTTGATCACGGCCAGGGGGCCACCGAGCCGAACGAAGGCGGCGGCCGCCTCGTCCGCGGTGGAAGCCACCTCGCCCTGCGGCACGTTCACGCCCGCGTTACGCAAGATCTGTTTCGCTTGATATTCGTGGACCTTCATGGCCGGCTGACACTCGCAAGGGGGGACGGTTCGAGAAAGCCGGGATTATAGTTCCGCCGCGCGCAGAGGGTCAAGGAGAGTGAGCAGGAGAGAGGAGATCACAGGAGGGTAAACAAACAGCGGCAGCCGAGTGGCTGCCGCTGGATGGGGGCGTTCGAGTGGGGTGCGGCATGAAAGCCGCTGAGGTGGAGTCCTAGTGAGCCCGCGTCGCGGGGTCCTCCAGCTTCAGACGCTTCATCTTCTTGTAGAGCGTCGTGCGGTTGATGCCGAGGGCGTCGGCGGTGGCGTTGCGGTTCCAGCCGTGGGCTTCGAGCACGTCGAGGATGATCTGTCGTTCGGGATTCGCGAGGGCCGCCTTGAGCGCTCCGTTACCCGCGATGGGCAGGGAGGTGGGCGCCATGGAACGGAGTGACGGACCGAGGTCATCGACGGTGACCACGTCGTGGCGGCCGAGCAGGACGGCCCGCTCGATCACATTCTGCATCTCACGCACGTTGCCCGGCCAGGAGTGACGTTGCAGGGCGGTCAGCGCGTCCGGATGGAAGCCCTGGATGCTCTTCTTCTCCTGCTCGCAGACCTGCCGCAGGAAATGATGAGCCAGCATCGGGATGTCGGCCGGACGCTCACGCAGCGACGGCAGTTCGATGTTGATGACGTTGATGCGGTAGAACAGGTCCTGGCGGAAACGCCCCTCCTCGACCGCCTTCGACAGCTCCTCGTTCGTGGCCAGGATGACCCGCGTGTCGACGTGGAACGTCTCGGAACCGCCGACCTGCTCGAACTGCAACTCCTGCAGCACCCGCAGCAGCTTGACCTGCATGCTGGTGGAAGCGGTACCGATCTCGTCCAGGAAGATGGTGCCCGTGTCGGCCTGCTTGAACTTGCCGATCTTGTTGGAGGTCGCGCCGGTGAAGGCTCCCGACACATGCCCGAACAGCTCGCTCTCCAGCAGCGTCTCCGGCAGCGCGCCGCAGGCGACTTCGACGAACGGTTTGTCGCGCCGCAGGCTGCGGCGGTGGATGGCTCGAGCGATCATCGACTTGCCCGTGCCGCTCTCGCCCGTGATGAGCACCGTGGCGCGGGTGTCCGCGATGCTCTCGATCATCTCAAACACCCGCTTCATGCGGCAGTCGTGGCCTACAATGTTCTCCAGGCCGTAACGCGTATCCAGCTGCTGCTTCAGCTGCCGATTCTCCTCGATCACCTTCCGCTGCGACAACGCGCGACGGATCGCCATCTCCAGTTCCTGGTCGATCAACGGCTTCGTCAGCAGGTCGAACGCCCCAGCCCGCAGCGCTTCGATGCCCGTCTCCACCGTTCCATATCCGGTCATCAGGATGACGGTCGTCCGCGTCTGCTTCTGGTGGCAGTACTGCAGCACGTTGAAACCGTCGCCGTCGCGGAGGCGGATATCGGCGAGCACCAGGTCGTACTGGTTCTGGTCCAGCTGCTGCATCGCCTCCTGGCAGCCGCCAGCCACATCCACGGCGTATCCCAGTTCACGCAGCCAGGCGGCCATGGAGTCCTGGACATGACGGTCGTCGTCGACAAGCAGCAGGGAGGCTTCGGACATGCGAGTTCTCGTATGGGGCAGGTTGTTGGTGTGGTTGGCGGCGACGCGGGGCGGGATCTGCTCGGAACTGGTCGGCGAGATGCCAGCGTTTCGAGGGTCAAACGGCCGGGATGCCCTCCAGCGGGGTCCGCGGCCGTCGCCCCGACGGGGTCGGGATTTGTAAAGGGCAGTGGCGTCGGCTCGACGCGCCCATGACCATGGTGCCTGCAGGAAACGCTCGCGTTCTCCAGACTCCACAGCGGGCGGTTTTGCCGCTCACTCGCG
>JBIIEC010000306.1:0-7624 GCA_044238045.1 Pirellulaceae bacterium | reverse complement strand
GCAGCTTCTCCACCTGAGCCTTGATCCCCGACGTCACGCGGTCGATCAACGACTGACGGATCTCGCCATCGCCAGCGTGACCACCACCGTCCTGGCCCTCATGACGCCATTCCCCAAGACCCTTCAGAATTTCGCCAGCGGACTTCAGATCGTCCGCAGCAAGGGCTTCCTTCAGGCCCTCTACAGCCTTCTGCAACTGGTCCTTGGTGATCCCTTCGGGCAGTTCGCCCGAAGCGAGTTCTTCCGACAAGTGATTGAGGACGTTCTCGAAATGGTCCTCGGCTCGCTCCGCGTGCAGCTTCTCGAGCAGGCTGCGGATCGTTTCCTTGGCGTCGTTCTTCAACGCCTCGCTCAGGTCATCCACCAGCGAGGTCACGTCTTCCGCCGTCATGTCACCGGGCAGGTCCACTCCGTCGGCGAGGGCCTTCTTCAGCGAATCCACAATCTGCTGAACCTGGGGAGCACCCTGCTGCAGCAGGTGCGAGAAGAAGGCGTCCTTCATCGCTCCGTCGTCGTGTCCGGCGTGTCGCGCGATCCCGACGTCCGATGCGCTATCCGAGACGTTCTCCGTGGCGGGCGTCGAGGACGCGTCCTCGCTGGCCCCCGTGGCGTCGGTGGCATCAGCCCTCAGCGGACTCATGCCCGACTCCACCCCGTAGCGACCGGTCTGGAACGCCCGCACCAGATCCGACGTGTTGAACTTACCGTCGCCGTTCCAGTCGCCATCCGACCAGCGGGCATCGGCATCGGATTCGAACTTGCCCCGCTGGAAGGCCAGGACCAGATCGGACGAGTCGAAGGCCCCATTTCCGTCGCAGTCTCCCGCGAGCGCGGCCACGTCGCCGGCCAAAACGCACCGCCGCTCCAAGCCTTCGATCGCGTTCAGTTTTTGAACACGAGCCGTCCGACGGAGCCGACGAGCATTCGACCGTTCACCTCTAAGCAGATTCCACATCCTCAACATGACTTCACCCCTTCGATCCCTAGATAGACAGCCACTCTGGTGACCAGCGGTTCATCTTAGCAAGACGGTCGCTTCAAGATAGGCTTTTGCTCTATCCATTTGTCAGCAACCCATCTCTAAACGGCTGATCATTAAAAACCTTCGACACCTGATTACGCGACAGGTGTTGAATTATCCGCAGCAGAAAACGTCCATTCCTGCGTAATTGCGCAGACGCCCTGCCATCGGACGAGCCCACCTTACGCGTCCCTGCCTGAACGACTTCGCTGTGCAAACCATGACCAGTGCGCCCACCCGTGAGCTTAAAAGCATGAACTGCTCGGACCTCGCCTCGTCCGCCGAGGCCAGTTGGGAGCCCAATTCCCGGCATGTGAACGCATCCCCGACAAGCAAGCCCTCCGTCGATGAGCTGAGCTTCACGCTGGCGAGCCTCTCCTGGCCGCTGTGGCGGGCTGGCGGTATCCAGCTGCAGGCTCCCTGGGGTCTAGCGGTCCCCGACGGGCGGATCAGCTTCTATGTGTGCCGTGAGGGCAGCGGCTACCTGATCTCCCCTCTTTACCAGAGTCCGCTGCTGCTCAAGGCCGGCGATGTGGTGCTGTTGCCCGGAGCGGGCGCCCACAGTCTGCGTGACGTGCCGACCTCCCGCGATGTGCCGTTCGAGCATGCGGCGAGCCTGCCGAGTTCGGGCCCGAGCGACGCGGCCGCCCATGGGGCACCGGTTCCCGGGGCCACCGCTGCCTTCCTGTATGGCCAACTGCCGATTCAGGAACTGGGTTTCAACCCGCTCCAGGGCCGACTGCCGGCAGCCCTCCACCTGCCCGGCAATGCCGCCGGAATGCCGCTGGAGTGGGAGCAGTTGATCGGCCTGATTTCGCGCGAACTGCAGATGCGGCAGCCGGGCTGGGAAGCGATCGTGCGGCAACTGATGCGAACCCTGTTTCACCAGACCATCCGCAGCCGCCTCTCTGAACTGGTCGTATCCCCGTCATTATCTGGCGAGAACGGAGGCGACGGCGCGGGCTCCAACACGGCCGACCCCGCCATCCGCTTGGTGGTCGGCTTGCTGCACGCGGAACTGGGCAAGCCCTGGACCGTCACCAGCCTGGCTCGCTGGATCCATATGTCGCGTTCCGCGTTCTCCGCGAGGTTCCGCGAAGTCGTCGGCCAGCCTCCGCTGCAGTATCTGACCGAGGTCCGCATGCAGCGAGCCTGTGAGTTGCTATGCGAGTCGAACCTGGGCATCAAGCAGATCGCCACGGCGGTGGGCTACGAGTCGCCGTCGAGCTTTACGAACGCGTTCAAGCGTTGGCAGGGAGTATCCCCGATCGGGTACCGCATCAAGCATGCTCCCGACCTGGCCCATTCGCTCAAGGATTCCGAGTCGGCCGACACCTGATGGCGCGGCTAGCGGTGCAGCTAGCGGTGCAGCCGACGCACGTTTCTTATTGAACGGGCAACGGGCAACGGGCAGGGTCAACATCGGGGCGCAGGAGGCAGGCGTGTCGGCTTGGCGGTCGGCAGCCGGTGCCACCAGACGGTCGAGTCGGCCGAGCGTCGCAGGCGGGGAATGTCTCTTTCTGCATGGATCCGCGTCCTGCGTCTTTGCTCGCGCGATCGTGGATGCGCGACGCAGCCTCGCAGCGTGCCTGCTACGGCAGCGATTCGCCCCACCTCCTCGACCCAAGCGGGCAAGACAGGAGGCATAGAAAACCTCAACAGGCTCGTAGGAGATCTGTTCCGCGTCGCGTCCCTGGAAAGATTTAACGATTGCGACGGACTTTACCGATGAAGACGCTGCGAGAAAATTCGCTGACTTTGTCGGCGCGTCCGGCAATGGATGGGACCAGGGAAAGGACTTCCGAATGGCACGCAGTCGATTGCTCTCTCGAGGCCTGAACTGCACGGCCTGCCTGCTCACTTGGTTCATCAGCCAAGGCAGTCCGGTGCTGGCCCAGTATCCCGCTCATCGCGCCGTATCGGGCGGCGTCTACCAGGGGCGGTATATCGGTTTCGTGCCGCGACACCAGCAAAACGCGGTCAATGTGGCTCCGCCCGTGGAAGAGGTCATGACGGCCCAGGACATGGCCGAGGAGATGGCCATGCCCCACGACGGCGGCGTCCAACCGGCCGACTTCACGCCGGAATCGCAGCTGGCGGAAGCGGTTCCGGAGGCCCTGGTCTTCGATGCGTTCGTGCATGGCGCGCCGGGCGAACACCTGGCTTGTGGCCCCGCGTCGTGCTATCCGGTTCCGCGACTCTTTGGCGGCGCGGACTACCTGCTGTGGTGGACCAAAGGCATGGACACCCCGCCGTTGGTGACCAGCAGTCGGTCGGGGATCCCGCAGGAACGCGCCGGAGTGCTTGGCGATCCGGCGACCAGCGTTCGGTTTGGCGACGGCAGCTTGATGGACGAATCGCGATCGGGCGTCCAGTTGCACCTGGGCTGGTGGCTTGATGAGTGCCACGAGCACGCGCTGGAGTTCTCCTACCTGACGCTGGGCAGCGAGAGCGTCTCTTACAGCGAATCGGAGGACGACCGGTCGATACTCGGCCGTCCCTTCATCAACCTGCCCGCCAACGAAGAGGACGCGCGGCTGATCGCGTACCCAGGCCTCGTCGACGGTACGATCGGCGTGGAGGCATCCAGCGACTTCCAGACGTTCGAGGTGCTGCTGCGCCACCAGGCACCGCTGGCCTACCGCGACATGCTCGATATCTCCCTCGGCTACCGCTACGCTTCGCTCGAGGATTCGCTGTCCTTCCGCGAGTCCACCACCTCGCTGTCCGGACCGACGCAAAATACGAAGATCGACTTGGACGAGCAGTTCGGCACCGACAACAGCTTCCATGGCGGCCAGTTGGGCCTGCGGCTGACTCCTTGCCGAAGTCCGATCTGGTCCCTGGAACTCGCCGGCAAGATCGCGTTGGGCAACACGCAGGCGGAGTCGACCATTGCGGGCCAGACCAAGACCACGGTACCGACGGGCGAGAGCAGCACGCAGCCCGCGGGGCTGCTGGCGCAGCGGACGAACATCGGCACGTGGGAGGACAGCCAGTTCAGTACGATCACCGAAGGCGGCGTGACGCTTCGCCGTCGCCTGCCGTGGAACCTCTCGTTCGTGACCGGCTACTCGGTTCTCTTCTGGACGAACGTGGCGAGGGCGGGCGACCAGATCGATCGCAGCATCAACACCACGCAGATTCCGCCGGGCACGCTTTCGGGCGACCCGCGGCCTGCTCCCACCGAGAACACGACCGACTTCTGGGCCCAGGGCCTGCGGTTCGGCCTCGAGTACAACTACTAAAGCCTCTCAACGCGAAGGGCCGGTACCATTCCGGCACCGGCCCTGGGTGGGCGTCGGCCAGGGACCGACGCGATACGCTGGCTCGAGAGGAGTCGGCCTTAGTGGCCGGCAGCTCCAGCCGCACCGACAAGATTGGCCGATTGACCGGCCTGACTGTCTTCACGCGCACTGGGATGCGGACACAGGAACGGTCCGATGGCTAGGTAGTCGAGGTGTCCGAGCAGGAAAGCTCGCACGGCATCGGCCGGTGAGCAGACGATCGGTTCCTCGTGCATGTTGAAGCTCGTGTTGATGATCGTCGGAATCCCGGACAGCGCCGCGTACTCCTTGACGATCTGGTAGTACTCGGGATTCTTCTCGTGCCGGATCAGCTGCGGCCGCGCGGTTCCATCGACGTGGACCGCGGCGGGCGCCGTCTTGCGCATGAACGGCGTGCAGTCGAACGTGATCGTCATGAACTCGGCCGCGTGCTCCGCGCCTTCGACGTTCACAAAGCAGCGATCGCGTTCCTCCCAGAGCGTCACTGGCGCGAACGGCATGAATTCCGTGCGGCCCAATCGCTTGTTCAGCCATTGGTTCACGGAAGGATCCTTGGCATGGTAGAGGATGGAGCGGTTACCGAGGGCGCGGGGGCCGTATTCCATGCGGCCGCCGAAGCGGGCCACGACCTTGCCTTCATGGATCTTCCGAGCCACAACCGCCGCCAGGTTATCCGGCTTTTCGCACTCCAGGTTCGCCGCCCGCAGCTCCTGCAGGATCTCCGCCTCGCTGTATTCGGGCCCCAGGTAGACATCGTGAATCGGTTCCGCCTGCCCGGTCTTCCAGGAGGCGAGCATGGCCACGCCCGAGCCGCAACCGCCGTCTCCCATGTTCGGATAGATGAAGACGCGACGCACACCCCGCGCCTCGTAGATCCGCTGGTTCATCTTCACGTTCGCGGCCACGCCGCCGGAGAGCACCACCGAATCGCAGCCCGTCTTCGCCACCCAGGTCTCCGTCAGGTAACGGACGATCTCCTCCAGCACATACTGGTAAGCCGCCGCCACGTCGATCATCGGGAACTGGGAGGCGAGGTAACGCGAGAAGTAGACGTTGAGGTTTTCAAAGAGGCGATACGTATCGTCCTTCAGGCTGATGCGTTGGCGCAGGATGCCGGCGAGGATCTGCGGATCGCCATACGAGGCCAGTCCCACGATCTTGCCTTCATGGCGCGACGGACGGAAGCCCAGAGCACTGGTGACCGTTTCGTAGAACTGTCCCAGCGAATTGGGGAAGCGGATGTCGTGCAGGCGGCGGATCGATCCGCCCTCGCCAATACTCACCGACGCCGCCAGCCCGCTGCCGTATCCGTCAAGCGTGAGGATCAGGGCGCGATCAAAGCCGCTGGCCAGGTAGGAGTTCGCCGCGTGCGACAGGTGATGCTCGTAACGCTTGAGCTTCCCTTGCAGCCCGAACTGCGCCAGCCCCTGCTCCAGCTCCGCCTGCCAGTGACGGTGCGCGTTGAGCGTATTGCTGACGGTGTGACGAGATTGGGACGGAGCCAGCTTCTGGCTGATCCACGGTGAGCCACCCAGCAGGCGGTAGGCCGTCCGCTTGAGCAACCCCTTCTCCATGCGCACATTCGGATCGGAAAGCCCCGGCACCGCCGGACGCTGCCGCGGCACGCGCTTCTTCGCCTCTCGAATCTGCTGCTGCAAGCCCGTGTGGCGGAACGATCGAGCGATCTCCAGCTCGGACATCACGCTCTCGGACTTCAGCTCGTACTCCTTCGCCGCGTCAAAGAACGCGTACGACACTTCCGCCACGTCGCGCGGATCGGTGTTGGTGCGTCGCAGCGCGTCGGCCAGGGCCAGCGCCGGGAAGCCGCTCTGCTGCTTCACGCGGCTATACCGTTCCTCGCCGGCGGCAAAGAGGATCTTGCCATCCTCGACGATCGAAACGGTTGAGTCCTTATCCAAGGGCGAAATACCGATCACTCGCATGGCGTTCTGTCTCCAGTTCGTCCTCAGGGCTGCGACGGCGTCCGCAGCAGATGTTCGCGAATTTCCACGGCCGTGGTGGCGACGCCACCAAACTCACCGAGAAAGAATTCCAAGTATCGACGGATCGAGCCCAGGAACGCCTTCAAGTCCGCTTCCGACCGCACATAGGGCGATCCCCCGACCATCAGCGTGGGGCTGTGGAACGACAGGCAAAATACCCGCACACCACGTTCCCACAGACACTTCGTCAACTGACGATGCTCCGCGGAAGTGTATGTCTCGGGCGACAGCCGCTGGCGATCAATGATCCCCAGCCGCGTCATGATCGCCTGCAATTTCAGCTTCTGCATCAGGGGCTTTCGCGCAAAGTCATAGAGGGAGACTAGCTTGTGGAACCGGCCCAGGTAGCCACCCGTGCAAGGAATGCCCAGCAGTTGCCGGTCCGCTCCAATCCAGTAGGTATCGGCTGTCATGAACCGGTAGTCGGGACCGCCCTCGTGCGCGTAGTTGAAGCCCGGGTCGCCGCTCAAGTCGACCTCGAATCCCAGCTCCCGCAGGATTTCCGGCGTGTTCGGCCCGGCGCCGTAACGTCCGGCCTTGAACACCCGCGGACGCACGCCCAGGTTCTGCTCGATCACCCGAGCCAGTTCCGCAATTTTCGCACGCTCAAGCCGATAGGCAAGATTTCCCGCGAAGGACGTGTACTTGGACACCTGCTCGTCATACGGCGGATTCACCCAAGGATGAATATGAGCGCCCACCTCGCACGTGCCCTCCGCCCGGAACTGCCGCAGCGGTTCGTAGCCCTCGGGCTGCGAGGCCACTGGGTAGTCGATCACCCAGTGCGGCTTGACGCCAAATTCATTGAAGATCCGCTGAGCCAGCACCGCCTCGCGCATCGCCTTGACCTCCGTGCGGTCGCGGCTGTAACTGCCTCCCCAGCCGCCCTCCTCCTCGGTGTCGATCACGACAATCAGCCGTGGGCGTTCATCGGCGGCAAAACGCACGGGCCGCCATTCGGCTCGAGGACCCCGCGTCATCGGGACATAGGGCTGGCCGTCGGCGTTCATGGGCGAAGGTTTTCCGGCAAAGGAGGAACGGACGAAGGCAGGAAACGAAACCGGAGCGTCTCGCGGAACGGCGAGGAGTCTCTCTGCGAACTCCTGCACGGCCCGGCGGATGCGGCGAATCTATCACGGTCTTCCCGCGACTGCCAGCAACGCGCGCGCGGTCAGCCGCTGACGCGGGCATCCCGCCCGGGCCGCGTGGCTCCCCGCAGGAACCCTCTTGAAGGGTATATAGCTGGCCCGCTAGAGAACGCGGGCCACCACGCACTTCAGATACTCGGTTTCCGGACAGGAAAGTCGTACTGG
>JBIIEC010000305.1:0-7626 GCA_044238045.1 Pirellulaceae bacterium | reverse complement strand
CCGACGGTGGCTCCGCGGCTGGAAGTGCCGACGCTGGCCGACTACGAACGGACGCTCAAGACGATCTCCGACAACGAACTCTCCACGACCAAGGGCTTCGTGCGGCTCCTGCAGGCGCTGCTGAGCGACAAGTCGATCGGCCAGTACATCGTGCCAATCGTGCCCGACGAGTCGCGGACGTTCGGCATGGAGGGGCTCTTCCGGCAGGTGGGCATCTACGCCCATGCCGGGCAGCTCTATGAGCCGGTCGATTCCGGAAGTTTGATGTACTACAAGGAGGCCGAGAACGGGCAGATCCTGGAGGAGGGCATCAACGAGGCCGGGTCGATGTCGTCGTTCAATGCGGCGGGCACGGCCTACAGCCAGCACGGGGTCAACATGATCCCGTTCTTCATCTACTACTCGATGTTCGGCTTCCAGCGGATTGGCGACCTGATCTGGGCGGCGGCCGACATGCGAGCCAAGGGCTTCCTGATCGGCGGCACCGCCGGCCGCACGACGCTCAACGGCGAAGGCCTGCAGCACCAGGACGGGCACAGCCTGCTGAACGCCATCGCCTTCCCGACGGTGCGGGCCTACGACCCAGCCTTCGCGTACGAGACGGCGGTCATCATCTTCGACGGCCTCCGACGCCTCTACCAGGAAGGCGAGACGGCGATCTACTACATCACGGTGGAGAACGAGGACTACCACATGCCGGCGATGCCAGCCGGTGTCGAGGAAGGCATCGTCAAGGGCATCTACCGCTTCTCGACGCGAGAGGAGGCCCACGGCGGCCCGTATGTGCAGCTGTTCGGCAGCGGAGCGATCCTGCGGAGCTGCCTGGAGGCCCAGAAGATCCTGGCCGAGCGGTATGGCGTCAACAGCGGGGTGTGGAGCGTCACGAGCTACAACCTGCTGCGGCGCGACGCGCAGGAGTGCCAGCGTTGGAACATGTTCCACCCGACGTCGCCTCCGCGCCGGTCGTTCCTGGAGCAGGCGATCGACGGAGCCCGCGGGCCCTTCATCGCGGCCTCGGACTATGTCCGCGCGGTCTCGGAGCAGTTGAGTCCCTGGGTTCCGGGCGGGCTGTTCGCGTTGGGGACCGACGGGCTGGGCCGCAGTGAGTCGCGTGAAGTCCTGCGGCGGCACTTTGAAGTGGACGCGCCCTGCGTCGTGGTCGCGAGCCTCTACCAGCTGGCGTTGCGGGGCGAGATGCCGATGGAACGCGTGTCCGAAGCGATTCGCGACCTGGGCATCGACCCGGAAAAGATCAATCCGATGATCGCCTGATCGGCCCGCAAGGGCCGCAGGGGAACTCAACAGCACCCGGTACGGCCCGGAAGCCGTACCGACTGAATCAGCCGAGCATACCAGCCGAGTACGAGGGGGGATCTGTAGCGATGGCGATCGAAGTAAAGCTCCCGGAACTGGGGGATGGCATCACGGCCGGCGACATCCTGGATGTGCTGGTCCGCGAAGGGGACTCCATTGCCAAGGACCAGTCGATCTGCGAGATCGAGACCGACAAGGCGACGGTCGAGGTTCCCAGTTCGCATGCGGGCAAGATCGTCAAGGTGCATGTGGCGGCAGGCCAGAGCGTGCCGATCGGCGCGACGCTGCTGACGCTGGAGGCGGTCGGTGCCGAAGCCAAGCCGGCTGCCCCGGCTCCCGCCGCTCCGGCTCCCACGCCGCCTCCCGCCCCGGTGACAGCGACGGCCCCCGCGCCAGCCGCACCAGCGCCAGCCGCACCAGCACCCGCGCCCGCCGCAGTCGTTCCGCCGACCACGCCCGCTCCGGTCGTCCCCGCTGCTCCCGCGCCGGTCGCTCCGGCCCCCAGCGCGGTGACTGCTGCCCCTGCGGCTGCCCTTGCCGAAGCCAACGGGGGACCGAACACTCCGGCCGGTCCGGCCATCCGCAGGCTCGCGCGGGAAGTGGGCATCGACCTCAGCCAGGTGGCGGGCACCGGGCCCAGCGGTCGGATCGTCCGGGAGGACGTCCTGGCCGCCGTCCGCCGCGTCGGCCAGCCGGGCAGCCCGGTCGCGAGCAGTTCCACCTCCGTCGCCCGCCCGCCGCAGGTCGACGCTCCGGCCGTCGGATCCGTCGCCGACTCGGTGGCCTCCGGGGCCCCCGCGACGTCGGAGACGCAGGATGCGTACGGGCCGATCGTCACGGAGCGTATGACGAAGATCCGCCGCACCATCGCCGCCAAGATGCATGAGAGCTGGTCGACGGTGCCCCGCGTCACGAACTTCGATGACGCCGACGTGACCGAACTGGAACGCATCCGGCAGGCCAGCAAACCCGACTACGACTCCCGCGGCATCAAGCTCACTTCGATGCCCTTCGTCATCAAGGCCGTGGCACTCGCCTTGCGAGCGAATCCGACGGTCAACGCGATGATCGACGAGGAGAACGAGGCCATCGTCTACCGCCAGTACGTGAACCTGGGCATCGCCGTCGACACGCCGCGTGGACTGGTCGTGCCCGTGCTGCGGAAGCCCGACCAGCTGTCGATCCCGGAGATCGCACGAGCTCTGGCCGCGATCGCGGAAAACGCGCGAAACAACGACTTCAAGGTCGAGGACCTGCGTGGCGGTACGTTCTCCATCAGCAACCTGGGCGCGGTGGGCGGCACCTATTCGACGCCCATCATCAATGTGCCCGAAGTGGCCATCCTGCTGCTGGGCCGTTCCCGCAAGATGCCCGTTGTTGTCGACGACCAGATTGCGGTACGACTCATGATGCCGCTCAGCCTGTCCTACGACCATCGCCTGGTCGACGGAGCCACGGCCGCTCGGTTCCTCAACGATGTCATCGCGTATCTGGAAAACCCCAGCCGCCTGCTGATTGCTCCCTAGTTTCGAGCCCGGCAGCCGATACACGAGCCCCTCGGAAGTCGCCTCCGGCTACCGAGGCGGCCCGGTCGCCATCATCGGACTCCTCCCATGCGCATCTGCCCTCGCGACGGCACCGAACTGGTCGACATCGAAGTCGCCGGCATGCAGTTGGACCGCTGCCCGCGCTGCGAGGGCATCTGGTGCGACCCGGGCGAGCTGGAGCAGTTGCAGAAGGTGGCGGTGGAGCAGATCGAGGGCCAGCTTCCCCCCTTGCCGCCGGCTTCGTCCGACCCGCAACCGCTGAAGGGTTACATGCGGTGCCCCTCCTGCGACGAGGGGCGACTGCAGGGTGTCACCATCACGTTCTCCAACCGAGTGCGTGTCGATCGCTGCGATGGGTGTCTGGGCGTCTGGCTCGACAAGAGCGAACTGGACGCCGTGCTGGCCGAAGCGCACCGGTTGGCGGAGGCTCAAGGCGGTGACGAGGCTGCCGCCTCCCAGCACTCGGACCTTCCCGCTTCGCACTCCCCGTTGCTTGGTTTTCTGCACCGGCTCGGCGGCCTCTTCCGCTCGCCATCCAGCCCGTCCTGAGCGGCGTACCAAGCCGTCTCCGATCCGGCCTTTCTCTGCGGCGGCGGCGTCATGGGACCGCATTGCTCGTTTCGACGCTGCCCCCAACTCCGTTGCGCGACGCGCCCAGCGGCCTCCTCGAAGCCCGACCGTGCGAGAGAAAACGCCAAAAAACGGTAGAGACAGGGTTGGAAGATCACTTCAATTTGCTACAATCTACGCAAATCACCCATTTTAAGCACATCCAAACCGTCCCCGGGTGGTCGAGAGAGCTTGCGATGACATCGAAAAACTGGACGCTCATTCCGCTCTTCGTTCTCTGCGTACACCTGCAGGCCCAGTTGGCCCAAGCGGCTGTCTCGCTGGCCGATTTGATCGCGACCAACGGTTCGCTCATGGTCGGTGGCTCGCTGCTGTTCGACCAGTTTTCCTACTCGAAGACGGGCCTGGCTCCCTCCGCGTCCAGTGTGAACGTGGTGACCCTGGCGGATGCGGGAGCGAGCCGGTACGGGCTGCGTTTCGTGGGTGGATTCCAGGACGCTCCCGGCGACGGCTACTCGTCGTTCATCGTCGGCTACCGGGTCACGGCCCAGGGCAACACGCAGGTGATTCCAGCCGCCCATCTGGCGGGCAACCCGTCGCTGTTCGGCAACGACGCGTCGGGCTGGATCTCCATCAGCAAGTCCTTCGCCGGCATGCCCGAAAAGGTGTTGAACATCTACGACATCTCGCCCAACAAGACCAAGCTGGTCGACTCGGCGGAACTGCCGCTGCAGCTCCCGTCGCTCAACGTGCAGGTGGACGGCGTGTTGAACGCGAACACGGGCGGAGCTTCCCTGTCGCTGGTGGACTCCACGTTCCAGACGACGACTGCGGCCGTTCCGGAGCCGTCGTCGGTGTTGGTCTGGGCGTTGACAATGCTGATGGGGGGAGCGTTGGTGGTTTCGCATCGTCGGGATGCGGCTTGGAGCCGTCTGCTGACGAACGTCGGCCAGCGGTTCCGCGGCTGATCTGAACCGGCTCGGCGGTCGCCCTGACTTCGATCGCGACGGCGAGGCCTATCTTTCAGCGGGCGAGTAGAGGCCCGCATTCTGGCGGGGTCTGCCCGGCCTGCCGTCGTCCTAGGTGGACTCCAAGTCCGGCGAAGTCCAGCCTCCTTGGAGTTCGACGCCGTCCAGCAGTTCGGCCAGGCGTTCCATGGGCAGGCCCACGACATTGGATTCGCTGCCTTGGACAACCTGGAGCCAATCGAGGCCATCCTGGTATCCGAACGCGCCCGCCTTGCCTGCCCAGGCCTCCGTGTCGAGGTAGTCCTCGAGCTGCTCGTCCGACACGGGATCCATCACCAGTTCGGTCTTCACGACGTCGCCCCAGAGGGTGTTATCGGGTCGACGCCAGAGCACCAGGCCGCTATACACATGGTGCCTTCGGCCGCGCAGCAGTTCCAGCATGGAGCGTGCGTGGGCGCGATCGACGGGTTTCCCCAGGATCTGGCCACAGCATTCGGCGACGGTGTCGCATCCCACCACGAGACCGGCCTTCGTACGTTCGGCCACGTCCCGCGCTTTCTGGGTGGCCAGGCGAAAGACGAGTTCCGGCGGTGTCTCGCGGCTGCAGATGCCGCATTCGGCTCCTTCGGAAGGCGACACGACGCGAAAGGAGTAGCCGGCGGCGGCGAGCAGCTCGCGACGACGCGGTGAACTGCTCGCCAGGACGATCATCGGACGACTCATGCCTACCCCCGGGGCTCCAACATTCCAGCCATGAACGCCACGCCACTCTCCATTCTCTACGAGGACAACCACCTGCTGGCGGTGAACAAGCCGTCGGGCTTGGTGACCCAAGGCGTGTCGCCGGGCGAGGAGTCGCTCGGCACGCTCGTCAAGGACTACCTGAAGCGGCAGTATAACAAACCGGGCAACGTCTACTTGGGCGTGGTGAGCCGACTGGACGCGAGCGTGACGGGCGTCGCCCTGTTCGCCCGCACCTCGAAGGCGGCGGCGCGGTTGTCGGAGCAGTTCCGGGAACGCACGGTCGACAAGCGGTACTGGGCGTTGGTCGAGCCGGGGCCCATGGCGGCGACCGGCCAGTGCGTGGACTGGGTCTGGAAGGACGAGGGCCAGCATCGGATGGTGGTGGTGGAGGCGACGCATCCCGGGGCGCAGCGGGCCCAGTTGTCGTACGAGACACGCGGCGAATCGGATCGCGGCTGGCCGTGGCTGGAGGTCCAGCTGGTGACGGGCCGCAAGCACCAGATCCGGGTGCAGCTGGCTGCCGCCGGTCATCCGATCGTCGGCGACCGCAAGTACGGCAGCGACCGCTTCTTTCCCGTCGGCCTCGCGCTGCACGCGCGATCGCTGGTGCTGCAGCACCCTGTGCAGAAGCGGCCTTTGGAGATTATCGCTCCCGTTCCCTCCTACTGGCCGCCCCTGGTGGCCCATCGTCCTGACAGCCCGCGCGGCAGGCCTCGCTGAAACGAGCGGCGCGCCCCGGTTCATTCGCCCATCGGTCGCTCGTACAATCGCAGAGGTCAGGAATCGAAGACATCGACACGGGCCGCTGCGGCCCGCCGAGTGAGCTTCGGTCTTCCGCGGGCTCCGACCCGGGCGCGATAAGGATGGCATGGCTTGGACCCGACGCTTCCCCGACACTCCGTGTTCATGCGCACCGCGATCGCCAGCGGACTGGTGACGCAGGATCAGATCCAGCAGGTTGCCGAAGCCATCCGCCGCGGCGGCGGCCTCGATGGCCTGCCGACCGTGACTCCGGGAGACGAGCGGCTGGCGGAGAGCCTGGTGGAGCAGGGACGTCTGACCCGCTACCAGGCCGATCAGTTGCGTCAGGGCCACAGCAAGCTCAGCCTCGGCCCGTACCTGATCACCGATTGGCTGGGGCAGGGCGGCATGGGCCAGGTCTTCGCCGCGCGTCATCGCATGATGGACCGCGTGGTGGCCATCAAAGTGCTGCCGCGGAGTAAGTCGACGCCCGAAGCGATCGCGAGTTTCACGCGGGAGATCCAGACGCAGGGCAAGCTGCACCACCGCCATCTGGTGCACGCCTACGACGCGGGCCACGACGGCAACGTCTACTTCCTGGTCACCGAGTACGTTCCGGGCACCGACCTGCGGCGACTGGTCCGGGCCCAGGGACCGCTGCCCATGGCCCAGGCGGCCTCGCTGATCCAGCAGGCGGCCATCGGCCTCGGCTACGCGCACCAGCAAGGCCTCGTGCATCGCGACGTCAAACCGGGCAACTTGCTGGTCACTCCCGAAGGTCTGGTCAAAGTCTCGGACCTCGGGCTGGCCGGGTTCCTGCATGAAGGCGACGACGATCCGCGGGCCGGCAAGATCGTGGGCACCGCCGACTACCTGGCTCCGGAGCGGATCACGCACCCGGCCTGGTCCTCGCCCGTGAGCGACCTCTACGCGCTCGGCTGCACGCTCTACTACGCCGTCACTGGCAAGGTGCCGTTTCCCGGCGGTTCGACCCGCGAAAAGGCGCGCCGCCACTGCGAGGAGACGCCATGGCATCCGCGGCAGTTCAATCCGGAACTGTCGGACGAGTTCGCCGACCTGATCGCCGACCTCATGGAGAAGGATCCCCAGCGACGCGTGCAGACGGCCGAGGAGGTCGCCCGTCGACTAGCAGCCTGGGCGCAGCAGGCGCCGGTGGTGCTTTATCCCGTCGAGATGTCCGAGTCGGGCATCGCGCCGCCTGTACCATCCAGCGGTCAGGAGATGACGATGGAGGAGGGAGGGGCAGCCGCATCCGTGACCGCCACGATTCCGAGCTTGCCACCAGCGTTGGCCGCCGCGGACGCGCCGTCCCGCTTGGTTGCCGGGCCAAGCCGGCCATTCGCCCCGCCAGCCCCGATTTCGACCGACGAACAACGCCGACAGGTTCGCCGGGCCGTCGCCCAGGCGCTCGCCATCGCCGTCCCCGCGTCGCTGATCGCCGGCGGCCTGTTGACCTGGCTGCTGATCGCATTTTTGCAGCGATGACTGCTCCTGCGAGCAAATCGTCCCGCACAGGATTCAGGTGACCACCGGCGGATGCCGGAGTCACGCGTCTTCAACCACCGCTCGCGTCGACGGACTTTGCCCGCAGCGGGATCTGCACCTCGGTGTACTTGCGATTGTCGGGCACGAACGGGCTGTTGTAGCCCATCACGCGGAGCGGCCCGGACGGTTCGTACTCCGCTGCGTGTTCCGCCAGCCAGCGATCGAGGAACGCCTGG
>JBIIEC010000303.1:0-7679 GCA_044238045.1 Pirellulaceae bacterium | reverse complement strand
CGCGTATCGTCGCATCAGGTTCTGGTGCAGCAGCAGGCCTCCGGCGCGGAACGGAGACTCCCACGCATCCGATCGTTCCAGCGCCCGCAGCACCTGGCCGTGGTCGTCGGCATGCGCCTCGAGCGACCACCAGACCGTCTTGGGCAGGTAGATGTCCGCCTCGTCGCCGGCTCGCGCGGCGAGTGCGAAGACCACGGGGACCGCCACGGACGCGTCGAGTCGCTTGGCGGTGGCCGCCAGTTGGCAGCGCACCTCGACGTCCGGCTCCTCGCGCGCCATCGTCAGCAGCTTCGCGACGCTCGCCCGCGCCGCCTCCGGCTCATCGCCCAGCAGGTGCAGCGCTGCGCGGCGCACGAGGGGCGAGTCATGGGACAGGCAGTCATCGCGCAGCGCCGCATCAAGTCCTCCCGATACCTGCAGCGCCCAGAACGCCTCCAGTGCTTGCTGCCCCGAGCGACTTTGCATGAGTTCCACCAAGCGGTCCCGCACCGCTGGGTCGCGGCGATCGCCGAGCAGTCGTCGCGCCGTCTCCCGATACCAGCGCTGGGGATGGAACAGATAGCCATCGATGAGCGCCGCGGACGATTCGGCGGCCATGTCGAACGCCGCCACGGGACGATGGTCCGGTCCACGCAGTCGGTAGATGCGCCCCAGGTCGGGATTCGTCTGCCCTTCATGGTTGCGGTAGTGGTTCGGCTGCACGGAATACCAGTCGGCCACGTAGAGTGCTCCATCCGGCCCGGCCTGGATGTCGACGGGCGTGAACCACCGCGCGCGGTCGCCTTCGCCAGGCTGGACGGCGATGCCCAGGTCGCTGGTGCGCCGCGACGATCCGTCGGGCTCCATCCGCGAGACCACCACGGTGTGCTCGACCGGATTCACGCCGAACAGCAGCCCGTGATAGCGGCTCGGCAACTGGTCGGCTTCGTAGAGCGTGAAGGTGTGCGTGAACCGCACGACCGGATGATGCCGCATCGGCTGGTGGTAGTCAAAGGCGTAGGGATTCGAGAGCTGGCCGTGCTTGCCGAAGTTCTTCTGCCAGTAGCCGCCCTGCACATAGTGAAAGCCGCGCGTGTCGCCGCCGTTGTGTCCCGAGAAGACATGCGCCTGCTGGTCGATCTCGACGCCGAACGCGTTGCCACCGCCTTCGGCGAAGATCTCATACTGGTGCCGTTCAGGGTGGTATCGCCAGATGTTCTGCCCCAGGCTGTGTACCACCGGCGCGTTCGCGGGGCGGGAACCATCGGCCGCATGCGTCACCACCGAACCGCTCACGGTGCTGCCCTGCGCCGCGTAGATCCAGCCGTCCGGACCCCAGCGGAGGCTGTTGGCGATGGCGTGCGAGTCTTCGATGCCGAACCCGGAGAGCAGCACGCGGGGCGTTGGCGAGTCGGGGCGGTCGTCCCGATCGCGGTCGGCGTAGAAGAGTAGGTACGGCGGATTCATCACGAACACGCCACCGCGGCCGGGCAACGCCGCCGTGGCGAAGTTCAAGCCGTCCAGAAACGTCTTGTGCTGGTCGAAGCGGCCATCGCCGTCCGTATCCTCGTGGATCGTGATCGTGTCGAGGCCGCGAAACGGCGAGTCGCTGGCGTGGGGAGGCGGCGGCGCGAAGGGCGGATCGTAGACGTTCCGCCACACGCTGTCGCGACTCAACAGCTTCAATCCAGCCGGCCACGGGTACTGCCGATACTGCACCACCCACAGTCGACCGCGTTCGTCGAAGGTCAGGTAGAGCGGATTCGCGACGGTCGGCTCCCGCAGCAGCAGGTCCAATCGCAGGTCGTCGACGACCTGCAGCGACGGTTCTTCCTCGGCCGTGCGCGTCGCCTGCAGTTCGGGCGTCGCCTGAGCGTGGACGCTCGATGGGGTTGGGCTGGCCAGCACACTGGCGATTCCCAGCAGCAGGCGGAGGGCCAGTTTGCGAAAGGGCAGGCGAGCGGTGGAAAGGCTTGGCATGGCGGGTTCTCGCGGATAGCTCGGCGGGCTCAGATGGACCGCCCCAGCCTAACACACTCGCAAGCCCGGTTATAGCCGGACGCGCCAGGGAGGCCGTAGTCACAGGCCTGGCTAGGCCTCCGAGCCGTCGAGCAGATCGGCGAGTCGGCGCTCCAACTCCTCGCGCTCGATGTCCCGGAGCAGGAACCGCTTCTGAGAGGCCGTGGGGCCGGAGGCGAGTTCGACTTGTGAACGTCGCAAACGCAGCGACTTGGCCAGTTGTTCGCGGATCGCTTCGTTGGCCTTGCCCTGCTCGGCCACTTGCGTCACCGACACCTTGAGGGCGCCGTCCTGGACGCCCCGGATCTCGTTCCGCCGCGCGCCCGGCTGCGCCTTCACCGGCAGCAACAGGCCCTCCTCGCACGACTGGATCTCGAGGCCTTTCACCGCGGGAGGCCTTTCACGACGGAAGTCCTTCGAAGAGGGCCGAGCCGACGCGGACCATCGTCGCGCCTTCCTGGATCGCCTCCGGGAAGTCGCCGCTCATGCCCATCGAGAGTTCGGGCAGTCCCTGCGGCGGTGCGACTTCGTGAACCAGTTGTTCGCGCAGCGCAGCCAGCGCGGCGAAGTCGCGACGCGCACGCGATGGTCCGCCCTCCAGGCTGGCCATGCCCATCAAGCCGGTGATCCGCACGCCTGTCATGGCCTGTGCCGATTCGAGCGCGACCCGCACTTCGGCCGCCGTGAACCCGTGCTTGCTGGCATCGCCCGAGATGTTCACCTCCAGCAGGCCCGCAGCAACCTGGCCGGCGGACCGCGCCTGCTGGTCGATCGCTTCCAGAAGCCGCTGGCTGTCGATGGAATGCAGCGTCTCCACAAGCGGCAGGGTGCGCGCGAGCTTGTTGCGCTGCAGATGGCCGATGAAGTGCCAGTGGATCGGCAGGTCGGCCAGCAGCGCGGACTTTTCCCACAACTCCTGCGGGCGACTCTCGCCCAGGTCGTGACAGCCCGCCTGCACCAGCATGCGCGTATGCTCGGGCGAATGATACTTCGTCACCGCGATCAGGCGAATGCTGGCCGGGTCACGCCCCGCGTGCCGCGCAGCGTCGTCGATCTGCCCGCGAACGCGAGCCAGGTTGTCCGCCAGGATTCGTTCCGAAGGCATTTCCATGCGCCCGCCTGCTTCCGTGTGACCGCCGAACCGTGCCGGATAAGATCTCTTGCCGACCGCCTTCATGCCCGAGATCGTTGCCGGACACGCGCGCCGATCATCCGGGCGATGGTTTCCCCGGTCGCCGTGCGTCGATGATCCCCGGAGGAATTAAGTCGGCGGCGGCCGGCGTACTTCAGGCCTCGATCTCGATCAGCGGCTCCAGCGTGCCTTCCTCGGCCGAGAATCTCCCCAGCACGAACTCGGTAATCAGATTGTGGCCAAGGAACGTCCGATTGCCAGGGGGGACCAGGGAACGATAGATGGCCCACTGTTCGTCGCCGATCTGGACCCGGTAAGCCACCGCCTCATCCTTGGCCAGGATGTGCAGCTCTTGTGCAACCGTCAATTGCCGCCAAGTCCGCGGCTTGCGGGCTCGGTCGGGATTCAGGTCGATGAAGAGCGGCGCGTAGAGGGCCGAACCGCTGGCTTGGAGCTGCAGGGTCTGTCCGTCGAACTGACCTTCGTGCCGCGCCGCCGATCGCCACTCATTCAGCGCCAGGGGCAGGATCCAGCCGAAAGGTTTGCGCGACGCGAGCGCCACCTCGCTGGTCTCCGCTTCCGGGCGGCAGGCGACGGTCGCCGACCATGGATAGGTGCCGCGGTATTCGATGGCTCCCCGGCGAGGCCCGAGGATGACATCGGCGACGAAGGCGAACTGGTCCTCGTGCGGCAGGTAGAACTGGCGCTGCAGTCGCCAGCCTTCGGCCAGCTGCATCTCCAACTCCGTGTACTGCCCCTCGTCGTCGGCTTCCCAGCACAGCTGTTCCCAGTCACCATCGCTGGCCAGCAGGACGCCGTCGACGCGGACCTCCGTGGTGCATTCGCCGCACCAGAGCCTCAAGCCCCGAGCGCCCAGTTCACTGTGCAGCTTCCGCCCATGGAAGGTGCTGCCAAGATAGATTGAGTCGGGAGTCCAGTTGCTGCGGAGGATGGCGATCTCGGCCCATTCGGAGTTTTCGCCGGGCGTCGGCAGCTCATACTGCGTGGACGACTCCTTCTTGCGTCCCGTGGCGATGGCGAACAGTTCCTGGTCGAGACGGTCGCCGCCGGCGGCCAGGGCCGCACGCAGTAGCGTGTCGATCGACGGCAACTGTTCCGACAGCGGTTCAAGGATCAGGTGGCCATGCCCGCGTCGCATCCGCAGCGTCTGGCGGACGATCCACTCGAACTGCAGCCGCGACTCCTTCGCGATGCGTTCCCCGCCTGCGTCGCGGTCGAGGTACATGACGCGAGTCCAGCAGGCAAGGTAGCGTCGCCAGTCGGCCACGCAGTCGGCACGCAACACGCCTTCGCCGTCGAGCAGTTCGACCAAGCTGTCGGCCACCAGGCGTCGACCGAGGTTGGCGAGTGACCGGCAGGCGTCATTCTTGGGGAACTGGTAGGCCAACGCGAGAGGCAGTTCGCCGCCGAGCAGCTGCGTGGTGAGGATCTCACGCGACGAGGCGCCCGCCATCGACGCACAACTGGCATCGGCCGCGCGGTCGAAGAGCACGCCGAAGAGGGCCAGCCAGATCTCTTGGCTGACGCGCGGAGCCAATCGTGGCAGGGCGTGCGCCCAGGCCAGGCATTCGACGGCGAATACCATCGACGAAGTACGATGGGCCGCGTCCTCGCACCACTGCTCGATTCGCGCGTTCCAGTCGACGCGCGCGTCCCGCGGACGCGCTTTCCGCTTCAAGCCCGAGAGTTCGGCCACCAGCCGTTCCGTGTCGTCATTGCCGTCGTCGGCCGCCGAGGACGGCAGGGACCAGAGGAGCGGATTTTCGTCGGTGCGGGGGATGAGCTGCGCGATGCCTTCCGGCGCCTTGCGATCCGACAGCTTGGTCGCCCACGCCGCCCATGACTCCTGCTGACGTATTTCGGCCAGCCAGCCTTCGAGGGCGGCTCGGTCCACAAACGAAACGCCGCTGCTGCCCGCCAGGTCCAACTCGTTCTCGGCTGCAGAATCGGCGGCGGAATCCGCGATCGAATCGGTGGGCGTCTCCATGCTCGATGACATACAGTGCTTCCTCTCGCTGAGATCTCGTGGCTTTGCTTCCAAGCGGTCCTGACCAATCCGTCGCATGCCTCTTCGCGCGGTCGTGCGCCACGGTTCGGTTAGGCCGGCCTCAGGCTGGCTTCTCGGGTCCGTAGGGGGCCATGCAACATCGCTGCCGGATCAGCAACGTACCAGGGAGGTCCCGGTTCCGGGGGGGGCGACACCCACCGCAGTGCTCGCCGCTCCCGGCCCGCGTCGTGCTGGCTTCGCGCGTCCACAGGATTCGTCGCGAGCACTTCCGCTCGGCGAAGATGCCGGCCCGTGACGAAGCCAACGGACATCGCAACGCTCCTGCGGCTCATCTGGCTTGTGCATCCTCTCCATTCCTGTTCGTCGTAGTTCGCTACTTTAACAACATTCGGGGCTCGGGCAACCGGGCGCTCGGGTACCGGGCTGCCGATCGGGGGTTCCATTGGTGGGGCGCCGGAAACCGGGTACAGTGGAGGAGACTTGGAAATGCCGAAGCAAAGGAGTCCCCGCATGGCAAGGTTGGGCGAACGGTGGTTGGACGTGCAGGGGGCGAGGCCGCTTCTTCGGCGGTGTGCCGGGGTCGTTCTGCTGGCGATAATGGTCGTGGCGAGTCGCGACGCGCGGGGGCAGGAACCGGCGACAAAGCCCGCGGCCGCAGTCGAAGCCGCGCCCGAGCCCGCCGCAAAAGAGCCGCCGAAGATGGCTCCGGAACAAGCGGTGGGAGAAGGCGGTCGGCTGGTCCGGCTGTCTCCAACCGAAGAGATCTGGGTGGACGCGAAGCAGAAACGCGTCGTCGTGGGCGGTACCGTCTGCCTCCGCGAGGGCTTCCTCGAAATGTTCGCCTGTCCGCGCGGAACGAAGGAGCATGAGTCGGTGGTGTCGGTGAACGCGAAGGCGTTCCAGGTGCACACCGCTCTGCTGGCGATCAACGCGCGGGTGGGCAGCCCCGTGCGATACGAACCCGTCTATCGTCCGGCGACCGGCTCCATCATCCGTATCGAAGTGGTCTGGCACGATGAGACCGGCAAGGTGTTCCGCCGGGACGCTCGCCAGATGGTGCGAGACGGCAAGACCAAGAAGCCGATGCAACTGGACTGGGTCTTTGCTGGCAGCGGTTTTTGGGAAGACACGAAGACGGGGGAGAAGTTCTACCAGGCCGAGGGCGGCGAACTGGTGTGCGTCTCGAACTTCCCCACGGCGACCCTGGACCTGCCTGTCGAGAGTTCGCGGGATAACGCATCGCTGCTGTACGAGGCAGCGACGGAGCAGATCCCGGCGCGTGGTACCCCCGTGCTGCTCGTACTTTCGGTGGAAGGCTTCCACAACGGGGAAGCCGCAGACGCGAAGTAGTCGTGTGCCGGGCTCGCGTTGAGGCTCCGGCGGCACGCTCCACGGCCAAAGACGGGCAAACGTTCCTTGGGAGGTCCCCCTTGGTCTGCTCTGCCTGCGCAGCTTCCTCGCTTGGTCGTGGATGCGCGAGTGGCAAAAGCGTTCGGCGCACGGCGAACCGACTACGGGACCGGATCGGCTCAAGCGTGGATGCGCAGGTGCTGCAGCAGCCGAGGAGCTTCCATGAGGTAGCTGGTGTAGAACGGCCCGAACTCAGCGTACCGCGCGCTCGCTTCGTCGAATCGCATCTGGTAGACGATGTGCGTGAGGAAGTTCGGGTTGGCGGCCCACAGCGTTACCCCCCACTCCCAGTCTTCCAAGCCGACGCCCACCGTGATCAGCTGCGTGACGCGTCCAGCATACGCCATGCCGCTCTTGGCATGTTCGCTCATCATGCGGCTGCGTTCCGCGAAGGGAAGCGTGAACCAGTTCTCGCCGACCTTTCGCTTCTTGTTCATCGGGTAGAAACACATCACCGGCCAGGTGGGGAAGTCCGGGGTGAGCCGCTGCTTGCGCATCATGGGCTCACGTCGCTTGTAGGCGTTGACCTTGGCGAGGTAGGCTTCGCCGCCTTCCACTTCGCCTTCTTCGACCAGTTTCGCTGCGTACTGTTCGACCGACGGAACGTATTCGGAGATTTCACTGAGCGACACGAACGAGTAGGTCGACTCCAGCGCGGGGCCGAGGTCGCTGCTGAGCAGCCGCTGATGGACCGAGTCGATGCGGAGCGGATCGGGGTCCATCATCATGAGTCCGAAGTCGGCTTTGTGGCCGCTGACGGCGGACGCCTGCAGTCGCTGTGGAGCCTCCGCGTGCTGGGGATCGAGGATCTCCACGAGCTGCCGGCAGCCTTCCTGGCGTTGCGCAGCGGACATCTGCGCCAGTACAGCCCGATTGAGCCGATAGTAGATGTGCGTGCAGTGCCAGCCTTCCAGGGGAGTCAACGAAGGCTCAATGGGCGCAGCGTGTGGAGGTCCGTGGTTCATGCGCGTGGCGCTCCGAAAAATGCGGGCGGGGACGGGATCCAGGGTGAGGGATGGTCGGTCGCGGGCAAATCGGCTTCCGTGGAACGATAACTGCCGATCGACTCGGTCCAGGACATCGCCGGAAGCGAGCCGGCCTCCTGGGCCA
>JBIIEC010000304.1:0-7679 GCA_044238045.1 Pirellulaceae bacterium | reverse complement strand
GTAGAAGCCGGGCTCACATCCTTCACCACGATCGGGACCACTGGCCACCTGCGACAGGGGGAAGTGGCCGCGCGAGGCCTCGTAGCTGATGAGGCCCAGGGCGATCTGGCGGAGGTTGTTCTTGCACTGGACGCCACGAGCGGCCTCACGTGCCGAATTGACCGCTGGCAGCAGGAGCCCGATGAGGATGCCGATGATCGCGATGACCACCAGCAGCTCCACCAGGGTAAACGCCTGACGAACGGTCGCCCGCGGGCGAAGGGAAAGGCTGGGAAGGCTGATGCGCGGAAGAAGGTTCATTAAGGAGCCTGGATCGATCGAGTTCACGCCTCACGATGGACGATGCGGCGGAACCGCGTCCAGGCAGGATCGGCATGCTCAAGCGATATCAAAGGGAATCTGCGGGCCGGAATCACCCGCGGTGGAACACGAAAGACACCAATCAGCCGTTGCTAGGCAGAGGTCACCACTCCCACCATGAAGCAAGGAGGAAGCGGCTTCGGAAGGTCCGACGCGGCACCCTCGTCACGGAACGCTGCCAAGCGTCAGGCCACGGGGGGTCCGCGGGGATCGGCGTTCTGCTGCGTGAAGAGACGCAGGGAAGGCAAGGAGGGTGCGCGCCAGTCGGCGACCAAGGTCGCGGCAGGCAAGCAAGGTGAAATCGCGACGAATGAACTCGCCAGGGAGAGACAGTCGCAGACGGGGCAGTTGGAAGACGCGGCAACCTCGGCCGAAGCGATCGCGGCCGCCTGCTTGGTCTCCGAGCGACTCGCGCGACCGGACGCCGATGCCTTCAAGCCGCTTCGCGCGGACCGATGGAAGATGCAGTCCGAATTCGATGCCGTTCCGGTGCAAGAACGGGCTGCATTTCCATGCCGCCGGGCCTGCGGGGCCGCGTTGTGGCCTGCGGACATCCGCTCGCCATGGCCTGCTTGGCATGTTCCCGCCGAGACGCCCCCGCGATGAGCGTGCCCGGCCTCGATTCCCAGGAGCGCATGCTGCCCTTCGCCAAGGCTCAGGCAGATCGCCAAGCCCAGCATCAGCCAGCGCACAGCTCGGTCAACCCTGGGATTCAAGGAAGGAAGCCCTCTGCGGACGAACGTGAACGGAACTCTCAAGCTACTAGCTAGTTGAATTCGCCCCCCCATGCGGAAGGGGAAAAGCAGTCGCCGCTTGGGCGAGTATACGGCTGCCCCGGACGACGCGTCAAGGAATGCTGCGACGGGGAGCCCCTCCCTGGATCAAGGTGCGCTCCCGGGGCGGGAGACGCCGTGGGAGAACGCCCTCAGGAGAGCCACCGGCTGGCTATAATCGGGAACCCATCAGCCGAGGATGGGCGGTAGGGGGAATGGACATCGTCACGGAGTGCGACTCACGGTCTTGGTGCAAGCCGGGAGGGCGGGTTGCTTGTGGAGGAAGACGGATGGAGATTCGAGAACTGCAGCGGGAGGAGATTCCCGCCTTCGCGAACGCGTTCACGGTGCCGCTGGGGCTTGAGCATAGCCAGGCCTGGGCGGAGCGATTCGCGGCATATGGCGAGGTCAACCGCTATCGCCTGGGCTGGGATGAGGGACGTGTCGTGGCGACGCTGGGCGCACACTCGCTGCCGATGACGGTCCCCGGGGGCCGCGTGTCGACGGCCGGCACCTGCACCATCACCGTGATGCCCACGCACCGCCGCCGCGGCATCCTGCGGCAACTGATGTCGGAACACTTGATCGACTTGCGAAAACGGGGTGACGTGCTTTCGGCACTGTGGGCTTCGGAGGGCGACATCTACGGTCGGTTCGGGTATGGGATGGCAACGGAGCGGGCCCACTGGAGAATTCCGGCGGCGCACGCCCAGTTGCGACTGCCGCCCGAACGGCCCACGGGCATGCGATGGCTGGATGCGGACGAGGCGGCCCAGCAACTGCCGCCGCTTTACGAACGCATTGCGCAGCAGCGAGTCGGTTTCGTCGGCCGCCGCCCTCTGTGGTGGGAATATCGTGTATTTGCCGACCCGGTGGGGGCCAGCGGTGTTCACCCGCAGCGTCGCGTGCTGTACGCCCCCGAGGGGGAGCCTCAGGGCTATGCCCTCTATCGCACGCGTCGCGTCGATCCGGCCCACGGCCAGCAGGTAATGGTCCAGGAAGTGGTGGCCGCGACACCGGAGGCCGAACGCGCGCTCTGGCAATTTCTCTTCTCGCTCGACCTCATCGACTCCGTGGACATCGCGAACCTGTCCGTCGAGAGTCCTCTGCGATGGTGGCTGCGTGACCTGGGCAAGGTGGATCGCCGAGTGCACGACGCGCTCTGGCTGCGGATCGTCGAGGTGGAGCAGGCCTTGCAGGCACGCCGATATGCGGCCGAGGGCCAGTTGGTGCTGGAAGTGCGCGATGCCTTCTGCCCCTGGAACGAGGGCTCGTACCGTCTCGTCGTGGGCGACCATGGCAACGTCACCTGCCTGCGGACCGACGAGCGTCCGGATGTGAGCTGTTCGATTGAGTCACTGGGGGCAGTCTATCTGGCGGGCGGGCGTTGGAGCGACCACTGGCGGGCAGGGTTGGTGACGGGCAGTGTCGAGGCGATCCAGCGCGCCGATTGCCTGTTCGCGTGGCATCAAGTCCCCTGGTGTCCCGACAAGTTCTGACGCGCGACGCATGTTGTCCCTCGAGTTCTTTTCTCCACCGATCCAGCAACGAGGTAACGAACCGCCTTCCATCGCACGTAAGCCGTCAGAGGGCCTGCGTGGAGGAGAGGTTTTCGGGAACGCACATGAACCTGCAAGTCGAGTGGGACCTGATTGTGGTGGGAGCGGGCGCGGCTGGCATGATGGCGGCGTTTCGGTCCGCGTCACTTGGTCGCCGGACGCTGCTGCTGGAAAAGAACACGAAGGCCGGCGTGAAGATCCTCATGTCGGGAGGTACGCGCTGCAACGTCACCCATGATACGGACATCCGGGGCATTCTGGAGGCGTTCGGCGAGCAGGGGCGATTCTTGCGTCCGGCGCTGCATGCGCTTTCGCCGGCCGACGTCGTGGCTTTCTTTGAATCGTCGGGCGTGGCCACGAAGGTGGAGGACACCGGCAAGGTGTTTCCTGCAAGCGATCGCGCGCTGGATGTGCAGCGGGCACTCCTGCGTCGCATGGAGTCGGTGGGCGTCGCCCTGCGACTAGGACAGGCGGTGTGCGACGTGCGACGCGGTGAGCAGTACTGGGAAGTCGACACGCCAGGCCAGACCTGGCGCGGCAGTCGGCTGCTGGTGACCACCGGCGGCTGTTCCTATCCCGGTTGCGGCACCACCGGCGATGCGTACCCGTGGATGGAACGGCTCGGCCACAATATTGTCACTCCCCGGCCCGCGCTCGTTCCGCTGACAAGTCCGGCCTCCTGGGTGCAGGACCTGAGCGGCTTGACGCTGGAGGACGCGCTGGTTCGCGTGGTACCACGGGAGACGGTGGCCCAGGTGTCGCGGATCGGTGACCTGAACCAGCGACTCGCGCTGGTGCGCAAACAGCAGCGCGCGGAGCGTCGTAGTTCGCTCCTCCTGACCCACTTCGGCCTTTCAGGGCCCGCCGCCATGGATGTCTCGCGCCGCGTCACCGACTGTGGTCGCGCGGACGAGGTACAGCTGGTTTGCGACCTGTTGCCGGAGTGGACGGTGGAGCGTCTGCAGTCGGAGTTATCGCAGCAGGTGGAGCGGCAGGGCCAGCGATCGATCGGGCGATGGCTGTCGGAGGCGTTGCCGGTGCCGCAACGGCTGGTCGGCAGCCTGCTGCAGCAGATCTCCGTGGATCCGCAGCAGCGGATCGCGGAACTGTCCAAAGCATCACGCCTGGAACTGCTCGCTCACCTGAAGTCGCTGGTGGTTCCCGTTTCGGGCTCGCGCGGTTTCACGAAGGCCGAAGTGACTGCGGGAGGCGTTTCGTTGTCGGACGTCGATTCGAAGACGATGGCCAGCCGCCGCGCGGAAGGACTCTACCTGGCCGGCGAGGTCCTGGACATCGACGGACCCATCGGCGGCTACAACTTCCAAGCCGCCTTCAGCACCGGCTGGCTGGCCGCCGATTCGGCCAGCCAGTAACGCTCGAGGCAAGTAAGGAAGGTTTCTTCACAAGCTGCCGCGAGCCCCCCCCACTTGCCGTAAGTTACCTTGCCCGGCCAGTGTCACGGGGGTGCTTTCACTGCCAGTAATGATCTGGACGTCCAGAGCCATCCTCGCTATCGTTCCCGCCCACGCGGGAATGTTCGTGGATCCGAGGGCGAACCATGGTGCGGTCAAACAGAATGGCAAGGTTGCAGCACGCAGTGCGGCTCGGCGGTTGCATCGCGAGTGTCTGGTCGATGCTTTCTACCCCGGCTTGGTCCCAGGCGATTGCGCCGCAGCCAACTGCTGAACCTACCCCCTCGGAACTTTGGGGCGAGGACGATCCGCCGCTGGAACTGCCGTCGGTCCTGCCGAAGGGCGGTCCGAAGCAACCGGCGTTCGGCATCAATCGGCTGCTGTCGGACACGCTTCCCGACGCCCAACCGGTCGTCGTTCCCGGCACGCCCGGCGACGCGCCCGTGGATGAACCGGCTGCGCCACCCGCTGCCAGCTCGGCCACTCCACCCCAGGAAGCCAAACCCACCGTTACCCAGGAACGTCTTGCCGAACTGGTCCAAGGCGTGCAGTCCGCGACCGGCTTGGACGAGGCCGTGAAGACCGACCTCCTCAAGCGGTACCAGACCGCGCAGGAGTGGCTGCAGACGGCGGAGGCCGCGGAGCAGAAGACGACTCAGTTCGAACAGGAAATCGCGCAGGTCGGGGAACTCACCGAACGCGCTCGCGGCGAACTCGCGGCCAACACGCCCGACACGCCCGCTCCCGCAGCATCCGGCCAGACCCTGCCGGAACTGGAAGGCCAGCTCGCGCAGGCTCAGTCGCAATTGGAGCAGGCCAAAACGCTGCTCGACCAGCGGGAAGGCGAGCTGAAACGGCGCGGGGAACGCAAGGGCGAACTCGGCAAACTGCTAGAAGAAACCCGTGGTCGCCTCGAGGAGACCGAAAAGAGCCTGGCCGCTGCGGGCAATGCCAACGACAGCCCGGAACTGGCGACCGCCCGACGCATGGAACTCGAAACGCGCCGACGCGCGATGCGCGCCCAGCTGGCACTCTACCAGACCGAAGCCAAACGGCTCGATACCCTGGTCGATCTCTTTCCCCTGCAGCGCGATCTCGCCGCTCGCCAGGTGCTGCTGTCCGAGAAACAGGTCTCCCAGCTGCAGCAACTGGTCGACCAGGTGCGCAAACAGGAGTCCGAACGGCAGGCCCAGGAAGCTCGACGCCAAGCCGAACTGGCCGATCCAGGCCTGACCGAGCTGGCCAACTCCAACACGCTGCTGGCCGACGAGCGAAAGTCGATCGCGGAGCGAATCACGAAGATCTCCCAAGAAGTCACGCAGAACGAAAAGCAGCTGGCCACTCTTAACAATAGCTTTGAAAGAGCTCGCGACAAAGTCAGCAAGGCCGGCCATTCCACCACCGTGGGCCTCATGCTCCGCCGGCAACGCGAGGAGCTGCCCAACATGCGGCGCTGCGACGAGCGGCTGGCGTTCGTGGAACGCGAAATGCCGGAAGTGAACCTGAAGCGATTGGAGCTGGAAGACGAGCGCGCAGCGCTGAGCGACCTGGACTCGATGGCGCAGCGGATCGCCCTCCGCCTGGCCGAACAGTCGGGCGCGATGACGGACGAAAACCGCCAGCAGCGGATCCGCGAGCTGCTGGGCGCGAAACGCGACCTGATGGACCGGCTGCTTAACGAGATGGACACGTATCTCGTCGAGCTGAGCGAGCTGGAGGTCAGCAACCGCAACCTGATCGCGCAGACCAAGGAGTTCCGGGAGTTCACGGACGAACACATTCTTTGGATCCGCAGCTCCGAACCCTACGGTGTGTCGGTCCTGGGACAGGTGGCCGACGGCCTTAAGGCGCTGTTCAAACCCGCCCAGTGGGGCAAACTGATCAAGGCCTCGGGCCTCGACACGCTCCGTCAGCCGCTCATGGCAGCCGCAGTCGCGGGTGCGTTCCTGCTGCTGGTCGTCTTCCACACCCAGATGCATCGCCGCATCCGCGAACTCTGCGGCACGCGACTGAACAGCGTCGGCTGGCGATTCGCTCCATCCATCCGCGCGCTGCTGTGGACGGCGGTGGCCACGGCCACGCTGCCGTTGCCCATCTGGTATCTCGGCTGGCGGATGACCGATGCCGAGCAGACGTCGGAGTTGGGACTGGCGCTGGGGCCCTCCTTGCAGTACGCGGCCATGCTGAGCTGGCTGAGCGGGTTCCTGATTTCGCTGTGCCGTCGCCATGGCGTGGCCGAGACGTTTTTCACGTGGTCGCCCGACGCCTTGGTGCTGGGGCGTCGCAGCCTGCGATGGCTGACGGTGGTCGGCCTGCCCCTGGCATGCATTGTTCGTATCTGCCAGGTGTACGACCATGGTGTCTGGAGCGACTCGCTGGGGCGCACGGCGTTCGTGCTGGTGATGCTGATGCTGGCCCTGTTCGTTCACTGGACCATGGGCAAGCGGCGGAATATCTTCCGCGAAGCGCTCGCCAAGGACTCCGCCGGCTGGCTGCATCGCGTCCGCGCCGCCGCGCACACGGTCGGCATCCTGCTGCCGCTGTCGCTCGCCGGCTTGGCGATGGTCGGGTACTACTATTCCTCGCTGCACCTTGCGGTCCGCCTGCAGGCCACGCTGGGCTTGGCGCTGGCCGTGCTGCTGGTGCACGCGGTCATCTCCCGCTGGTTTGTCGTCACGCGCCGCCGGCTGGCCATGCAGCAGGTACGCGACCGCCAGCAGGCGGCCGATGTCTCCGAAACGCCCGCCGGAGTGGCGTCGGTGACCACGCCACCGCTGGACGGCCCCGACTGGTCCGAGGTGCATGATCGATTGCGGATCCTGCTGCGCCAAGCGGTTACCGTTGCGATCCTCGCTGGCATCTGGGTCATCTGGAACGATGTGCTGCCCGCTTTGAAGATCCTTGACCGCGTCGAGTTGTGGACGCAGACGGTGGAGGTCACCGAGACGATTGAGGACAGCCGCGGCGAACTGGTGCGGAAGGCATTTTCCCGCGATGTGCCGACGACGCTTCGACATGGCCTGATCGCCGCCGTCTGCCTGCTGGGTACCTTTATCCTGGGACGCAACCTGCCCGCGCTGCTGCAGATCACCGTGCTGAACCAGTTGCCCCTCGATCGCGGCGGTCGCCACGCGATCAGCGTGCTGGTCTACTACGCGGTCGCGCTCACCGGAGTCCTGGTGGCGTGTCGCACGCTGCACATCTACTGGTCGAGCGTCCAATGGCTGGCCGCTGGTATCACGGTCGGTCTCGGTTTCGGTCTGCAGGAGATCTTCGCGAACTTCGTATCCGGCATCATCCTGCTGTTCGAACGCCCGATTCGCGTCGGCGACGTGATCACGCTGGACGATGTGTCGGGAACGGTGACCAGCATCCGCATGCGGGCGACTACCGTTACCAACTGGGACCTCAAGGAACTGATCGTTCCCAACAAAGCGTTGATTACGGGGCGTCTGTTGAACTGGACGCTTTCCGACACGCTGAATCGGATCGTCATCAACCTGGGGTTGGCCTACGCGACGGAACCGGCTCGCGCGGAGAAACTGCTGATGGAGGTCGTCCGTTCGCATCCGAAC
>JBIIEC010000302.1:0-7689 GCA_044238045.1 Pirellulaceae bacterium | reverse complement strand
TGGGCCGCGTTGTTCTGCAGCAGGTAGTCCTCGCGGCCCACGTTGGTGAACAGCGGCTTGCCGCCCGTTCCCCGGACGATCCCGTAGTACTTGCGAAACTCCTCCTTCACATAGTACTGCCCGTTTTGCTCCACCACCGGCGGCTTCGCCGGACGGCCCGCGGGGTCCACATACTGGTAACCGGTGACCAGCAGATCGAGGTCACCGTCGAGGTCGTAGTCGCAGAAGGCGGGCATGAACGAGGCGTCCACCAGGTTCAGCCCGAACGCCTCCGCCGATTCGACCAGCCGTAGCGGCTCGCCTACCCGGGACTCATTGAGGTACAGCGCGTTCGGCGAATCGTAGTTGCAGACGTACAGGTCGAGGTCGCCATCGTTGTCGATGTCGACCATGGCTGCTCCCGAACCCCACGCGTTGCCGCCGTCGACCCCGGCTTCCTCCGTGGCGTCGCGGAAATGCATGCCGGCGGACCCATCCGCCGCAGGCACCTGCAGGTAGAGCCGATTGCGGACAGGGCCGCCCGTGACGAACAGGTCCTGAAGCCCGTCGCCATTCAGGTCGCCGATCGCCACGCCGGGCGACGCATAGCCGCCGATGTAAAGGAACTTGAGCGGATGGCGGATGTCGATGGGCTGTACGAAGTCGACGCCCGTCTCGGCGGGCGCGAGTTCTACGAAGCGAGGTTCGCGTTTCGCATCGGCCGGAGACTGGGTCGCTGAGTCTTGGGCCGCTGAGTTGGGCGTCGCAGAGTCTTGCGTCGCAGGCGATCGCCCGCGTAGCGGCAGCGCTTCACTCACCAGCCCTGCCCGGTCGGCTCCCAGCCCGAGGGCGGGCAGGAACGTCAATCCAGCCACGACAAGACGAACCATCACCGAGACAGTCGCCTGTCCACGGAACCTTGGACCTGGCATTTCGACGCACTCCAACGGACCACACTTGAGAGATCAGCCGCTGCACGACGCTCGCAATATATCATAGGAGGAATTGGCAGTGCCACGCGCGCGTCTGTCGAGCTTACTGCCGCCGTCGGCGCGCTCGCGTCCGCGTGTGGTCCTGGAGCATCCTGGCGGCGTAATTCGCCGCGTTGCAGAAGAGGAACGAGCGTGCGTGGGCGAGGCCCGTCTCGGCCGTGGTCTCTACGGCTGCTTGCCAAGCTGCCGGGCCTGGGCGATCGCCTGCCGGGCGATACGATTGCCGGGGTCCAGCTCCAGTACCCGTTCCAGTTGCCGAATCGCCTCCTCGCCCCTGGAGAGCTTCAGGTAGAGCAGCCCCAGGTTCATCTGGGCGCCCACCTCCTGGGGCAGCAGTCGGGCCACGGCCGCGTAGTGCCGTTCTGCGGCGTCGTACTGCGCCTCTTCGACATACTGTTCGCCGAGCTTCTGGTGCGCTGGCAGGTAGTCGGGATCGGCCTGCGTGGCCTGTTCCAGCAGTTGTCGCGCGCGCGTCGTGTCGCCATGACGGGCGACCACCAGGGCCCAGTTCTGGTACGCTTCGGCGTAGTCGGGTTTCAACGCCACCGCGCGCTGGAACTCCGCGTAGCATTCGTCCAGCTTCTCACGGTGTGACAGGCAGATGCCCAGGCTGTTGTGCACGCCCGGGTGTTCGGGCCGCAGTTGCAGCGACTGCCGCAGTGCCTGCTCGGCCTTCTCCCACTGCTTCGCTCGATTCAAGGCCATGCCGAAGCGGTAGTAGGATTCGAAGTGGTGAGGTAGCTGTTCGGCGATCAACCGCCACTGTTCGGCGGCGCCGTTCACGTCGCCGGTGGATTCGAGCAGCGCGCTGAACTGCCGCCGCAGCATCCAGTCGCGCGGGTGCTTCTCCAGCAGTTCCCGGTAACGCGCGACGGCCGACCGGGCCTCCTGCGCGGTCATCGCTCGTGACAGTCGCGCACGCTGCTCGTCCAGTTGCTTGAGTCGGCGGGCGTGGTTCGTCTGCCGGTCGAAGGGCGGGGCGTTGAACCGTGCCTTGATGTCGTTGAGGACCAGCAGTTGATGATACGGTGTGACGCCCAGTCGCGCGGCGCACTGCTGCTCGTCAGGCCAGGCGATCTCCGGCGCCACGGGCAGCTTCAGCAGTTCCACCAGCGTTGCCGCGAACTGGCGCGCGAGCCGGTAGTTGCCGGTAAAATTCAGGTGCACGTGTTCGTAGAGGAATTCGTCCCCGACGATGGCCTGCGGACTGGCTTCCGCGAACGATCGCTCGGCGTCGATCAGCCGCACGCGATCCTCGGATGCCGCATGGCGGGAGACGGTGTTGCGAAGGATGTCGTTGAGACGCGTGTCGGCGCGGAACCGCAGTCCATCGAGGTCGCGCGCTCGTTCGAAAAAGCCCCTGGCCTCCTTGGCCTGGTCCATCGCCAGCAGGCTCTGGCCCAGGCGGAAGTGCAATTCAGCGTGCTCGTCGTCATGATCCATCGCTTGGCGAAACGCGGCCACCGCGTCCGGCCAGCGTTCCTCGTCCTGGGCGGCACACCCTTGTTGGTAAAATCGCTCCCACTCGGCGCGCGAGGTATCCGAGAGACCGCGGGCGTGCAGGGAGACGAAGGGGGAGAGATCGCGCAGGTTGCTGACCACGGTGCTGACCACGACCGGGACGTCCGTGCTGGCTGCCGTGTCGAGAAGGTCGTCGAGATTGGCTGCGAAGTGCTGGTAGACTCGCTCCAGTTCCGGCTCATCGTGCGACACCGTATGCTCCAGGAACATGCCCATCCCGCCCCAGGACTTGGGGATGGCCTCGCTGGTTTCGGCGGCACGACCCGAGAGCAGCTGTCCGAGGCGGGTCCGCTGCAGGGCCAGGTTGCCGCGAATGACCCACAGCGGCAGATCGCTCTTGCCGAACACCGTGCCCGCGCCGTACGGCCCGTGCACTTCATTGTTGCCCATGTAGACCACCCACGCGTCGGCGTCGAGCATTCTGCAGTCGCGCGCGATGGGTAGGATCACATGCGAGTTGATGGCGGTGACGGCGGCGTTGGTCACTTCAAACGACTGATCGGGGTAACGGAGTTCCAGCAGGGCCTGCAGCATGCGGGACAGGCCATAAGCCGGCTCGGGGTCGCCCATGGCCGCGGATTCGCCGAAGACGATGATCCGCCGCAAGCCCGCGGGCTTTTGCGCTGCGACGGTAATCGGTTGCGGGCTGCGAGCGATCGCCCGAGGGAAGAACCGCCAGGCGAACTTGTAGTTATCGACCAGCTGTCCATCGTGGGTGGCCGATGGTTGCAGGAACGCCGTCGGATAGCCAACGTCGCGGAGACGCAGCACGCCCTCCAGCAGTCCAAAGAAAAGCGAGGGAATGACCAGCATCGCGCCGAGCCGAAAGGCCCAGATGCGCAGCCACTTGTTCCTTCCCGCGGTCGGCTGGTTCGCGCCCTGCATGATGGACTCCGAGAAAACCCGTTGGTCGGTCCGTTCCCAGGCGGTCGTGACTCCCGCCGAGACTTTAGCATGGTGTCGATGGTCGTCAGGCCCTGGGTGGTTGTCGGGCGGCCTTGGGGCCAGGGCCGCATCGGCCCGGATCCGCGGCGTCCCGTCGAATGTTCCCTGCGCGAGGGATCGGGTGTACATTTTCCGGATTTTGCCGCAGTCGGTGGTCGAACGCGGTTGGTTTGTTCGTGGGGGTGCGCGGTGGGCGGTGGATGTCGTTTTGGTAAAGGCACACGCTGTGCGCCGTCTACTTCGAGGGGCGGCGGATCAGGCGTTCGATCTGTTTCCACGTGCGGGTGTTGAGCACATCGGCCTTGGCAAATCCGGCGCGGCGGGCTTGCAGCACGCCGTAGCGCATGGCGGCCAGGCCTTCTGGGCTGTGGGCGTCGGTGTCGATGACGACGAGGATTCCCCAGCGTTTGGCCGCCGCGCAGTGGACATCGTGCAGGTCGAGGCGTTCCGGGCTGGCGTTCAGTTCCAGGAACTTGTGGTGCTTCTTGGCGGCCGCCATCACCGCCTCCAGGTCAACTTCGTAGGCTTCGCGGCGATTCAGCAGTCGGCCGGTGGGATGGGCGACCGCAGTCACATACGGGTTCTCGATCGCGCCGAGGATGCGTTCGGTGATCTGCTGTCGTGACTGGCGTTGGCCATAGTGGACGGCGGCGAGGACCCAGTCGGCTTGGGCCAGTACGTCGTCGGGAATGTCCATGCCGCCTGCTTCAAGAATGTCGCACTCGACGCCCTTGAGCACAAGGAAATCGTCGTCTTCACGACGGTTCCATTCGTCGACGCGGGCCCATTGTTCCAGCAGGCGTTCGGGGCCGAGTCCGTTGGCCATGCTGACGCGGCGGGAGTGATCGGTGATGGCGATGTACTGGAGGCCCCGGTGTTTCGCCGCCGCCACCATCTCGGCCAGCGTGCCGCGGCCGTCGGAGTCGGTGGTGTGCATGTGCAGGTCGCCACGGATGTCCTTCAGTTCCAGCAGTTCCGGTAGTTCCCCGCCGCTGGCCCATTCCATTTCCTGCCGCGCCTCCCGAAGTTCCGGCGGAATCCAGGGCAGTCCGAGCGCCGCGTAGACGTCCGCTTCGTCCCTGCCCGCGACATACGCATCCGAATCCAGGGAGAAGACGCCGTATTCATTGACCTTCAGGCCCTGCTGCCGGGCGAGGCCGCGGATGGCGACGTTGTGGTCCTTGGAGCCGGTGAAGTACTGGAGCGCCGCGCCAAACGACTCGGCGGGTACGACGCGGAGGTCGACCTGAAAGGCCTGTCCCATGCGCAGTGACATCTTCGTGTCACCTCGGGCGATGATCGAGTCCAGGAGCGGCCAGGCGGCCAGGTGGTCCATCACCGCATCGCTGTCGCTGGACGTCGCCAGCACGTCCAGGTCGCCGACCGTCTCCTTGCCGCGGCGGTAGCTGCCGGCCAGCTCCAACTGATCCACCGCCGGACAGGTCCGCAGGTAGGCCTTGAGTTCCTGCGCCAACTGGTCGGCTTCGGCCCACAGCAGTCGCTGCGACGCCGTCTCGGCCAGTTCCAGGCCCTGCAGGATCGACTGTTCCGTCTTCGCGCCGAAGCCCTTCAAGGCCTGTAGGCGGTGGCTTTCGCAGGCGGCGCGCAGGTCGGCGAGGTCCTTGACTCCCAGTTCTCGATAGACGGCCGCGGCTTTCTTGGGGCCCAGGCCGGGGACGCGCAGCAGGTCGAGGACCGTGCGAGGCGTCTGCTGCAGGAGTTCGTCGAGGAGTTTCACATGCCCGGTTTCGACCATCGCCCGGCACTTCTCGGCGAGATCCTTGCCGATGCCTTCAATGTCCGTCAAGCTCCGCGCCGGATCGGCCAGCATCTCTTCCACCGATTCGGGACAGTCGCGGATCACCCGGGCCCCGTTTCGATACGCGCGGACTCGGAACGGATTGGCCTCCTGGAATTCCAGCAGGTCGGCAATCTGCTCCAGCGCGTCTGCGATCTTGGTGTTGTGCATCTCTGGTTCCCTCGGCGATCAGGAGTGCAGTTCGACGATGTCGCGGTCGCGGACCACGTAGTCGGCCGCCACCGTGGCGGGCTGCGCGCGCCCGACGCTCCAGACCTTGCCAAACTTGAGTTGATCGGCCAAGTCATGATGGATCAAGCGAGCGACATCCGCCAGGGTGCCTCCACGGCGGACCGTGAACGGGTCGCGGAATTCCGGTTCCTTCTCGTGCGGATGCTTGGTGTAGACCCGCACGAAGTCGAGGGCTTCGACGATCGCTTCTCGCAACGCGTCCAGCCCGTCGCCCGACCAGGCGGACACCGAGAGATCCCGCAGGGCCAGTTGCCGCGGTTCCAGATGCGCCGTCCGCAGCCACTCGCGACGCATCGCGCTGTCTTCGCGGTCGCTCTGGTTGCAGACCACGATCGTCTGCGTGTACGACCGTCCCAGATCCTCGTCGTCGAGGCGGGAGAGGGCATCGAGCCGTGTCTTGGTGCTCTCCAGACGCATCAGTACGTCGGCTGCCTGATCCACGCCCTCATCGCTTCCCACATCGACCACCAGCAGCACGAGATCCGCGCCGCGAATCAGTGACTGCAGGCTGGTATCCAGGAAGTCGGCGGTGATGGGGGGCGTGTCGATCCACTGCACGGTGACATCCTGCCAGTCCATCATCCCCGGCAGCGGCTCGCGCGTGCTGAACGGGTAGTCGGCGACGAGCGGCGTGGCACGCGTCATGCGCGACAGCAGCAAGCTCTTGCCGGCGTTCGGCGCGCCCACCAGCACCACGCGTCCGGCACCTTGCCGCGGGATGCGGACGTTGGTGCCTCGCCGCGCGCCCTGGGTGCGACGCGCCTCCAACTCCTTGCGCGTCTTGCTGATTCGCTGCTTCAGTTCCGCCTGCAGCCGATCGGTGCCCTTGTGCTTCGGCAACTCCCGCAGCATCTCCTGCAGGCACGACAGTTCCTCCTCCGCCGAAGTGGCTCGCCGATACGCTTCCTCGGCGCGATGATACTGGGGTGTCAGGTTGGCGGGCATGGCACGGGGCACCGGCGTCGAGGGTTGGCCCAGCACGCGGACGGCGGGCGAGATCGTTTCTTCTCGGGATACGGTAACCACCTTCCCGGCCTGGCTGCAACCGACACGCGCCGTGGGGTGGCAGGTAGCCCGAGTTACAGTACGCCCGAGTCACCAGGCGCAGCCCACGTCTGGCGAATAAAAAAGCCCCTGGCCTTGGGACAAGACCAGGGGCTTGGAAGAGCAGCGGGGACCGACCGTCACCGGTCGTCGGCATGCGGGACGATCAGCGAACGGAATGCCAGGGTGTGCTGTTCGGGCTGCCCGCATTGGATTGCGGGTCGCTGGGAGCGGCGTCCGACTGAAATCGCTGCATCGTTACCGGCGCGGTGTCGCGAACGCGCGTCGCATCGAGACGCCGACCGCCGTTGCTGCGAGGTGCCGCCTCCGCATCGAGTTCCAGCGACGCACGCTCGACCATCCGATCGGCGGCCTGGTTCGCTTCGAGCAGCGCGGCATGCGTAACGAGTTGCTCCGTCGCAGGCGTCTGGTGGCTGGCGGTCCAGTGGATGCGATTCGCCTTCCAACGCGTCGGAATCGGACGCGTCGGCATCGACTGCATCCGCGCCGTGCGGTCGCGCGGTTCGTTCAGCAGGGGCGGAGCGTCCTGGCCGGGATCGTTGGCGGGCGGCAGGCTCGGGATCTGCGGGACCTGATAGCGCCGCTCGGAGCGTTCCACCGGAGCGTACGGGTCGATCGCGGGCGCCGAGTTGAGTGCGGCCGAGTTGGGTGCGTTGAGGGAAGACGTCGACGGGTCGGAGTTCGGGATGGGTTGCAGATCGAACTTCGCGGTGCTCGGTCCGTTGGACGCCGCGGCCGCAGGGTCGTCACTGGTGACCCGTCCGTCCGACGCGCCGAGGCCCGGGATCGCGTTACCGGTGGATCGGGGCAGGGGAGCCCAGTCGGTGGATCGCTGGTAGTACGGATCCAGCGAAGCCGGATTGCCCGCCGCAGGTGCACTTGCGGCCGGCCCGTTCAGGTTGGATGGCGAGTCGAATCCGCGCGTGGACGAGATGCCGCTATTGGCGGGCGCAGGGCCCGGCGGAATGCGCTGCAGTGTGATGCCGGTCGCCGGGGGTTGCACCGAAGGATCGATGCGCGGCTTGCGGTCCGCCTCATCGCCGCTCGCACCGTAAGGATTCGGCGCTCCATAGGAGCTGGCAGGCGGCGTGTACGGAGAAGCCGGCGTCGGCGCACCGTACGACGAAGCTGCCGACG
>JBIIEC010000301.1:0-7727 GCA_044238045.1 Pirellulaceae bacterium | reverse complement strand
CGGTCCGCACCACGCCCATGCGCATCGACGGCTCGGCCGAGATCACGGCCCACGTGGCCACCACGCCGCGGCAGGAACCGGTCGCTGCCCGCGGACTGCCCTATGCCCCCGACCGCGATCCCGAAGCCACCCAGGCCACGGGCCGCATCGCCATCGTCGACGTGGACGGAATCCTCCTGGATCAAAACGCCACGGGCCTGGGCGCCCGCGGTGAAAACGCCGTGTCGCTGTTTCGCGAACGACTGGACGCGATCGAGCAGGATTCGACGATCCGCGCCGTCGTGCTGCGGATCCACTCGCCCGGCGGCAGCGTCACCGCCACGGATATCATGTGGCGCGACCTGCAGGCGTTTCGCAGCCGCACGAACCTACCCGTCGTGGCCTGCCTCATGGATGTCGCGGCCGGCGGAGCGTACTATCTGGCGACGAGTTCGGACCTGATCGTCGCGCATCCGACGACCGTGACCGGCGCCATCGGCTGCATCCTGAACGTCTACAACCTCGAAGACCTGATGGGACAGTTCAATATCGTGGGCGTACCCGTCAAGGCTGGCAAGTTCGTTGATATGGGTTCGCCCGTCAAGGCGATGGATGACGAGTCGCGGGCGATGCTGCAGGAGATGGCCGACGAGTTCCATGAACGCTTCAAGGAAGTCGTCCTGCGTTCACGCCCGCAGGTGGCCGCCGACCAGGAGTCGACGTTTGATGGCCGTGTGTTCACCGCCCGCAAGGCAGTGGAGTTGGGACTGGTCGACCGCGTCGGCTATCTGGACGACGCGCTCGCGCAGGCCCGCCAACTGTCCGACGCGCCCGACGCGTCCGTGGTCTTCCTCCGTCGCCCGGATGACCCGGCCGTCTCGCCCTACTCGATCACTCCCAACGTGCCGCTGCAGGACAAACTGCTGCCGATCAATGTGCCCGGCCTGAACCGCGCGCGGCTTCCCTGCTTCCTTTATATCTGGGAGATGGAACCCACCATCGAAACCTCCCTGGGCAAATAGACACCATGACCCCGCTTCGCCACCTTGCCGCGTTCGTTGCCGTTCGATTCGTTGCCGTCCCGTTCGCGGGCTTCCTCAAGCCTGCCTTGGTGGCGTGCCTGCTGCTGGCGTGCGCGCCTGCGGATTGCATGCTGGGCAACGAGAACGTGGGGCTCGTCCAACTGCTGGACCCGGGCGTGCGCGTCGCCGCCGATGTCTCGGTCCCGCTGCCGTCGCCCACGCTGGCCGATGGCCTGTCGGCCGCCGAACAGCGGAAGGCGATCGAGGCCGTGGCGGGCACGCGGCACAACTGGGAATCGCTTACGCGCAAGTCCGTGGTCGCGCCGTTCGTGGTCAAGTCGACGTTCGACGACCCAGCCCTCAAGTCGGGCCGCCGCGTCGACCTCTGGTTCATCGCCTACGGCGACCTGCAGCGCCTCAAGCAGGACGACTTCCTCACCAATCAGTTTGGTTCGATGGACGCCGAAGACCACACGGCCGTCGCGAGGAAATGGACCAACGACCAGTTGGCCCAACGGAAACTGCCTCCCTACACTTCACCGGGCGACCCCGAGTTGGTGTGCGTGGACGTAACGCTGCTGCAGAAAGTCCGCATCCAGGCGACTACCAGCACGGTGGTGACGGAGTCGCCCGAATCGGTGGTTGCCGCGTCGATGCTGTCCCCCGCGTTCGCACGCGACAAAGAGGCGCCGAACCAGTGGATTCCGTTGCAGCGCGACGACAGCGGCAAACTGCAACCCGGGGAACCGCAGGTCTACGATGGCCTGGGATCGTACATCAAGGCCACTCAACTGAAGGAACCGGCTGGTGCCTTGCTGATCGAATACCATGTGGTGTTCCAGGAACCTGCCGGATGGTTCAACGGTTCCAACCTGCTGCGTTCCAAGATCCCGATCGTCGCTCAAAACATCGTCCGCCAGGTGCGTCGCGAGCTGACCGCACCCTAGCGTTCGGTGGCCATGAGGTCCAGCAACGGACGTCGCATTAACGGCTCCGTTTCCGGCGATGTAGCAGTGGCCAGCAGGAGAAGACGCCCGCGAGCGTCAACAGCGAACCTGGTTCAGGCGCCGACTCGGGGAGCGGAGGATCCTCCACTTCCAGCGTCAACTGCTTGAAGTCCGCGAGCGGCTGTAGGGAAGTGATGACGAGTTTCGTGACCCCATCGGGCTTGACGGCGGTGAAGTTGAAAACGTTCTGGCCCTTGGCGCGCAGCAGGAAACTGGCGGGCGACGCGGGGTCCTGGTCGACGAGCTTATCGTCGTACGTGTAGGCCGCGAAGGAGACACTGCCATCCGGCAACCGGTTCTCTTGGTCGAGTGCGAAGTCACCGGCGGTCATCACGAAGCCGGGTTCGACGCTGATCACCAGTTGATACAGCGATCCGGCGGTGACCCGCTCGATGCTGGCGGCTCCATTCCGCGAACGCAACAGTACGGGGGACTGCTGGTCCGATCCGTATCCCCGAAACTGCACTTCGACGAGCGCGTTCGCGATGTCGCGGACGTGGCCGAGTACCGTGTAGGCCGTCGGAGCGGTCGAAGTGAGATTGACCTGGTTGTACTGTTGGTTGCCGGTCTGGAACAGGATCGAGGCGCTGGACGACGCGTGGGTCGCGACCAGCAGGGCCATCCCCAGGATGGCTCGGCGCAGAAATTGGGTGCTGAAGACACACATGAACGGGTCTCCTCTCGAGCGGAGAGCGATACCCTGCCGCAACGCATGCGCAGGGCGATAGAGAGACCAAGGTGCCCCGTGACCGGGTACCCTGGACGGCTCGGGCGAGCGACGACGCGTCGCTAGGAAGTGCACCCGATTACCACTCGAAAGACGCCATGCCGCCAGCAGAATGCCGGGTTACTTAAATTCGTTCTTCGTAGAACGATTGCGCATGTACCGCGACCGTCCCGTTTACACCCGTAGGAACGCGACCGTCCCGGTCACACCTGTAGGAGCGCGACCGTCCCGGTCGCACGCATGGGAGCGCGACCGTCCCGGTCGCACGCATGAAAAAGAAGTTCACCCCTTCGGCGCGCACCACGCCTCACGTCCTCTCCCACAAAGCTCAAGGCACCCGGTAAGCCATTCGCGTTCGTTCGCGCAGTCGCGACGAGCACGCTTCCGATGCACCTATCCGCCGATTCAGCTGAACTGCAGCGAGAATGCTGACTGATAGCCGAAGTAGTTCTTCTTTTTGATGATCTCGGCGACGGCGGCCGGAACCATCTGCTCCCAACTCGGATCGCGATCCTTGATCTTCTTGAGGACCTCGCGCGAGAAGATGGTGAGGCAGTTGCGGTCGAAGTTGTCCAGGCCGTTGATGCCGCCGCGGTCAAGCAGGTATCCGTAGAGCTTGGTCAGCTCCGACGCGACCTTCAGGTTGTCGCAGGTCATCAGTTCGCCGGTTGCCTGGTCGAGCAGCGGGTAGCAGTAGATCCGCAGATCGTTCTTGAAGAGTCGCCCGAACGATTCGAGGATACCGCCCTCCAGTTGGCTGTAGTACTTCTCCTCGAACAGTTCCTGCAAGCTCGCGGCGCCCATGACCAGCGCGATGTTCTCCTTGGTGTACCGCGACAGGTAGGCGGCGAGCCGATAGTATTCGAAGTAGTCCGAGATGAGCACCGGCATGCCGCAAGCGCACATCACATCCGCGCGGGAGAGGAAGTCGCGGAAGTCGATCGCGCCGGTTGCCTTCAGGTTTCGCATCGTGATCTCCATCACCTGCACGACCTCCTTGCCCCGGACGGACGGCAGTTCGCGGAACTTCTCGTCGGCACACCGGAGCATGTCGAGGTTGACGTTGCAGACGGGACGGAAGCTGCCTCGTTCGACGATCACCGGCTTGCGGTAGAAGAATTCGGAGGGCTGCAGCACTTCGCCACTGGCCGCGAACATCGCGGCCCCCGTCAGCCCCAGTTCGACCAGCTTGAGGCTCATCAGGCGATTGTCCACGTGGCGGAAGGCGATGCCGGAGAACTCGATCATGTCGATCTCGATGCGGGACGTGGACAGTCCGTCGAGTAGCGAGTCGATCAGTTGTTCAGGTTCGTGGTTCAGCGCGAAGGCTCCGTGGATCAGGTTCACGCCTACGATGCCGAGCGCCTCCTGCTGCAAAGCGGCTTCGGCGTCCAGCATGCGAACGTGCAGGATGATCTGGCTGTCTTCGTCGCGCGGGTAGGCCTGGAACTTGATGCCCATCCAGCCGTGGCACTCGCTGGTGCCCTGGTAGCTGCGGGCCTTCACCGTGTCGGCAAACGTGAAGAAGGCCGTCGTGTCACCGCGACTTTCTCGCAGGCGATCCAAGTTCAACCGGTGTTCGTAGTCGAGCATCGACTGGAGGCGTTCACGGCAGACGTAGCGCGTGGCGCGACCGTAGATGGCGTCGCTGACCGTCATGTCGTACGCCGAGATGCTCTTGGCGATCGTGCCCGCGCCGCCGCCGACGCGAAAGAACCATCGCACTACCTCCTGGCCAGCGCCGATCTCCGCGAACGTACCGTACCGACGCGGGTCCAAGTTGACCTCCAACGCCTTCTGGTGCGTGTCCGCCACGTTCCGCTTCGTTCCGTCCGTTCGCATGACCGGTTACCGCCTGTTCGCTTCGTCGACCCCAAGATCCCTACGTCGCCGGACGCCAGCCCCGTATCCGCGCGGGCCGCACCTCGCGATGCGGGTGGTCGATGCAAATCGTATGCCAAAGTGCGTAGGCCCGCCCCTTCGTGGGCTAGACCCCGCTCAACCCGCGAGAAAAGCGATACCCGACCGCGGAAAGGCCGCCGCGTCGCTGCGGGCCCGCGTCGACGGTGCCTATTAAATGCGCAAACGCCTGGGCCGATCGCAGAGCGAGACGGGCCGATCGCAGGGCGAGATGGGCCAATCGCAGCGCGAGATGGGGCACGCCACCCGCAAGCTCCACCGCCGATCTCCGGGGCCCGGCCTTCGCGGCCAGGGTTCCTGCGGCCCGGGTTCCTGCGGCCAACAAACGCCCAGCACTACGGTGCTTCGCGGTGTCCTGGACGCTGCCCGCGTTTCGAGGCGCGGGCTGGCGAATGTGTGGTCGCGCGCCGGTCTCGGATCGTCTGGAAGGCGGCGGGAAGTCTTGCACCGAGCAGGTCCCGTCGTTCGAACCGTCGCGAGAGTTCATTCATCCACCGCATTCAGGGAGCACACTGCATGACGAGCAAGCACCTGCTGTTCAGGGAAGCCGCGCGGGAAAAGGTCCTGCAAGGCGTGAACGCGCTGGCCGACGCCGTTCGCGTAACGCTTGGGCCGCGGTCCAAGTGCGTGCTCATCGGCAAGAAGTGGGGCCGCCCTGTCATCTGCAACGATGGGGTGACCATCGCCAAGGAAGTCGAACTCGAAGACCCCGAGGAGAACCTGGGCGCGCAGATGATCCGCGAGGTTGCCGAGATGACGGGCGACTCCGTCGGCGATGGGACCAGCACCGCCACGGTGCTCGCGCAGACCATCTTCGCCGAAGGCGTCCGCAATCTGGCCGCAGGCGCCAGCGCGATCGACCTGAAGCGAGGCCTCGAACGAGGCCTCCAAGCCGCCGTCGCCACGATTCGCAGTCTGTCACGTCCCGTGCAGAGCCGAAAGGAGAAGGAACAGGTGGCCACTATCTCGGCGCACAACGACGCCACGCTCGGCGCACTCGTGGCCGAGGCCATCGAGAAAGTCGGCGCGGAAGGCGTCGTCTCGGTCGAGGAAGCCAAGGGAATCGAAACGACGCTGGAAGTCGTGGAGGGACTGCAGTTCGACCAAGGCTACCTGTCGCCCTACTTCGTGACCGACTCCGAGAAGATGCAGGTAGAACTGGAAGAGCCGGTGGTGCTGCTCTACGACAAGAAGATCAGCCTCCTGAAGGACCTCGTGCCGCTGCTGGAGCAACTCGCCCAGGCACACCGATCGCTGCTGGTCATCGCGGAGGATGTGGAGGGAGACGCGCTGGCGACGCTCGTCGTGAATAAGATCCGCGGCGTGCTGGCCTGCGCGGCCGTGAAGGCGCCCGGTTACGGCGATCGCCGCAAAGCCATGATGGAGGACCTGGCCGTCCTCACCGGCGGCCAGGTCGTGTCCGAGGAACTGGGGCTGCAACTGGAGTCAATCAAGCTCGAACAGCTCGGCCGCGTCCAGCGCGCCGTCATTCATCGCGACCATACGACGCTGATCGGTGGAGCGGGCGACAAGGTGGCCATCCGCGGACGCTGCCAGGAACTGCGCAAGCAGATCGAGCAGGCGACGTCGGACTACGAACGCGAGAAGCTCCAGGAGCGCCTGGCAAAGCTGGCGGGCGGTGTCGCGGTGATCAAGGTCGGCGCGCCGTCGGAATCGGAAATGAAGAGTCGCAAGGAAGCCCTGGAAGATGCCATCAGCGCGATGAAGGCCGCCCTCGCGGAAGGCGTGGTGCCCGGCGCGGGGTTGACGCTGCTCCGCGCCGTCGACGCCGTGCAACGCGAAGCGGCCGCCTGCGATGGCGACGAACGCACAGGCCTCCACATCCTGCAGGCGGCCCTCGAAGCGCCCACGCGCCAGATCGCGGAAAACTCGGGAGCCGACGGCGGCGTGGTTGTCGCCCAGATGCGCAGCGGACAAGGGCAGTATGGCTTCGACGCCGCTCAAGGCCATTATGTCGACCTCGTCGAAGCTGGCGTCATCGACCCGACCAAGGTCGTGCGGGTGGCACTCGAAAACGCCGTGTCCGTGGCCAGCCTCCTGCTGCTCACCGAAGCGACCTTGACCGAGATTCCCGACAAGATCGAAGAACCAGCTCCCTGAATCGCAGGCCTTCCACCACGCGAAGCAACGATGCGACGTTGGTCGCGTCGAAACCGCTGCGGCTTCAACGACGCAGCACACGCACTTCGAAGTTCATGCCAATCTGGCAGGTGATTTCGCACAGCCCCTGCTGCTGCATCTTGCGCAGGGTGCTGGACACCGCTCGCGACTTGATGCCGAAACGCCCTTGCATCTCCTCGGTCAGCAAAACGACGTCGATACCCTGCTCACCAACTAGCCACCACAGAGCGACGGCCACCCGCATTCCCTTGCGGCCGCAGGTGTCCGCCGCATACAACCACTCCACGGGAATCTGGCCGCGAAGCATCAGGCCGGCGCGGCGCGCGGATTTGGCGACGGCGGCCGCTACCGGCTCAGGGGCCTCCGCCGGGGCCGGCGGCGCAGTTGCCGCCGCAGTTGCCGCCGGCACCGCTGCCGACGCACTCGGTTGCCCGAGAGAAATCGCGTTCTCCATCGGTCCGGTAGGCAGGAATTCGCCAAGAGGATTCATGGTCGAAGTACTCCACGGGCTGAATGGCAAGTAGTGGAAGGCGAGCAGACGCGTGGAGCACGCCGACAGCCCACCCCGCAGAAGGTAATGCGAAGTCCCGCGTTTTCTTTTTCGGCAATCCGAGAAAAAGAGTCGCGGGCGTTGATTCAGACGCAAGACGCCGGGCGGAAGCTCCCCGGTCTGTGCGAAGAAGATGGAGTGTGGACGATTGCTGGTTGGCGACAAGTCGCTTCAAGTCGCTTGACCAGGAACCGATTGCACGTGCGAGAAGATTCGGGCGGATGAATCGGCGAGGCCGCAAGACCGCGTCACAGTCGCCTGACTGCAGCAGACCCGGCCGGCATTGGAAGCCACCATCTCGCCAGGCTTCGAACCGATGTCGCTCGCACTACCCGCTGCGAATCAGGAGCGGAAGGCTGCTCGGCCATCGCAGAGCAAGA
>JBIIEC010000300.1:0-7754 GCA_044238045.1 Pirellulaceae bacterium | reverse complement strand
GGGAGCGTACGCGGTGCCGGCCGTCGTCCGCAAGCTCGCAGCCACTCCCCGCGATGACGACCATCAAGCCACCCGCGCGGCGGCCTTGGAAACGCTGCAGAAGATCGGTCCCGACGCAGTCGACGCGTTGGTCGCCTACCAGAAGAGCGGCGACGCGGCGGAGCGGACGGCGGCGTTGCTGGGATTGGGAGCAACGCGCGAGCGAGTGGCCCTGCCCCACCTTGTCCGCCCCCTGCTCGCACCGCGCTCCGAAGGCGCCGAACATGACGCGGCCATCACCGCTTGGCAACAGCTCCTCGGCAAGATCCCCGACCAGCTGGAAGCCATCGCGTTGCTCGAAAAGTCGGCGGACCGCGCCTACGGTGACGCGCCGGAAAGCTCCGCCAACGCCGAACCGATCGTCCGCTGGTCGTGGTCGGCCTCCCAACGCCAACCGGTCGCTCGACCCCTGCCGCCTTCCGAGTCGGCTACGCTCGACGCCTCGCGGCTCTACCACGACCTGCTCACCATCCAGCCGGGCCATCCCGACTATCGAGAGCGTTACCTTGCCAGCCGCTTGGAACTGGACGTCGTGCTCCGCGGACTCGACACGCCCCTGCGGCGCGACCCGGGCTCGGCGTTCGCGGAAGCCGCCCGGCACTCGGTCCCGCTGCTCGGCCGCGTCCTGACGCGAGCGATGGCGGACGGCCATGAGGGAGCGGCTATCGGCGTCTGCGAACTGCTCGGCGCGCGGCAGGGCGGGCCGGCCCTGCAGGGAGCACCCAACCACTTTGGGCCGCTCTCCATGGCGCTCACCCACCCGAACCCCCGCGTTCGGTTTGCCGCCACGCAAGCCCTCGCGCAGCTCAATCCAGTCCCCTCGTTCGCGGGCCGCGGCCACTACGAGGACTCGGTCCGCCACTTCGCCTCGTCGATCGGCAAACCGGTGGCGGTGGTGGCGCATCCGCGGCTGCGAGTCGCCCAGTACTTCGCAGGCCTGCTGCGGGAGTTCGGTTACGAGGCCGTGGCCGTCACCTCCTCCCGCGACCTCGTCAAACAGGCCACCCGCTCGCCCGACGTCGAGCTGATCCTGCTCAGCGACGCCCTGAACGACGAGACCACCTGGTCGACCCTCGAATCGCTCCACGCCGGCCCCAAGACGGCCCGCGTCCCCGTGGGCATTCTGTCACGGCCGCACCGGCTGGACGACATGCAGCAAATCGCCGATGATCATGGGCGGGTTCTGGTGATCGCCGACACGGTGGACAAGGAGCTGCTGGCTCCGCAGGTCGCGCGGCTCCGGGAACTCGCCGGACGCGACCTGATTCCCGTCTCGCGCCGCATCGACCAGGCAACCCTGGCCCAGGAATGGCTCTCGCGGGAGCCTGTGGCCACCCAGTTCAAGGATCATGGCCTGACCATCTGGCAGAAGTAAGCGACGAGCCGACCGATGTACCACAACCCGTTCGCGAACGAGACGGGGCCTCCCATCCCAGCCTTGATTGGTTCAAGCCTGGCGATGGAGCAGGTCTACCAGACGATTCGCCGCGTGGCTCGTTCGAGTGCGTCGGTCCTGCTGCTGGGGGAAACGGGAACGGGCAAGGAGCTGGTGGCGACGGCCATCCACCGGCTGAGCCTTCGGCAGGGCGGGCCATTTGTCCGCGTCAACTGCGGAGCGCTCAGCGAGAGCCTGCTCGAAAGCGAACTGTTCGGGCACATGCGTGGCGCGTTCACCGGCGCCGTCAACAACCGGACCGGACGCTTCGAGGCGGCCCACGGCGGCACCATCTTCCTCGACGAGATCAACTCGACCTCGCTCAAGCTCCAGGTCAAGCTGCTGCGTGTGCTGCAGGAACGCGAGTTCGAGCGGGTGGGCGACACGGAAACCATCAGCGTCGATACCCGCGTCATCGCGGCCAGCAACTGCGACCTCACGCAGGAAGTCTCCGAGAACCGTTTCCGCGAAGACCTCTACTGGCGGCTCAACGTCGTTCCCATCAACATTCCCGCGCTGCGCCAGCGCAAGGAAGACGTCCCGCAACTCGTGGCCCACTTCCTGCACGTGTACAACGAAGCGAACGATCGCTATGTGGTGCACATCCAGCCCGAAGCCATGCAGGCGCTGCAGGACTACGACTGGCCCGGCAACGTCCGCGAACTCCAGAACTATATCGAACGCGCCGTCGTCATGGCCGACTCCGATGAACTCACGACGCTCCTGCTGCCACCCCATCTGGTGAGCGGCAAGGCGCCGACCATGAACAGCCGCCTGCGCGGGGCCGACCTCGAAAGCCTCACCCATGCCGTCGTCGAACGCGGACTCAGCGACTCCGGTCCGCAGGAAGATAACCTCTACGCCAAGATCGTGAACCGCGTCGAGCGGGAGCTGATCGCGCAGGTCATGCTCAGCTGCAACCAGGTCCAGACCAAGGCCGCCACCCGCCTGGGCATCAACCGCAACACGCTGCACAAGAAACTCAAGGAATACGACCTCGAATAGCCGGCCAGTCGACCCGCGCCGTAACCTTCGTGGTCACCTCCGCGACTTCCCGGGTCAATCCCCGAACGCGGCCCCCAAGCCACGGTCATGTGGACGGCACGATCATGTGGATACCAGGGGCCGAGGCTATTTCCGTCGCAGGCCAAAGCGGACGTAGTACAGGCCGGTCTCTTCGTTGACCATCATCGACCCCGCGGGCGCCAAGTACTGCGCGACCACCTCGAACGGCGGCAGCTTGTTGGCCTGCATCATGTCGTCCAGCGTGGCCATCGTCGGATTCTCCTCCCGCGCCTCCCGGATCCGCGCCACCACGTCCTCCGACTGCAGCAGCTGGTAGAAGTATCGCAGCGTCTCCTCGGGACGATCGAAGTTCAGCATGGCGGGAGCGGCCGGCACCTGCTGCCGCAACTTGCTGGCCACCAGCTTGAAGTCGAGTTCGTCGCGAAGCCGGGGAGTGGATCCCTGGTCGGTGAGCACCGCTTTTTCGAGCGCGCTGGGACGGTCGGCCACGATCAGCCAGTCGCCGAGGATGGCCACCGTCGGTCGCGGACGACGAGCTCGGCGGCGACGAGCGGCCGGATCGTCGGCTCCTTCGCCAGCCGAGTCGTTCGCCGATGCGTCCCCTGATCCCTGGTCGTCCTCCTCCCGCGTCCACTGGTAGAAGTCGACGCCCGCGAACGACTTTTTCGTCATGGTCTCCGGGAACTTGGCGAGCATCTTCTCGAAGATGGGACGGAACGATTCGCCATCCTTCAGTTCCATGCCCACGAGGTTCGACTGGCTATTGAACGATACCGGCTGCTCGTACCAGGTCGCGCGCGTCACACGGCCGGTGACCGACGGCAACAGGTCCTTCACGAAGTCGACGCCCAGCGGTTCTGAGATGCGACGATCCACCTCGCGCTTCCACGCTCCCTCGCCGCGAAACATGTTGTAGATCTCGTCCATCGTGTCGTACGCCTGGTTGAAACCCAGGTGCCACGTGGTGTACTGCGACGCCTCCGCCGGCACCCAGTTCTCCGGCTCCGTCGAGCCTTGCTTGAAGGCCAGCATCCGCATCACGCCTTCCCGCGGCGGCTCCAACACCATCTGCACGCGCGAGATCGAGACGTACTGCGAGTCGCCCATCGAGATGCGCCCGCCAAGGGCCTTCAGGTCGTCGACGCCGAGCGACGGCAGCACAGCCAGCGCGGTGGCGATGCCCGGATTGTCTCGCCCCAGCGCTCGGATCACGCCAATCGGATCGACGTACCAGGTCATGTCGGCCGCTTCCGCATCCGGCGTGCAACGCGACATCACGCTGCGAAAAGCGGGCAGCGCTTCGAGCGTCTCCTGCTTCGGATCGCCCGCCTGCAGCCGCATCAGCTTGCCCGCCACGTCCATGTCCGTGACCAGCATCCGATAGCCGGACTGGTCGATGCGGATCACCTGGTCCAGCGGGCCGTCCCCCTTCTTCATCACCCGCGCCGAGACGCCTTCGATCGTCTCCTCGCTCGCCTCAAATCCCTGCTCCTCCAGCGTACTTTCCAAGCGTTCAAAGATCGCGTCGAGCTTCTGCTGGTCGATCTCCGACAGGAACAGGGCCGCCGCGGGAGGCCGTGCGGGGATGTTGATCAGCGCGAACGTCATCCGGCCCTCGATCTGGTCAAGCAGGTCCAACAGCCGCACGCCCAGTCGCTCCTCCAACTCCTCCAGGTTCGGCGCGACCGAACCCCACAACTGTTCCAGCAGCGGCTTCACCTGCTCGTCCTGCATGGCCGAACCGAGGCCCGATTCCCGCAAACGGCCGGCCATCTCCCGCGCGTCATGCACGTGCAGGAACAGAATCGTCCGCTCCGTTAGCAGGTGGGCCGCATCGTACGCCGACGGATCGGCCCAAGCGGGCAACACGGCCAGCGTCCCACAGAAAACCCAAGTGGCCAGCATCGCCAGCCCGCGCAGCAACCCGTTCATGCCCGATTCCTCTTTGCCCGTTCCAACCCCTGCGATAGCGTCTGAAAAGAGATCGGCGTCCCGTGCCGACACCGGCTCACTGCCGATACTCGCCGCCCGTGCTCGCCATCACCGCGACAGGCACAGTCCCCCAGGTCCACCGAAACCCCAAGGACAATTAAACCAAGAAACCGCCTCAATGAGCAAGCGTTGACGGCATTCCGCAGGTTGGCACGGCCCCGCCCTCCTTGCGAACAAGCCATGAGGAGAGTCTGAGAACGGAAGCTGTCGCCACGCGAACGATCGACCGTCAAGGATCCCCGTTGGAATCGACTGGGCAAGGGGAATCGGAACGCGCGGGAAACGACAAGGGGGCTATAATGAGGGACCGATGCAAGGGGCGGTACCAAGCTGTCCGTCGGGCGGAGCGACGTGGAGTGGATCGTCGGTTCCACGACCCTCCGATTCGGGAGTCCCGAAACCAAGCCACGGTTCAGGGGTTAGAAGCCGCATGCGAACCCAACATCCTACCCAAGCGTTCAAATACCTGATCCTGGCCCTGGGCCTGCAGTTCGTGGGCGTCTCCTGGGCCCACGCGCAGGCTTCCAGCATCTTCGGCGGCACGCGGACGGTCGGATCGTCGTCCTCGGCGGGCACGCGTTCGGCCTTCGGCAGCGCGGGCAGCACTTCGGCTTTCGGCTCGTCGAACGCCATGGGTGGGTCCACCGCCTCGGGAGGCCTCGGCCAGCTGGGGAATACCGGTCAGCTAACGGGTTCGGAACGCTACCTGCGCGACAACCGAACAGGCGCCTTCGTCGGCTCCGACACCCAAGACCGTGGCTTCGTGGGCGCGGCCAACAGTTCGGCCGCCAACGGCATGGGGGGAATGAGTGGCCGCACCAGCGGACTGACGGGCCGCACTGGCTCGTCACTCTCCGGCCGCAACTCGATGATGGGCGGCATGGGCGGGTTTGGTGGCATGAACGGCTTCGGGGGCATGGGCGGCTTCGGCGGCTTCAACCGCAACAACCTATTCGGCATGAACAACCGCATGGGGTCCGCTAGTCAGCGACGAGTCCAGGTTCGTACACAACTACGGGCCGATTTTGCTTACGCACCGATCGCGCCGACCAAGGCGACGACGAACTTACAAGCACGGATGGATCGGACGCTTCGTCTTCGGACGGCGAGTCCGCTGTCGGTCGCTCTGGACGAGCAGGGAGTGGTAGTGCTGCGAGGCCAGGTAGCGAGCGAGGACGATCGGCAGTTGGCTGTGCGGCTCGCGAAGCTTGAGCCCGGAGTGGAGACGGTTCGCGACGAATTAACGGTGCTTGCGGCCGAGTCGTCCGCGACGCCCTAGTTTGTCGACTGGGCCCGTTATCGTTCGCGTCCTCATCGGCGTCGTCGTGTTTCTCTTCGTCCCACGACCGCTCTTCAGCGTCCTCATCCATCGCCATCGACTGGCGTGGCGAGGGGATCCGGCGAGCTTCCCGGCGGCCGTTGGATCGCTTGCGAGGCGACGCCACCTCTTCCTCTTGCTCGTCGAACTCTTCCTCGGCGTTCTCCGCTTCGTCACCGCGCTGCGTCGCCGACGCGGCCTCTTCCTCTCCGACTTCCAGCAGGCGTTGTCGCATTGTGGAGGGTACAGGAATCGTCATGGTGCGGATCGCCGGCCGTCGCTCGCCCTGCGTTTCGATCGCCTCTTCCTCGCGCATCGCGCGTCGCAGCGATGAACGCTCGTCCTGGCGTGAACCCTCGTAGTCGGCGAAGCCGGCCTCGGTCGTGGGTGACTCCCTTTCGTCGCTTTCAGACGAGTCGCGTCGCGAGCGCGTGGAGCCGGATCGCTGGTCATCATCCGTCTCGCTTGTCTCCCGCTCGTATTTCGTGTGGGCCACGTCGTCGCTGAATCCATGGCGGATGCCTTCGCTGCCGCCTTCGCGGAGGCGGCGACGAGCGAGCGCGGCGTCTTTCTTGGGATTCTTGCCAGCCAGCAGCGTGCGGGAATGATCGCCCATGATGGCTTCACCGGCGGTCGTCTTGAAGACGGGCACGAGGCTGATCGCCTGCTGTTCGCCGCCGACGGCATCCCACGGCACCCAGATGCTGTACGACGGCCCGAACTCGGTCGCGCTATAGTGGTTCTTGAACTCCTCGGACGTGAAAACGTACTTCCGATCGGCGTTCACGGCTCGTTCATCGGCGCCCTGGTCCGCACCCTTGGCGGCAGCTTCCTGGTCTGCGTACGCGAAGACGGTCATTTCGCCTTCCGCCTTCACGGGCTGGTGCGTGCGATTGTAGAAGTAGACGCGGCCGCCGAGCCCGCGGGTGGGTTTCTTGCCGGGCCCATAGATCACCGACTCGCTCCAAATGACCACCATCCGCGACGGATCGTCGGCCGTCTTCTCGCCTTCTTTCCGCTGCCAGCTCAGCATGTCCCTGGAGCTGTTCTTCAGCGCGTCGGACTTATCGCGAAGTGCCTGGCAGCCGGTGGCGCAGCCCAGCAGCAAGGCAGCCACCAGCGAACGTATCCAGACTCCTCGAAGCGATGCAGCCGTTCCGAATGTCGCGGCCTGCTGGCCACGGTTTCGCTCGTCGCTTGATTCCCATGCCATCGATCGATCTCCGTCCTTGGCTGACCCATCACACTTGCCGGTCACTTGGAATGTCATCATGGCCGGGCGCATGCCCGGGCCGGTCAATCCTCGTTGCGGCTGCGGCGTTTCTGCTTTTCGCGAATCATCTGCCGCGGGCTCTCCTGCAGGTACTGCACCGGCGCGACCTCCGAATCGGTCGACTTCGCCGCGGGCTTGCGTCGCAGGCGGCTCGTCTTGTCCAGGGACGGCAGCGGCGGATCGTCCACGCCCGGCCCGTTCGGCAGGCCGGCCCTGGGACGTTTCAGTTCCGGACCTGGCTCCTCGAGCATCTCGTCGCCGGCCTCCGCGGGTTCCGGAGCCACCGGGCGATCTTCGACGCCGCCCTGCTTCTCCAGCGGCAGGTCCGACTCGACCGCCTGCAACTGCTCTGCGGCCTCCATCTGCTGCGCCGTCGGATCGCGATCGGGATAGATGACTTCGGTCGAGCCGGGACTGCTTCCGCCCGACACAAAGCCTTCGACGTCGCCGTGCACGTCGATCACGTCGGCCAGGCACCAGCTCATCCGCTCCGATTCGACCAGGTTCAGCGCGTCGGCATCTTCCGGCTTGCGGACGATGTAGGGCGTCATGATGATCAGCAGTTCGGTACGACTGTCCTCCACGCTGTCGTAGCGGAACAGGTTACCGAGCACGGGAATGTCGGCCAGGTAAGGCACCTTGCGCGTGATCGTGGACCGCGACTTTGTGAT
>JBIIEC010000299.1:0-7817 GCA_044238045.1 Pirellulaceae bacterium | reverse complement strand
TTCAACGGCCCAGCACCGGAGTCGCTGCACGTGGCGGCGGCGACTGCGACAGTCGTCTCGACGCTGCAGGGCGAGGATGTGCGGATTTTCGGAAGCCTGGGCGTCACGGTGAATGCCGGTATCGTCACCGACAAGGGGGGCAACGTGCTGCTGGCCGCCCATGGGGACGGTGGCGTGGTGACGATCGGCGATGCAGCCGTAGCCTCCATCGCGACCAATTACGGTAACCTCACGATTGAGGCGGACAGGCTGGTGATCGGCTCGAAGTCCGCCACGCCGTTCCAGATCAACGGAGGTGGATTCGACAACGAATCGGGGGCGATCACGGTTCCGGCCGGGCGCGCTCTGGTTCAGGCCAATCTGCTCGGGCCCGGCGGAAACTTCACCGGCATCCAGGCCTACAACCGCAATCTGGCGGGCGTGGACCTGACCGGCGCGATCCTCACGGACGCGAACCTGTCGGGCTCCGATCTTTCCGGGGCAAAGCTCGTGGGCACGAACCTGGACGGCGTGAACCTCGCGCACGCGATCCTGACGGGCGTCATCTCGTCCGGCATCATCGGCACGCCCGCGGCACTGCCCTACGGCTGGTCGCTGATCGGCGGTTCGCTGGTGGTTTCCATCATCGGCGATGCCAACCACGACGGCTTCTTCAACTCCTCTGACCTCACGCAGGTGTTCCAGGCCGGCAAGTACGAAGATGCCATCGAGGACAATGCGACGTGGGAGGAAGGTGACTGGAACAACGACGGCGACTTCACGACCGACGACATGATCCTGGCCTTCCAGATGGGCACTTATGCGAAGTCGGTTGCTCCCACTGCCGTGTCGGCCCTGGTCAACGCGGTGGACGCCGTGCTGGCGCAGAAGAAAGAGTGGCGAGTCGACGTGGCGGAGTAGTCCGCCGAACGCGACGAACGGCCGTCACGGATACGTCTCGCCGTCAGGCTCGCTCATCCTGCCGCTCGACGGCGACGGGCGGCTGGCCGGGGCGGCTGGGACGCGCGGGCCAGTCAAAGGCCCGGCGATCCTCGGCCCTGGTCGAGGTCGCCCTTCTTGGATGGTCGCGACTCAGCACGCGGGACCAACGTCTGGCTTCCCTGGCCCGCGGTAGACTCGGCCTTGCCGGTCGCGCAATCCACGGTGAGAAAGCCGACGTCTCACCGCACCTCTTCCGGCCCGATCCTCCTCCAAAGAGGCCTGACCCCCTTTGGATCCGGTTGTCCAAGTGCCACTGTCCGTGCTAGCGTGGCCAAGGCCGTTTTCGGCAGGCCGCCGCGGCTTCCAGCGTTCACGCCATCGGAGTTCACCCCATGTCCCTTGCAGCCCGCCTCCGCAAGCTCGCTGGCCGCCGGCGTCCACTTTCCTTCCAGCGGCTCGAGCCCCGACTGGCGATGGCCGCGATCGATCCGATCATGATCTCCGTCGGTGACGCGCGGAACGCCCCTGACCCGGCGACGGGTTACGGCCGCGTCACCGAGGCGTATCAGATCGGCAAGTACGAGGTCACGATCGGCGAGTACGCGGAGTTTCTCAACGCCGTCGCCGCTGACGACTCTGCCAACGGCCTCTACCACAGCGGGATGGCGGGCGACAAAACGTCGGCGGGGATCGTCCGGTCGGGCGCGGCGGGCAACTTCACCTATGCCGTGACCGGACCCTCAGGCGTCACACCGGCGGGGGCCACGAGCCCGGCCAACCGACCGATCACCTACGTGGACTGGTTCGACGCGGCGCGGTTCACCAACTGGATGGCCAACGGCCAGCCCAACGGCCCGCAGACGGCAGCCACGACCGAGAACGGTGCCTACGACCTGTCGACCCTGGTCCCGGGCACGCTGCCGGCGCGAAACACGGTCAATCCCAACACGGGCTCCGCCCCGCAGTTCTTCCTGCCGTCCGAGAATGAGTGGTACAAGGCGGCCTACTACGATCCGTCGCTCCGGCAGGGCCGCGGCGGCTACTTTCTCTATGCCACCCGGAGCAACGCCACGCCCGGCAACGTGATCGGCGACGCGGCGAATCAGGTCAACTACATCTACTCGACGGGAGCGATGACGGTGACCCAGCAGCCGGTCATCGAGTCGACGCAGAACTACCTCACCAACGTCGGCGCGATGCGCTCCAGCCCGAGTTTTTACGGGACGTACGACCAGAACGGCAACGTCTGGGAACTGCTGGAGTCGGCGGGCATGACGGGGAACGCGACGATCCTGCGCGGGGGCGGGTGGACTTCGTTCACGTCCTATCTGGCGTCCAGCTACCGGCTCGGAGCTTCCACCACCGGTGCCCAATCGAACGCGGGGTTCCGGCTGGCGGGCCTGTCGGCTCCGGCGGCTCCCGTCGTGATCGATCTCGTGACGGTCGGCGACGCTGGCAACGCCGCCGACGCGGCCACGGGCTTCGGCAGCGTCGCCTCCGTCTACTCGATCGCGAAGACCGACATCACGGTCGGGCAGTACACCACCTTCCTCAACGCCGTGGCCAAGGCGGATCCACGCGAACTTTACGATCGACGCATGGCCACCGATCTCGCCATCGCGGGCATCCATCGTGCCGGCATGCCGGGGCGTTATTCCTACAGCGTCATCAACAATGACGGCTCGTCGGCGAACCGGCCGATCACCTATGTGAACTGGTTCGACGCCGCCCGGTTCGCGAACTGGATGGCGAACGGTCAGCCCCAGGGCGGCCAGAATGCCCGGACCACCGAGAACGGTGCGTACAACCTGACCAAGTCCGACGGCCGCAAGGCCGTGCCCCGCAACGCGATCAACCCCAATACCCGCGCCGCCCCGTCGTTCTCCCTCCCCACCGAGAACCAGTGGTACAAGGCCGCGTACTTCACGCCCGACAAGGGGGGCTCCCCGGGATACTATCTCTACGCGACGCAGCAAGACCAGGCTCCCTCGAATAACCCGACGGCGACCGGAATGCCGATCGTCAACTACCTGATGGGCCCGATCTACTGCGTCACGCAGTCGGCGGTCTTCTCGACGACCCAGAACTACCTGACCGATGTGGGGTCCTTCGTGACGAGTGCCAGCCACTACGGCACGCTCGACCAGAACGGCAACGTCTACCAGTGGAACGACCTTTCGGGCGAGAAGGGCCTGCTTCGCGGCCTTCGTGGTGGATTCTGGGCAGGGGGTTCGATCACGCTCCAGAAATCGATGTTCACGCAGGTGACCGCCACGCGACAGGCCAACGACACGGGCATCCGGCTTGTCAGCCCGGTAACGCCATCACCCGCACGCCGCTCGTGAGCGCGGACGTTCAAAGGGGCCGGGCCTCGTTGATTTGTTTTCATGGATTGGCCTGACTCTTTGGTGCCGCGAGCGCGAAGGGTAGCGTCGAGATCGAACAACGGCACGGTTGCAGCGACCCATGATCTTCACCCCTGGGTCGCGGCCGTGAAAGGCACGGCCGAATCGGCTCCAGCCCTTTCGGGACCAGGCGTTGCTGCACGCGATGGAACCACCTGGGAAGCCGCGAACTCGGCCACCTGAACTTCAGTTTCGGTTCGGGTTCGGGGGACTGCAGCCATCGCCCGAGTGAGCGCCATCTGCAGTTCTCGGCTTTGCGTCACCATCCGGCCCGCAGTGCATTTCGCCCCACGCACCGGGCATGCCGTCGGAAAGAGTTCGTTGTTCCGAGTAAGAAAGCTCTGGTGCGGCTGCTGGTGTACCTGCTCCATTCCGCCCGTATGGCGGCGAACGCGGCTCCGGATGGCATGCGTTCCGGTGGCCTGACGCAAGGCGGCTCATTTCACCGTCGACCAACGGTCAGAGGACCGGATGAAAGTGAAGTGGCATGAGTTGGCAGCTGGCTTGATCTGAAATTGCTCCAACCCTTCGTCGGAGAATCCGTTCAGAGGCCCGCTGATGCTTCGTCCAAGGGGTAAGCTTGCGGCTTTTCGAGTTCCGCGACTCAGCGGGCGGCAGGAAGCCCACGCTTCGACGGCCGGTACGAGCCTTGGCCTGTCCGGTCCCGCAATACGCGAGGAGAAAGCCCCCGTTTCCTTGCGACTCTACCTGCCCGGTCGCTCATCAAAGAGGCCTGATCCCTTTAGATCCGGCGGCTCACTGTCGGCCGTGGCCGAAGTCCAAGCCTTGCCTGGCTTGGAAAGAAAATCGGGGCGACTGGATTCGAACCAGCGACCTTCAGACCCCCAGTCTGACGCGCTATCCAGGCTGCGCTACGCCCCGCCTGCCCAGCAGGTGCCCTGAGGCCCCTCCCGGCAGAGCGATCACTATGGCACAATTCGGCTTTCCTTTCAACGCCGATCGGACCAAATCCATCCCCGGCCGGCCGAAAACTCCAGATGGGTTTCGGGGGCCGCGTGGTTCGGTCGATTCGGTCCGATGGCTCAGCAGCAGTCGGCTGAAGCGGGGCCGTTTTCCCGGGCCGTCGCTTGGGCGGTCGTTGTTTCCCAGGATCTACTTCTCCGAGGTGTCGTCTTTCAGGAAGTGAACGGGCCGATGAACCAGGGCAGGCAGGCTTTTTCCGATCGGTTGGCCACGGCCGTGCGGCGGTGTGGGAATCCCGTGGTCGTGGGGCTGGATCCCCGCTGGGAGCAGTTGCCGGAGAGCCTGCGTCGCGAAGGAGACGGGCTGCCGCAGCGCGCGGCGGCCTTCCGGACCTTCTGCTGCGAGATCCTCGATGTGGTCGCCTCCCGCGTCCCCGCCGTCAAGCCGCAGATGGCCTTCTTCGAAGAACTCGGGCCCGCCGGCATGGTGGCTCTGGCGGAAGTGATCGAACACGCACGTCGGCGTGGAGTGCTGGTCGTCCTCGATGGCAAGCGCAACGATATCGGTTCAACGGCCGAAGGCTACGCGCGGGCCTATCTCGGCGAGGCCACGCCTTGGCGAGCCGACTGCCTGACAATCAGTCCCTATCTGGGCGACGACAGCCTGACTCCGTTCGTGAAGCAGGCCAAGCTGGCGGGAGCGGGCCTGTTCGTGCTCGTCAAAACCTCCAACCCCGGCGGCCGCACCTTCCAGGACCTGGTCGTGGGCGACCGGCCGCTCTACCGTCACGTCGCCTCGCTGGTCGAGACAATGGCGGCCGAGACGGCGGGCGAAAGCGGCTATGGGATCACCGGAGCGGTGGTCGGAGCGACCTACCCCGAGCAGATGGCGGAACTCCGCGAAGCGATGCCGCACAGCTGGTTTCTGGTGCCCGGATTCGGCGCCCAGGGCGGCAGCGCGGCCGATACCCGCCATGCGTTCCACGCGAATGGCCTGGGCGCGATCATCAACAGTTCGCGCGGCATCATCTTCGCGCACGAACTGCCACGCTACGCCGAAGCGGCCCGCACCTCGTGGCTGCGGGCCGTGGAGCAGGCGACCAGCGACATGATCGACCAGCTGCGAGCTGAAACGCCGGCCGGCGTCCTGTGAGTCGCTGTCTTGCTCGCCGCCACTCCGCTGGCCCGTCGCGGTGCGACTCGCCCTACGCTTCGTCTGAAGCCATCAGCCACGGCGTGAGGTCGGGCGTGTAGGCGCAGATCTCGTTATCGCGGAAGTAGAGCTTGATTTCGCGAGCGGCCGCTTCGGGGCCGTCGCTGGCGTGGACGAGATTCATCTGGCGGCTGCTGCTGAAGTCGCCGCGGATCGTGCCAGCCGCCGCCTTCAAGCCGCTCGTCGCGCCCAGTATCTCACGCACCACGCGGATCACTTCCAGGCCTTCCAGCACCATCGCCAGCACGGGCGCGCCGGTGATGAACTTCTCGAGCCCCGGATAGAACGGCTTGCTGACGTGTTCCGCGTAGTGCTGCTTGGCCAGTTCGGGTGTTACCTGCAGCAACTTCACGGCCACGATGTTCAGGCCCTTGTTCTCAAATCGCGAGATGATCGCGCCCATCAGGCGACGCTGGACACAGTCGGGCTTGAGCAGAACGAGCGTACGTTCCATGGCGAGAAGACTCCTTGAATTGACGCGAAGGCGGGTGGGCCCGGCGACGAACGCGGGCGATACGACAGAAAAAGGCCGGGTGATCCGATGGGCGGAGCAACCGGCGCGATCCGAGCGGCATCGGCAGCCCGGCCAGCAAGCGGGCGATTTTAATCCAAGCGGGTGCGAAGCAAAGGGGGCATCAGGAGGCCAGGGGGCCGATGCTGACGGTGGTGTTGCGGGAAAGCGTGTAGCGTTCGAGGGCGGCGTGGACCATGGGGAGCGTCACGCGCTGATAGGCGGCCAAGCGTTCCTGCACGGTCTGGTAGCTGTGCCGTTGCAGCCAGCCGTTGCCGAGCGAGAACATGCGGTTGCTCGGCCGCTCACTCTGGCGGACCAGTTGCGAGCAGATCTTGTTGCAGGCCAGTTCCAACTCCGACGCGGTGATCCCATGTCGCTCCACTTCGAGTTCCACGTGGCGGATGCGTTCGAGGTTTTCGGCTGCCTGTTCGGGAGCGCAGCAGAGGTACGACATGAAGATGCCGGTCCCCTGGAACTCGTAGGTGCCGATGCCAGCGAACTCAGCGAGGCCCGGATCGACGAGTTCCCAGTAGAGTCGGCTGCCGGAGTCGTCGCCGAGGATGGTGGCCAGCAGTCGGCTGGCGTAGCGGTCGGGATCATCGGCGGCGGGGCCGGCCGTGATCTGCACGATATACTGCTGCGCCGCGGACTCCTTGGTGAACGCCTGGAAGCCTTCACGCAGCGACGAGGGCTTGAGCGGCCGTTCGGCGGGATAGGCGGGCCAACCGCCGCAGCAGGCGATCGCTTTCTGGACGAGCGCGTCGAAGTCCACGCGGCCGGCGGCCACCAGCTTGAGGTTGTTCGGGCTGTAACGCCGCTCGAAGTATTCCCGCATCTGCGATGACGTCAGTCGCGTGATACTGTCCGTGGTGCCCAGCACGCTGTTGCCCAGCGGATGGTCGCCGAAGTAGGCGGCCATGCACTTCTCGTGCGCTCCAAACGGCGGCTGGTCCTCGTACTTGAGGATCTCCTCCAGGATCACCTGCTTTTCGGTGTCGAAGTCGTCCTGACGCAGCGACGGCCGCATCATGTCGGCCAGCAGGTCGACCGTCTGCTCGGCATACTCCGGCAGCACCGTCGCGTAGTAGACCGTGTGCTCCTCGCTGGTGAAGGCGTTGGAGTGCGAACCGAGTTCATCGAGTTCGCGGTTGACTTGTTCGGCGGACCGGCGTGGCGTTCCCTTGAACATCATGTGTTCGAGGAAGTGGCTGACGCCGGCGTTACGCTCGTCCTCGTCGCGCGATCCGGCGTTGGCGAAGAAGGCGATGCCGGTCGAGTACGCGCGCGGATTGCACTCGGCTACGATCTCCAGGCCGTTGGGCAGGGTGAACTCACGAAACTCCAAGAGGAACCTCCAGTTCTTTCTCGCCGAGCGTGACGACGGTGAAGTTGCCCGGCGGGTGGGCGCGAAGATGGGCGTTGATGGAGTCGCAGGTGAGGCCGTCGATGATGGAACTGACCTCGTCCATGGTGACGATGCGGCCGAGGTGGTACCAGTCGGCGGCCATCGAGAGGCAGCGGGACGCGCTGGACTCCTGCTGCATGATCAGCGAACTCTTGATGCGAGCCTTCAGCCGCTGCAGTTCGCTGGCTTCCACACCTTCGGCCACGCGACGCAGTTCGGCCAGCAGCACGTCCAGCGTCTCCTGCGCCCGCTCGGTGCTCGTGCCGGCATAGCAGAGTACGGCGCCGCGGTCACGAAGGCTGTGGCAGGTGGCGTAGACGGTGTAGCAGAGGCCTCGCTTTTCGCGGACTTCGGTGAACAGCCGGGAACTCATGCCGTCGCTGAGGATTCCGACGGCGCCTCGGGCCTGGAAGTAGTTGGGATCACGATAGGGAAC
>JBIIEC010000298.1:0-7834 GCA_044238045.1 Pirellulaceae bacterium | reverse complement strand
AGGCGATTTCAAGCCCATGGGCACACCCAGGCGAAGACCAGCGTGTAGAGCAGCAGGACGGCTGCGGTCCTACCGAGATAGGGATTCAGCGCGGCACCATCGGTTCGGCAGATCTGCCGGGCGATCGCCAGGCCCGGCAGTGTGGCCAGCGATGCGAGCAGGATGATGGCCTTCCAGTCGCAAGCGAGGTTCAGAACGCACGGCACGCCAGCGGCCAGCAGCACGCACGCGAGGTATTCCGCTCGCGCGAAGTTGGCGCCCAGGCGCACGGCGAGAGTCCTTTTCTGCGCGCGGGCGTCCTGCTGGATGTCGCGCAGATTGTTGACCACCAGGATGCCGACGGAGAGGAAACCGGGGCCCAGGCCGGCCAGGGCAGCGATCCAGGGTGAACGCAAGGTCTGGACATAGTAGGTGCCCGCGACCGCGACCGGGCCGAAGAAGACGAGCACAAACAGGTCGCCCAGGCCGAGGTAGGCCAGCGAGAACCGGGAGGCCGTGTAGCCGAATCCGCAGAGGATGCTGACCAGGCCGACCAGGGCAAGCGGCCAGCCCGCACGGAACACGAGGTAGCCGCTCAAGCAGGCCGCGAGGCCGAAGGCGAGGAGCGTTGCGCGGAACATGGCCTTCGGTGTGACCAGTCCAGCCTGTACAGCGCGGCGCGGTCCCTGGCGATCCTGGGTGTCCGCTCCCTGGATCGCGTCGAAGTAGTCGTTGCAGTAGTTCGTTCCGACCTGGATCGCCATGGCCCCCAGCAACGCCGCCAGGGCGGACGCCGCGTGGAATCCTCCCTCGCGATAGGCAAGGGCCGAGCCCATCCACACGGGGCACACCCCCGCAAGCAGCGTCTTGGGGCGTGCGGCCTCCATCCACACTCGCGTCGTCACGACTTTAGCCCCTCCGCGGGAATCGAGAGAAGTCAGGTGCTCGCTTTTCGACAAACGAATTGCGACCCTCCTGGCCCTCCTCCGTCATGTAGAAGAGCATCGTTGCGTTCCCGGCCAGTTCCTGGATCCCCGTCTGGCCGTCGCAGTCGGCGTTCATCGCCGCTTTCAGGCAGCGGATGGCGATCGGTGATTTGCTCAGGATTTCACGGCACCACGCGACCGTCTCTTCTTCCAGACGCGCATACGGAACCACGGTGTTCACCAAGCCCATTTCCAAGGCCTGCTGGGCGTTGTACTGGCGACAGAGGAACCAGATTTCGCGAGCCTTCTTCTGTCCGACGATGCGGGCAAGGTAGCTGGAGCCGAAACCGCCGTCGAAGCTGCCCACTTTCGGACCCGTCTGGCCGAAGATGGCGTTGTCGGCGGCGATCGTGAGATCACACATGACATGAAGCACATGGCCTCCGCCAATCGCGAATCCCGCCACCATCGCGATCACCGGTTTCGGGCAGGTGCGGATCTCCCGCTGAAAGTCCAGCACGTTCAAGTGCTCGGTTCCCTCCTGGTCGCGGTATCCGGCGTGGCCGCGGATCTTCTGGTCCCCTCCGGAGCAGAAGGCCTTTTCGCCTTCGCCTGTCAGGATGATCACGCCGATCTCGGGATGCATGCGGGCTTCCTGCAGCGCCGTGCGCATCTCCGTCACCGTCTGGGGGCGAAACGCGTTGCGCACTTCCGGGCGATTGATGGTGATCTTGGCGATCCCCTCGAACTGCTCGAAGCGGATGTCGGTAAACTCGCGAAGCGTGGTCCAGCGAATCGTACTCATGGTTAGGTTGTCGTCTTTCTCTGACTGGGGAACCGATCCCGAGGCAAGCCAATAGCTGCCGCGTGACGGCAAGGGCTTATGCCTCGCGAGCGGCTCCGGAAGCGATGGGGGGAGCCGAGGGGGCGGGCGTGAGGCGTCTCATCCGCCGATCGTACCACGACTCAATCCGTGATCTTACCAGGGCCGGTTGTTCGCGGTGAGGTGCGTGGCTGACCCCGGGCAGGATCACCGACTCGCAGTCGGGAAGCCGAGTGGACATGGTCTGAAGGATGTCCCGGTACTTCGAGTCGAGTTCGCCGGTGATCAGCAGCGTGGGGATCGACAGCGTGTGAAGCTTGGGCCAGAAGTTGGGCTGGCTGGCGATTCCGTAGCAGCGCAAAAGTTCGCGTTGCCTGGCGAGGTCGAGTTCCCGGCGTTCGTCGATCCAGCGCTGCCGTTGGGACGCATCGACGGATTGGAACAGCGGTTGGCGGAACCATGCGTTGAAAAACGGGTCCCTGGTCGCGTCGGTCAGTCCATCAAGGAGCTTCGCATCCGATGCCCTTCGCTGCTCCCGCTCCAAGTTATCTTCGATGCCGGGATTGGCCGACACCACTACGAGGCCGCGCACGGGCGAGTGAGGGGCCAACGCGGCGGCCAACGCGATGCGCCCACCCATGCTGTAGCCTGCGAGGACGCAGGGCGGCAGGGACTCGGCGAGCTGCCGGATGCCGGCATCCCAGTTTTCGTGGGGCAACAGTTCAGGACAGGACGAGCGAATGTCGCGGATGGCTGAGGCCACGGGCGACCAGTCCGAGCCACCGGAAAGCCACCCGTGGAGGAAAACCATCGGAAGCGGATCACGACCGGTCGCGGTCATCAGGAAGCCTCCCCGGCCGCCAGAATCCGATGCTCCAACTGCTCGTGCAGAGTACGGGTCGCCCGCCGATCCAGCATCACTTCCAGAAGGCAAGTTCGCGGTCTTGCGATGGTATCGCGATAGCGGGAACGCAAGGTCGACAGATCGCGGACGGCATGGTGTTCGATGTCGAACATCCGCGCCGCAGCCTCAAAGGTCCGGCCATGCGGCATCACGAAGTACGGCTCGAAGTGCCCCGATTCCTCCGCGATGGGAAGGAAGTGGAAAATACCACCGCCATCATTGTTCATGAGGACAACAACGATCGGTGTCGTGCTGGAGGCCAGCAGCGCGAGTGAATTCAAGTCGTGAAGCGCGGACAGATCGCCAAGGACCACTGTCGTTCGTTTGCGGTGACCTTGCGCGAATCCCACCGAAGTGCCCAGCAAGCCATCGATCCCGCTCGCGCCGCGGTTGGCTCCGACGTGCACCACCCGGCTTTCTGGCCAGAAGGCGAACGAGTCCCACTCTCGGATCGAAAGACTGTTCCCGAGGAAGAGCGCCGAATCGTCAGGCAGCAGGGCGGCCAGTTCCCATGCGGTGCCGGGTTCGGTCAGGTCCTGCTGCCGTCCGAGGAATTCGTCGATGACCGCTCGGCTCTGCAAACCCCTTTCCACCCATGGCCGACGGAACTCTTCCGACGTGCGTTGGATCGTGTTTGCGCGGTCGCAAAGCGAAATCAGTTCGCCGTGTCGAGTCTCTGTGACGACGAGAGCCGGGTCTTGGCGGCTGGAGAATCGTGTCAGGTGAATGTAATGCCGGGGGGGCCGGGCACGCAGGAATCCCAACCACCGTTTGGAGACGATCCGCTGTCCGACATGCACGATCACTTCCGGAGCGGCCAGATGCCGGTCCTCCAGCAGGAGAGGGCTCAGGTCGCCGCGAACTCCGTTGGTGATGTCGGACAGGAAGGGCGCGTTCAAGCGATCGGCAAGCCGCCGCGCGGCGAGGGCTTCTTCCCGATGGCATCCGCCAGCGACGACCAGCGCGGGACCGGAGGGTGGCGTCCAGTCGGCGACTTCCGACGCGGGAGGCCGGTATCGGTTGTCGTTTTTCAGAACGAGCGGCGAGGCAGGGGAGTCTTCGGGGGGGCTGCCGAACGGTTCCCTTACCATCCAGTTCAGGTGGACAGGCCCGTCGCAGGAACGTGTCACGGCGTGGAAGACGCTGCTCGACCAGAAGGCGGACGGGATCTCCTCCGCCGGGCAGGGTAGATCCGCGAACCAACGGACATACTCTCCGAAGAGTCGCGTCTGATCGATGGTCTGGTTGTGGCCGAGGTCCCGCATCTCGGGCGGTCGATCCGCCGACAGGACCAGCATGGGGACGTGGTCGAGCGATGCTTCGATCACGGCGGGCAACATGTTGGCAACCGCCGTCCCGGACGTGCAGATGATCGCTCCACATCGGCCTGTAGCTCGAGCGTATCCAAGGCAGGCGAAGGCCAGCCCACGCTCATCAAAATGGCGAACGACCGTTGCATCCGAGCGGCCAGCGAGGGCCAGTGCGAGCGGTGTGCTGCGGGATCCCGGGGCCACGAAGAAGTGGTCGATGCCTGCCTGCACGCAGGCGTCGACAAGCGTGCGAGCCGTGGCGACGTTCAAGCGTTGGGTTCGGTCGGATTGCACGCGACGGGTCCATGACGGGGAGTTCTATCGAGGGGCTCTCCCCGGTCATCCCCCCGTTCTTACGGACGATCTAACTGCCGTCCGGGAGCAGAATCCGCAGGAAGTCCCCGATCTTGGCCTCGATTTCATCCCATTCGGCGTCGGGTGTCGACCCGGGGACGATACCCGCGCCCGAGAAAAGGTGCAGGTCCGAGCCGCGAAGGAGGGCGGACCGGATGGCCACGACGAATTCGGACGCGTCGCGAGTTACCCAGCCCACGGGAGCGGCGTACCATCCTCGATCGAACGATTCCAGCCTGGCAATCTCCGCGAGTGCGTTCTCGGTCGGGTAGCCACCGACCGCCGGGGTCGGATGCAGTCGGCTCAGCAGGTGCTCGTCCCGCGTCTCTGGCTGGAGTCGCCCTGAAACGCGGGAAAAAAGATGCTGTTTGCTGGCGAGTTGGAGCAGGGACGCGCGGGCATCGACCTCCAGCGATTCCACCAGGGAATGCAGACGCTGCCGTATGCTCTTCCGCACGATGTGATGCTCAAGCTGGTCCTTCTCACTTGCCAGAAGTTCGTCGCCCAGCCGCTTGTCTTCCTCCAGCGTCTTTCCTCGACGCCGCGTACCTGCCACCACCTCGCTCGAAAGCTGGTCGGCGTCCCGTTTGAAAAGGCGTTCCGGGGTCGCCCCGAGGAAGACCGAGTCCGGGTCCGGCTGGAAGGCGAACTGGTAGCAGTTGGGAGTAACCCCCGACATGGTCGACAGAATGGCCCACGGATCCAGATCCGAGGCGAACGACAGCGTGACCTGCCGCGCGAGCACCACCTTTTCGAGAATTTCCGACGCGAACAACTGCAACGCCTGCTGGACGTTGCGGGCCCAGCCTCCGGCATCCGGCTGGTCCCGCCGCCGCTGGCAGTGTGGCCATCGCTGGATGAGCTGCGAGTCCGCAGGAGCCAGCATTTCCACGGAGGCTCGAGCCTCATCCGCGTCGCGCTGGTCGAGGACCAGGACCTGAAGCAACCCGTCGCTCCAAGTGATGCGCGGCAGCCAGAACTCGCCGCGGCGGAAGCGATCCCAGGGAACGCTCAGCTCCGGCCCCTCAAAACGAAATGCGAAGCCTCCGAAGAGCCTCTGCTCGTCCGGGAGGCCCGCAAGTCCGTCGCGGCATCGCTCAAGAAGAGCGGGAAGCGGTTCGCCTGCGTCCGCCTGAAAATGCCGGGCAGCATCCACAGCGGCGATCACTCTCGACTCCGACCGATCCCGCCAGAGGAATTTGACCCTGGACGACTGCGCTGACAGCCATGCGTAGGGATCCACCTCCAGTGGTTCTCGGAGAACGCTGGGGAAAGATCGACAACGATCGAGCTGGCGAAGCAGCCGGCCCGGGACTCCCCATGCCGTCTCTTGACCTGGAAGGATCGCCTGGCTCATCGCGCGTCGACTCCTGTTACCAGAGCAGCTGGATTGGGGACCGCGGCGTCCGTTGGGGGTTTCGTCCCGACGTAGAGAGTGGCAACGCCGAATGTCAGCGGATGCCACTCGACCTCAACCAGACCGACGGCTCGCATCTTCGCCGCCATCTCCTCCCCCTGGGGAAACTGCTGGACGCTGTCCGGCAGGTACATGTAGGCGGAGTGGCTGTTGGCGGCGAGCAGCTGTCCCAAGCGGGGCAAAACGTTTCGGAAGTACCAGAGGTACATGGACCTCAGGGGCTGCCGCTGGGGCGTCGAGAATTCAAGGATCGCCACTCGCCCACCGGGCAGGCAGACCCTCGCCATCTCTTCCAGACCGCGGCTGGTGTTGACCACATTTCGCAAACCGAAAGCGACGGTCACCAGCTGAAATCGGTCGTCTTCAAAGGGGAGGCAGGTCGTGTCCGCTTCGCGGAACTCCAAGTTGCGATGGATCCCAGCGGCCTTTTGCTTGCTCCGACCGACGTCGAGCATTTCGGGGCAGAAATCCGTGGCGATGATCGGCACGTTCCCCTTGGCGGCTCGCCAGTAGGCCAACGCTAGGTCCCCAGTTCCGGTGCAGACGTCAAGAATGGGAGCTTCGCCGGTGGGGGCCACCTTGCGGACGGTCCACCACCGCCAGAACCGGTCAACCTGGCAGGACAGGAGATGGTTCATCCGGTCGTACTTGGTCGCGATCGCGGCAAACATGGGCCGGATGCGATCCTGGGACTTGTCGACGGCCGGGGCGTTGCTGGCGGTCATCAGGGAATTTTCCACGGGGGTAGTCCAGAGCTGGGAGGCATGGCTGAGTCGCGTGGAGACGGCGACTTCCGCCAAGCAACAGTCGGCTAACCGAAAGGCTCAGGATAGCTTAACCGTCCTGTCTTCGGCAGCCCCGTCTCTCGATGGTGAAAGGGCAGGGCCCGACGGCCAAGGCCGGTGAAGTCTGGAGTGCTGGGGGGGCTGTGCAGGTCCCCTGGGACAGCGGATGATAAATCCTCGCGGCTCTCGCTCGGGGGCTCGACTCGGCTCCGTCGCTCCGCCTCCGGCTGGTGCCCGTGGTTTCGCGGTGAGGTCGGGGAGCGAACATGGAGCGATCGATTCGTGTTCATCTGGTTCCGGACCTGGTGTCCATCCAGGATCTCGCTGGGCAGGTGGTGGTCGTGGTCGATGTTCTTCGAGCCACCACGACGCTTGCGTGTGCTCTGGAGGCAGGCGCCGAGAAGGTTCAGCCGTGCCTAGAAGTAGCTGAGGCCCGCGAATTGGCGCAGGTTCGACGTCTGGCGGGCGAGCAAGTGTTGCTGGGAGGCGAACGCGGGGGTGAGCCGATCGCGGGGTTCGACCTGGGAAACTCGCCGCTCGAATACACCGCGGAGACCGTCGGAGGGCGGGCGCTGATCTTTACGACCACCAATGGAACGCGTGCACTGATGCGATGCATTGGTGCGGAGCGAGTCCTGCTTGGCTCGTTGGTCAACCGGGCGGCGGTCCTGCGGGCGATCCAAGGGAAGGAGCAGGTCCACATCCTCTGCGCCGGAACGGATGGTGAGCCGAGTTGGGAGGACACGCTCTTTGCCGGGGCGATTGTGGATGCCTGGTGTTCGCAGGGGGAGGCGTCGCAGGTGCTCTTGAACGACGCTGCCCGCATGGCCTGGCGCGGTTGGCAGTCGATTCGACGACCTGAAGGCAACGCTTCGGAGGGACTGGTGGCGTCGCTGAGGCTTGGCGCCGGAGGCTCCAACCTGATTCGAATCGGCCGCGCAGCCGACATCGACTTCGCCGCGCGCCTGGACATCATCTCAACCGTGCCGGAACTGATGCTCTCGGAATGGTGGATTCGCCCCTGCAAGCCAGGCGGGGGCGCGGATGGGCCATGATTCCGGCTGGCGGGGGTGAGCGAGTCGCTTCGCTAGCGGCCGACCCTGACGTAGACTCCTCCGGCCCTTCCGCATTACATTACCGCCTTCCGCAATCGCTCGGCGGGTCGGTTGTCCGCTTGCCGATTGTCCGCTTGCCACCGTGTCTCCGTGTGGACCGGGCGCGGCTGGCTGACGGGGACAGGGGAACGGAGTCGGGGCGAGCAGGACTTTGCAATCTTACGGGTGCTGAGTGAGGCGCTCGACGTCGGGCAGCCGCGTGCGAATACGCGGCCAACGGA
>JBIIEC010000297.1:0-7856 GCA_044238045.1 Pirellulaceae bacterium | reverse complement strand
CGTCGGTCTCACCACTGAAACCGACGATGAAATCGCTCGAGACGGCCGCTCCCGGAAGGAACTCGCCGATCTTCGCCAGCATCTCGCGGTAGTCTTCCACCGTGTACCCACGCTTCATCCGCGCCAGCACTTCGTTGGAACCGCTCTGGGCCGGCACATGCAGGTACGGCGAGCACTTTGGCAGGTCGCGCACGGTCTGCAGCAGGTCGTCGGTCATGTCCTTCGGGTAGTTCGTGACGAACTTGATCCGCCGTAGGCCCGGGATGTCGTGGAGCTGCACGAGCAGATCGCTGAGTCGCGTGGTCTTGCCGCCCGCCAGATGGCGATAACTGTTCACGGTCTGCCCGAGCAGCGTGATCTCGAGGCAGCCCTGGTCGGCCAGCGCGCGGGCTTCGGAAAGGATCTGTTCGGGAGGCCGCCCCTGTTCCGGGCCGCGGACCATGGGCACGATGCAGTACGTGCAGAACTTGTCGCAGCCGATCTGGATGCGGACGTAGGCCTGGTAGGGGCTGGGCCGCATTTCGGCGTCGCGCAGCGGATCGAAGCTCTCGTGGCTGCGGCGGATCGAATCGACCGACCCCTCGCGCCGCCCCAGACTCACCTCCATCTGCTGCCCCTGTCCCTGCTGCACCCGCTCGATCAGGTCGGGCACCTGGTGCAACTGGCCGGGGCCGACCACGAGGTCCACATACGGTGCCCGCTCAAAGATCTGCCGCTGGTCCTTCTGGGCCATGCAGCCCAGCACGCCGATCACCTTGTCGGGATGCTGCTGCTTGAGTTTGCGAAGCGTCCCCAGGGCGCTGTAGATCTTGTCCTCGGCATGCTGGCGGACGCTGCAGGTGTTGTAGAGGATCGTATCCGCGTCGGCCGGCGCCGCCGTCAGCTCGTAACCCCGCTGCCGCAGGCTGGCCACGACCAGCTCGCTGTCCAGCAGGTTCATCTGGCAGCCGACGGTCTCGATGTATAGACGCTTGGTCATGGCCGGTTTCGCGGGGAACGAGGGAACTGCCAAGGAAGTGAAGACGCCCGGACGATGCAGCGGAGCGAGCCCGCGGGGCAGCGTGCCATCGCCCCATGCCGGACCCTGCGGCACATCCTGCCCGGGTCGCGTCATCCTATCATGAGGCCCGACGGCTCGACGAGGGGGAATCCCCGTCCCCCCAGCGGAAGCGAGCACCGGTCCGGTGGCGGCGCGAGTTTCGGGGACGCGGGCGAAAGCTGGCGGCCGGGGGCAAAGTGCGTTGCCCACCACGCTTCTTCCACACTGCCCGCCGGTCAATCGGCGACTACACCCAGCCGTTCGCCCACCTGCAGCGGGTAGCCTCGAAGGAACTGGGCGGCGGGGAGGCGGTTTTTGCCGGAGGACTGAAGTTCGGTGATGCGGAGCATCCCTGAGCCGCAGGCCACCCGCAGGCTCTGGTCGTCCACCGACATCACGGTGCCGGGCAACGCACAGCCGCTCGCCTGCGGCTCCGCTTCGACCTGCCAGAGCACCAGCCGCAGCGGAGCGGACGTCCGCTGCCAGTGCGTGTACGTTCCCGGCCACGGCTGGAACGCGCGCACCTGACGGGCGATCTGTTCGGCCGACTGCTGCCAATTCACCTCCCCGTCGGACTTCTTCAGCCGCGGCGCGCGGGTTGCCCGCGAGGGGTCCTGGATTTCGCCCAGCGGCGAACTGCCATCCCAGGCTTCCAGCATCCCCAGGCTCTCCATCACCGCCTCGGCGCCGATCTCCGAGAGCCTCCGTTCCAACTGCCCGGCGTCTTCCTGGGGCCCGATGGGCGTGGCTCGCTGCACCAGGCAGGGGCCGGCATCCAGGCGAGGCGTCATGTGGATGACCGTCACGCCCGTTTCGAACTCCCCTGCGTGGATGGCCCAGTTGATCGGCGCCGCGCCCCGATACTTGGGCAGCAGCGACGCGTGCAGGTTGATGCCGCCTAGACGCGAGCAGGCAAGCGCTTCGTTGGAAAGAATCTGGCCGTAGTCGCAGACCATGAAGAGATCAGCGTTCCAGGCGCGGAGCTGGGCGACGGCATCGGCGGAGTTGATCGAGGGCGGCGCGACGATCGGCAGGCCGACCGCCTCGGCGACTTCGCGCATCGGATTCGGCGGAACCGTCACGCGCCGACCCGGCGGCGCCTCGGGCACGGGCCGAGTCACCAGCGCGCAGACCTCATGCGACGAATCCAGCAACCGCCGGAAGCTGGGCACCGCGAAAGGTCCCGTTCCCATCATGACGATCCGCATCCGGAACCCTCCTCCCCTCGTGGTGATATCCCGCGCAAGCTCCTGCCGCGCCGATCGGCGGATGGCTTTCCTCTTCCAATCCGTTAACCGTTTCGAGAGCAGGCCCTCGCGGCCTCTCAGGAGTAGCGATCCTCCAGTTCCTTCCAGCGAGCGGCGATCTGCTCGTCGCCGGGCATTTCGCCGGAACCCGTCAGGTTCGTGAACGCCAGTTCGAACTCGTCGAGGAAGGGTCGGATGTCAAGCGTATGGGCTTGAGAGAGGCGATCGATGAACAGCGTTCCGTCGAGGTGGTCGGTTTCATGCTGGACGATGCGCGCGAGCAGACCGTCGATCTGGGCTTCGAACGGTTCGCCGGTGAGGGAGTACGCGTGGAGTCGAACGCTGGCGGGACGCTTCACGGGCGCGTAGACTCCCGGCAGACTGAGGCACCCCTCCTCATGCTCGGACAGTCCCTTGGGGCGACTGAGCGTGGGATTGAGGAAGACGAGCTCCTCGCCTTCGCCGGCCTCGCCCGCCATGTTGCAGATGAAAAAACGCAGCGGAATATCGACCTGGTTCGCGGCCAGCCCCACGCCTTTCGACTGGTACATGAGGTCGAACATCTGGCGGATCGTGTCCTTCAGTTCGGCATCAACGCGCTTCAGGGGCTTCGAGACCCGGCGCAGGGTGGGGTGGGGGAAGGGAACGATTTTCAACCGGCTGGCTCCTCATGCTCTAGGTGGACAGGCTGGCCCTCGAAGTTCTCGGTTCGCGAGCAGCGAGGGCGGTTACGGGGGGGCTTCAATCGCCGCGTCCGGCTCGGGCGATTCGACGTTATACACGAATTTTAGACCTGCGTGTCGAGGCGGACAGCCGCGCGCTAGCTGGCTCGTCTTGCCCTGCGGGCGGCTGGGTTCAGCCCTGCGGGCGGCTGGGTCTGAGCCCTGCGGGCGGCTGGGTTCAGCCTGGCAGGCGAAACGAGCGGATGACGCCGCCCAGGCAGCGGTGGACTCCCGCGTCGCTACGCACCAGCAGCGCGCCGTCGCCGTCGATCCCCTCGGCGCGACCCTGGATTCGCGACTGGTAGACGTCGATCTCCACCTCCGCTCCATCTAGCAGGTCGTACTCGCGCCACTGGGCCAGGGTCGCCTCCGGGTCCTGTGCCAGGCCGTTCCAGTGCCGCTCGATCTGCAGCAGGCATTGGACGAGGACTTCCTGCAGTTCCAGTGTGTGGCCGAGGGCGTCGCAGAGCGCGAGGCAGCGGAGGGCGAGGTCCTCGGGGGCGGAACGCGTGCTGTTGTTGACATTGATGCCGATGCCGACGACGGCGCGCGGCGGGCGACGGGCGGGCAGTTCGATGAGGATGCCGGCCAGCTTGCGGCCATCCAGGTAGACGTCATTGGGCCATTTGAGCGCCACGTCGGCCTGCGGCGAGAACTGTTCGACGACGCGGCAGAGTGCCAGGCCGACGGTCAGCGACAGGCAGGGGATCCGCTCCGGCGGCAGCGACTCCAGCGGCATCATCAGCGAGAAGGTCAGCGAGCCGTCGGAGGACCACCAGCGGTTGACGCCTCGCCCACGGCCTTGCGTCTGGCGTTCGGCCAGCACCAGCAGCGGCAACTGCGGCTCGCCGGACTCCGCCTGCTGCAGCGCATGCGTGTTGGTGGAGTCGATCTCCCAGTGGAAGTCGAGTTCCCGGACGAAGGTTTCGGCGCGGATGCGGTGCAGGTCAAATCGTGATAGTGCGGACACGGCGGAGTTCGCGTGGTCTCGAGCGGGGCGGATCGATCAGGTCTTAATTCGCACGAGGAGGTCGCCGGTTTCGACCTGGCTGCCTGGTTTGACGAGGACTTCCACGACGGTGCCATCGACGTCGGCCTGGATGGAGGTTTCCATCTTCATGGCTTCGAGGCTCAGCAGCTTCTGGCCTTTGCGGACCGGATCGCCAGCCTGGACGGCCACGGTGACGACCATGCCGGGCATGGCGGCGCCGACCTGCGTGGGGTCGTTGGGATCCGCCTTGACGGCCTTGGGCGTGGCGGGTTCCAGCGAGTTGTCCAGCACGGTGACTTCGCGCGGGATGCCGTTGACTTCGAAGAACACCGTGCGGCGTCCATCGGCGTGGGGTTCGCCTGTGGTCAGGTAGCGGATGATCAGTGTCTTGCCGGTTTCGAGTTCCAGCGAGATCTCCTCGCCGGGGACGGGCCCGTAGAAGAAGACGGGCGAGGAGAGGCCGCTGATGTCGTAGTAGTCCCGGCGGTGCACGGCGAACTGCTCGAAGACCTTCGGATACAGCACGCTGGTGATCGTATCGCGGTCGGACGGTTTCTCGCCGAGCAGGAGGGTGAGGCGTTCGCGGGCGGCATCGAAGTCGGCGGGGGGCATCGATTCGCCGGGCCGGCCGGTGATGGGCGGCTTGTCCTTGAGCAGTCGCTTCTGCACTTGCGGCGGGAAGCCGCCGGGCGGCTGGCCCATGCTGCCGCCGATGAGGTCGATGACCGAGGCCGGGTAGGCGAACTCGCGCGTGCCGGACAGCACATCGTCGGCCGACAGTTCGTTGGCCACCATGAACAGCGCCATGTCGCCGACGGCCTTGGACGTGGGCGTCACCTTGACGATGTCGCCGAACATCTCGTTCACTTCGGCGTACACCCGGCAGATGCGGCTCCACTGGTCGGAAAGTCCGAGGGCATGGGCTTGCTGGTAGAGGTTCGTGTACTGTCCGCCCGGCATCTCGTGGTGGTACAGGTCGGCCGTGGCCGGCAGCATCTCGCTGGAGAACGGCACATAGAATTCGCGCACGGCCCGCCAGTATTCGGCGATGCCGTCGAGGCGTTCGACTTGGAGTTGCGAGGCGCGGTCGGAAAAGCGGAGGGCTTCGACGAGCGTATTGAGGTTGGGCTGCGACGTGCCGCCGGACATGGGGGCCATGGCGGCGTCGGCGATGTCGAGTCCGACGTTGCTGGCCTGCAGGATGGCGGCACCCTGGATGCCGCCCGTGTCATGGGTGTGGAAGTGGATCGGGATGCCGATCTCCTGCTTGAGCGTGCGCACGAGCAGTTCGGCGGCGGCGGGTTTGCAGAGGCCGGCCATGTCCTTGATGGCAAGGATGTGCGCGCCCATTGCCTCGAGTTCCTTCGCCAACTGGACGTAGTACTTGAGGTTGTACTTGCTGCGCTGCGGGTTGAGGATGTCGCCCGTGTAGCAGATGGCGGCCTCGCAGATCGCGTTGGTCTCCTGGACGGCGTCCATGGCGACCTTCATGTTGGGCACCCAGTTCAGCGCGTCGAAAACGCGGAACACGTCGATGCCTGCGTCGGCCGCCTCGCGGACGAAGAACTGCACGACGTTGTCGGGGTAGTTCGTGTAGCCGACCGCGTTGGACGCTCGCAGCAGCATCTGGAAGAGGATGTTCGGCACTCGCTCCCGCATCTGCGTCAAACGGTCCCACGGCGACTCCTTGAGGAACCGCATGGCCGTGTCGAACGTCGCGCCTCCCCACATCTCCAGCGAGAACAGTTCGGGACAGCCCCGTGCGTAGGCTTCCGCGATCTGCATCAGGTCGTACGTGCGGAACCGCGTCGCGAAGAGGCTCTGGTGGGCGTCGCGGAAGGTGGTATCCGTGAACAGCAGCGGCTTCTGGTCCTTGATCCACTGCGCGAACTTGCGCGGGCCGAGCTGCTGGAGGCGTTGGCGCATGCCGTCGGGGATGGTCTGGTCGGCGTCGAAGGCGGGAACGGGCGCCGGGTCGCGGCGGGTGGCCCGCGGCAGGCCGCGCACCACGGGATTGCCGTTGACGATGACATCGGACAGGAACCGCAGCATCCGCGTGGCGCGGTCGCGACGATGGGGCAGCTGGAACAGCGACGGCGTCTCGTCGATGAACCGCGTCGTGCAGTCGCCGGCCTGGAACGTGGGGTTCTCCATGAGCCGCATGAGGAACGGAATGTTGGTCTTCACGCCACGCACGCGGAACTCGGCCAGGCAGCGGTGCATGCGGCGGATCGTATCCTCGAAACGTCGTCCGCGGGCCGTCACCTTGACCAGCATCGAATCGTAGTAGGGATGCACGACCGCGCCCGAGAACGCGCTGCCCGCGTCCAGGCGCACGCCCATGCCGGCGGCCGAGCGATAGTGGCTGATCCGGCCGTAGTCCGGCAGGAAGTTGTTTTCCGGGTCCTCGGTCGTCACGCGGCACTGCAGCGCGAAGCCGTTGACGTGCACGGCGTCCTGGGAGGGAATGCCGATGGCCGGGTCGCTCAGCGGCACCCCCTGCGCGATCAGGATCTGCGACATCACCAGGTCGACCCCCGTCACCTCCTCCGTCACCGTGTGCTCGACCTGGATCCGCGTGTTCACCTCGATGAAGTAGAACTTGTTCGTCTCCGCGTCGACCAGGAACTCCACCGTACCCGCATTGTAGTAGTCCGCCGCGCGGCCGATCTTGACGGCCGCTTCGCAGATGGCGTCGCGGATGGCCGGATCCAGGTGCGGCGCGGGCGCGATCTCGGCGACCTTCTGGTGCCGGCGCTGGACGCTGCAGTCACGCTCCCGCAGGTGCACCAGGTTGCCATGGTGGTCGCCCAGCAGCTGGACTTCAATGTGCCGCGCGCGGCCGATGAACTTCTCGATGAAGATGTCCGGGCTGCCGAACGCCGTCAACGACTCACGCCTCGCCTGTTCAAAGGAGGCCGTGAAGTCCTCGGCCTTGTGCACGACGCGCATCCCGCGACCGCCTCCGCCATGGGCCGCCTTGAGGATCACCGGAAAGCCCAGCTCTCGCGCGATCTTTTCGCCCGCCGCCGCGTCCGCCAGCGGCTCCTCCGTGCCTGCCAGGATCGGCACGCCCACCTGCTTGGCGATGCGACGAGCGGCCGTCTTGTCGCCCAACTGCCGCAGGGCCTTGATCGAGGGACCGACGAAGTTGATCCCCGCCGCAGCGCAGGCTTCCGCGAACTCGGCCTTCTCCGACAGGAACCCGTACCCGGGATGGATCGCGTCCACCGACTGCCGCTTCGCGATTCGTATGATCGCCGGAATATCCAGATACGCGCGGATCGGCTCCCCCGGCTGCCCGATCTGGTACGCCTCGTCCGCCTTGAACCGATGCAGCGCGTAACGATCCTCGTGCGTGTAGATGGCCACCGTCCGAATCCCCAGCTCCGTCGCGCTGCGGAACACACGGGTGGCGATCTCACTGCGGTTGGCCACGAGAATCTTTTTGATCGGTGCCATCGGCAAACTCTTCTTTTCTCGAGGAAGTTGGGCGATCGGGCAAGACGTGCGAGTCGTCAAGCCCTGGAGGCATGGCTGACGCGAGCTCGCCAAGCGTCCTGCGGTAGTCTCGTTGGGGAATCGTTGGGGAGGGGATCCGGGGCAGGGAGTGCGGACAAAGGTCGCTTCGCTGGCCAGCGACGGATCGCGCGAGCAACCCCGCATGCTCTACGCAACCGGTCCCAGACGACCGCGACAGGGCCGCGCGCACTCCCGCAAGTTCCCCAAAAGGTAACAGTAACCAGGCGACGCGGGAAGTAGCGGAAACCGGCCGGCAAGTTGTCGGCAGCAGAGGCACGGCCAATCGTGCGATGACACGGAACAGTGCCCCCGTACGAGTGCCGCCGATCGCCGCC
>JBIIEC010000296.1:0-7876 GCA_044238045.1 Pirellulaceae bacterium | reverse complement strand
AGACAACAGCCAGAGCCTGACCGTTACCCACATCTGTCCATGGACCTCAATTCAGTGCCAACAACTTAGTGCCAACAACTCAGAGCGATCATTCCAGTGACCCGGCGAACCATCGGCGACTCCCGTAACGCCCAGAGCCTCTCCAGCGATCCAGTCGGCTTCCCCCCATCGCGGCGAAATCGACCGCACAGGACTCCGAAGAAGCAAACCGCTCGCAGAGCACTGCCTCCCGGCCGACCGCCAAGCCCATGCCCTGGCAAGCCTCCAGAACTGCCAGACGCGCCTTGCGGCGGGCCGTCACACGCAGTCCGATCAAGCATCGCAGGTCGCGTTGTCGAGGCCGGACCCACTGCGGCAGCGGAGTCCGAGCCGCCGCCTCAAGCCCAGGAGAGTCGCCGTCTGCGTCGGCCAGCCTGATCCAGGAATGCAAAGCCGAGCAGCCGGACCCCTCCAAACGACACCAACCCCGCCACCGGGTTAACCGTCTGTGTCGATCAGTTTATCAGGCGAGCCGCCGTCTTCCACTCCCTCTTCAGCGTTTTCGGGAGCCCCACCTTCCGGTGCGGGGGGAGGCGGCGTCTTGACGGCCCCGTCGGCACCGGACGCTTCCAGCTCCGCCGTCGCCTTCTCAATTCGATCCTGCTCCCGCTGACGGCGACGTTCCGCAGCCGCGGCCTGCTCGGCCTCCTCGGCCTTCGCCTCCGCCTGCTCAATAATCGCTTCCACCGTGTCCTCGTCGAGCCCCCCCATCTCCATGAGATCGTCAGGCTCGATCACCGACAGGTCGTCGTAAGAGAGGAACCCTTCGCCCACAAGCCGCTCCGCCAGCTCCTCCGTGACGCCTGCGATCGACGAGTAACCGGCCACGGCACTCTCGATCTGCTCCTGCAACTCATCCTGGGTCATGATCTCGATGTCCCACCCGCAGAGCTTGCTGGCAAGGCGGACGTTTTGTCCACGTCGGCCGATCGCGAGGGACAGCTGGTCTTCCCGGACGAGCACGATGGCTCGGCCCATCATCTTGCAGAGGATGACCTCATCCACGGCAGCGGGCTGCAAGGCGTTGGGGATCAACACCTGCATGTCGTCGTTCCAGCGAACAATGTCGATCCGCTCGCCCGACAGCTCATCCACAATATTCTTGATACGGTTGCCACGCACGCCGACGCACGCCCCCACGCAGTCCACACGCTGGTCCGCGCTGCTCACCGCGACCTTGCTCCGGTAACCCGGTTCCCGCGCCATCGCCCGCACTTCGATCACGCCGTCGGCAATCTCGGGAATCTCCTGCTCGAACAACCGCTGCACCAACTGCGGCCGCGTCCGACTCAGGACCACCTTCACGCGACTGCCTTCCTTGCGAACATCGAACACCGTGGCCCGCACGCGTTCGTTCACATGGTGCGACTCGCCGGGAATCTGCTCGCCCCGGGGCAAAATCGCCTCGACGTTCCCCAAGGAGACCGTCGTCATCTTTCCCTCGCTCCGCTGGACCACTCCGGAGATCATCTGCCCCATCTGCTGGAAGTACTCTTCATACAGAGCATCGCGTTCCGCTTCGCGAATCTTTTGGATGATCACCTGCTTGGCGGTCTGGGCGCCGATGCGACCCGTCGTCTCCTCCGCTTCCAGCACTCGCCCGTCGCAGGTCCCGTGGATGGAACCATCCTGCCGGTCGATCCGGATCTCGATCGCGGCCTCCTCGCCGTAGTTCCTGCGAGCAGCCGACACCAGCGCCGACTCGATCGCCTGGAAGACGATCTCCTTGTCGATATTCTTGTCACGATGAATCGCGTCCACGATTCGCAGTATTTCGCTTGGGTTCATGACACCTGGCGGCCGTTTGGCTCGTCTCTTGGAGCGTCCCCCGCCAATGCAGGGAGATCGCCTGTTTACCGGCTGAACAACGCTTGGTGGACTGTTCGCGTCCCGCTGAGCGAAAAGCCTTCTACACCAAAGCTTTACTTACATGCAGAATCCCGCCAGCATAATGGCGTGCCCCACAAGTGTCAACCATGAAGTACAGCGGCCGCTGCCCAAGATGCTTCAAAGGTCGAACATCGACGAGTCCGTTGGGAGGCGGAAACGGCCCGGGGAAGCTTCTCATCAGCGAGCTTCTCCTGCCCGCCTTGCCAACCCGGCCGACCTCGCCCACCATCGGGCGGCACAAGAGGGCCGGCCAGGGCGATTGCCTGCCCACGGCCCCACAGGCCCGAAGTGGCCGAACCCCGCCGCACGAAAAGCCCGCTCCTGTCGCGACGAACCGACCGGGGGCCAAACGGTCTCCAGACGGCGGCGACGACCGCCGGCAGCCGCACTCGTTCCTTTTCAGGCGGCGAAGCGGCGAACCACCACGGCGCTTGCCTGCCCCTGCGGCGTCACATTGACGCTCAGCACCGAGTCGCCGCTGGGCACGTTGGCGTCGACAACCACCGCCAACGGACACTCCGGATCGGGCTCCTCGTAGTTCAACGTCGGGAACAGATGCCCATGCTCCAGCGCCAACAGGCTGGTCAGCAACTCCACCATGCCGCCAGCCGCTCCCAGATTCCCGAAGTAGCTCTTCGCGGCCACCACCGGCACGGGACGACTGCCAAACACGCCGGCGATCGCCTGGGCCTCCTCGACGTCCGAATGCCGGGTGGAGAGCCCATGGGCGTGCACATGGCCTACCTGATCCGGGGAAAGCTCGGCGGCACGCAGCGCGGCACGCATGGCGTTTTCCATGGACCGCTCGCGACGAGCCACGGCGTTGGGAGCCAGCACGGCCGACGCTCCCTGGCCCACCAGCTCACCCAGGATCTTCGCCCCCCGCGCCCGCGCGAACTCCAACTCTTCCAGCACCAGCGTGGCCGCTCCCTCTCCCACCACCATGCCATGGCGGCGTCGATCGAAGGGCCGTGAGAACGACACGGGATCCCCGTCGCCCTGCGCGAGCTCCTCCTGCATCGCCGTGTGGATCGTCCGCAGCGGATGCACGCGGCCCCCCGTCGCCCCCGTCAACACCACCTCCGCCGATCCGCGGGCGATCGTCGAGTAGGCTTCGGCCAGAGCCAAATTGGAGGAGGCCTCGCGGACTGTCAGGCTGTTATTCGGGCCCCGCAGGTCGTTGTAGATCGCCACATGGCAGGCAGGCATGTTCGGCAGGTATTTGAGCAGCCAGAGCGGCGTGACTTGCGGCATGCCCTGCTCGGCCCAGCGAGGCCATTCAAAACGTCCCGCCTCGTTCAGACAGGCCTTCACCCCCGCCGCGAACTCCTCGGGCAAGGTCATGATGTAGTCCGACCCAAACGTCACGCCGATTCGCTCCGGGGCGAACGCGGAGGGGTCCAGCGAGGCATCGACCAGCGCCAACTGCGTGGCGGCGACCCCCAACTGGATCTCGCGGCACATGACCTTCAATCCCTTGCGAATCGTCTTCTTCAGCTCCGCGGAAAGAGGGCCGAAGTTGTCGATGTGCCCCGTGAAGTCCCGCACTTCCGCACCCGCCTTGGCCGGCAACGATTCCGAGGGAAAAGACTGGATCAGCCCCACGCCACTTCGGCGAGCCACCAGCGAGTCCCAGACAGCCTGCAACGAACTGCCGATCGGACTGATTACACCACAACCGGTTATCACAACGCGACGCTTCATCCTCGGCTCTACCTCTTTTTCCATCCCCGGAAACAATCGCCTCGCACCTGGCGCACCCACCTCCACCCGACCGATCCACTCTCACCAACCCGCGCAAATTCTAATAGCCAGTCGGAAACGCGTCGAGAGAACCCCACCGCCTTCGACTTAGTAGCGACCGTGGTAGTTCAACCGACTGACCCGCTGAGGACTGAGCGGTGCGGAGGTGGCATCGGCATTCCCCACGCGATGGCAGTCCATGACCAGGACCACATCCGCACGCGGCGCCTCGGCGGGAATCACCCGATCAAAAATCGTTGCATTGCCGGGCAGGCCCGGCATGGCCACCACCCCGCGACTCACCAGCAGCACCCGATCCAGCGGCCAGCGAAAACGCTCATTCAGACGCCAACTCGCCACCTGCGGCACCTCGGTCTGCACTCGCCCCGTCGGTGCGCCCGGCTGCGCGGGCAGGTCCAAGGTGAGCGGCGAAAACTTCTCAATCTGATCCGCTTGGCAGTTCACCATCACCTCGACACTCTGGGCGTCCGAGGCGACCAGAGGACTGATCCGCAGCGAATAGCCTTCTCGAATCTGTCCCATCTGGATCTGGTATCCGGGATATCGACCGGGAGTCAACTGAACTCCCTGGGGATACGAACGCGGCAACCAGCGGGCAATCTCATGCGACTGCCCATGCACAATCTCCACGCTCGCCGAACCATGCTCTTGGAAGTCGACCCGCTGTCGCAACTGAGCGACCAGCACGGCCAGGTTTTCCCGTGACATCAACCAGGCCTCGACGCCGGGCGTCTCCACGCGAACCGGTTCCAGCATCGGCAGGGCCGCCGCCCGCCAGTTGACACTTTCCACCGTCACCAGCCTCGCGGAAACGGCGTACCCCGGCAGGTCCGGATGCACGTACCGATCAACCACGCCTGCAACAATTGCCTGGACTTCCGGCACATGGTACACGCGCAACTTGTCCTGCTCGACACTCAACAACCCCGCCGTGCTGCCGAACCAACGATCCGTACCCGTCTCGCGGAGAATCCAGTCGACGAGCGGCTGCTGCGGATTCTCCAGCCCTTGCACGCGCCGCAGATAAGGTCGCAGATCGTACTCCCGCCAGACCTGCCCACCCTGGGGCATGCGACTATCCTGCGCACGCACATATTGCCCGGAAGCTCCCGAGTTGGGCTGCCCTGGGCTTGCCGCTCTGGGCTGCGCCGGGCTCATGCTGCCCGAAGCGGCGGGCGATTGAGTGGGCGGCAGCCCCACGCCACCTCCCCCAGACGAACCGCCTGCTGAAGACGCAGCCGCTGCATCCGAGGCTTCCAACTGCTCACCGGCCAGCAACCCGACTTCCGCATCCGCCCCATCGGCGGGTCCGAAGCCGGATTCGGGACCAGGATCCGCCGGCGCGGCCCGCCACTCGCCGACAGCCTCGGTTGATGGCTCCGTCAATGGCTCCGCCGCACCCGCGAATCCGCTTGCTGCCTGCGCCCACAAGAAACTGGATTCTGCGACCACCCCGAGGGCCCCTGCCAGGACGATGCGGCCGAAGGCCCATCGCCACCGCAGGACCGATCCGCACGTGCGCCGCGCGAACGTATTTTCCTCAGCGAGTTCCACGGTCTTCCTCCCTGACCAAGGGCCGCTGGCGGCATTCTCCTGCCTCCATCGGCCGGCTATCCCCGCAGTCGGCACCTGGCCAACCGCGCTGGGCGCCCGGGGACGCAGTTCCCCGGCGCGGGCGGAGTATAGGAAGGCTTGCTGGCAGCGACAAGACGAAAGCCATGCCCTCCGACTTCCGCCTCCAGCCCAGCCTTCGCACTCAACGAACGCTTGCAGAAGCGGAGCGGGCCTCTGTCGGCTTCATCCGCACGGCCCGCGGGTCGTGGCCCTGCGACAACGAAGCCAACACCCCCACCGTGGCTCCGCGCATCGACACGGCCTTCGTTGTTCAGGAAGACTCCTGGGCTCTCAAGACATTGGGCCTCCGCACGCGAACTCGTTTTCCAGCCCCAGGGCTCTTGTTGCCGGATCCGCTGCCGCCCGCCATACTTGAGCGAGCAAGGCGGGCAGGGTTGGAAACCTTCGCCGCGTCTTCCCCCCGAACTGCCCCTCGGATCGTCCCCGCCATGGACTCACCCGCCAACGACCAGCCCCCCGTCAACTCCGCGCGGGATCTGTCGGGTCGCACGCTGGGAAACTACCGGCTGCTTCACCGATTGGGCGTGGGCGGCATGGCCGAAGTCTACTTGGCGGAACAACCGTCGTTGCAGCGTCAGGTCGCGGTCAAAATCTTGCGGCAGGACCTGGCACTCCAGGACGACTATGTCAAACGATTCCAGAATGAGGCGCGGGCCGTAGCCGCGCTGGTGCACGCGAACATCGTGCAGATCTACGAGGTCGGGGTCAGCGACGGCATTCATTTCATCGCCCAGGAGTACGTTCCGGGCCAAAACTTGAAGCAGTGCGTCTCCCGACTGGGGCCGTTGCCGATCCCTCGCGTCGTCTCGATTCTCCGCCAGATAGCGGCCGCGCTGGGCAAGGCGGCCCAACGCAACATCGTGCATCGGGACATCAAGCCCGAGAACATTCTGCTCATGCCCGGCGGCGAGGTGAAGGTCGCCGACTTCGGGCTGGCGCGCGTGGTCGATACCCAGCAGGTCGACCTGACCCAGGCCGGCCTCACCATGGGAACGCCGCTCTACATGAGTCCGGAGCAGGTGGAGGGCCGGCCGCTGGACCATCGCAGCGACCTGTACGCTTGCGGAGCGACCGCCTTCTACATGCTGACCGGCCGGCCGCCGTTCCAAGGCGAAACCCCACTGTCCGTCGCCGTCCAGCACCTCCAAAACGCCCCGCCCGACCTGCGGGAACTCCGCCCCGACGCCCCCGCGGCACTCCGTGACGTCGTCGAACAGCTGCTGGCCAAGAAACCGCAGGACCGCATTCCCTCCGCTGCCGAACTCCTCCGGCATCTCCGCAGCCTGCCCCAGCTGGGAGCCCACGATGGGTGGCCCATGGAGGAGGAACTCGAAGGCTGGGACCCGCAGCTGGCTTCCTCGCCCACCGAGCCGCTCGAAGCCACCCAGCAGCTGCAAGTGCTGCTGCAGACCCGCTCGATCCCCATCGTGGGGCGATCGAGTCGCTCCCGCTGGCTCGCCGCCATGGGCTCCGCCACCCTCGTCGGCGGCCTGCTGGCCTGGAACCTTTCGCGCCCACCCCTGGCCGCGATCGAGACGCCCGCCACCTCCGAGGTTCCCCGCAAAGCGGACGCTGAAGCCCAGTTCTACTACGCCGTCGTGGCCAACTCGCCGGATGCCTGGCAGAGCGTCGCCAAGTACCACGATCCGGCCGATTCGTTCACCAACCGCTACTACGCGCACCGAGCGATGGAGCAGCTGGCGTCGCTCTATCTGCAGCGAGCCGACCTCGTCAATGCCCAGCAGGTGTACGCGGAGATGACGCAGACCAGCGAGCAGGAGTTCAAGGCGCTCGGTACCGCCGGTCAGGCGATTGTCGCCGATCGCCGAGGTGACACCGCAACGGCTCTCCGCCTGATGTCCGACGCGATGAGCAACCCGGCGATCCTGCCGACCTACATGGTGGAGCAGTTGCAGCGGATCGCGAACAAGCCACGGTAGGCCAGCCGGCTGCAGGCGGCGCCCGCCCACGGTGGGATATCACCGGGCCGCGTAGCGGGTGGCTGGGGCAGCACTGGGCAGCACTGGGCAGCACTGCCGGGTATCACTGGGCCGCGGAACGCGACCCCTGCGGCGATCCACTGATGAGCTGCCCGGCCGGCAGCGGTCGCGCGGCGCAAGCGAAGCCGCGATCGTAGAGCCAACGCTTCAACTCGCGGAACTCGGCATAGCTGTCCGGATACGTCCAGACCGTCACGATCGTGGCACCGGGCTTGAACGTGTCCAACGACTGCCGGAACTGCGATCCTGACTCCAATGCCTCGGCCAGGGGTTCGCCCAGGTCGTCCGCGAGCGGCACCAGTTCAAACTGCTTCAGCTCCGCCACCTGCCGCACCAGGGTACCATTGGGCGTGTTCGTTCCTACGCTGCGGCGGTGCATCGTATACCGCATGTGGAATCCCTGGATCGGTCCGATGGTCTCGGTCAGCTCCGGCACCTGCATCAGCCGGGCGGCCCGCTGGGGAGCATCCGCGCGCAGCCGCTCGGTCAGCTCATTCAGCGGCACATACGTCAACCGGCCTCGCTCCAGCCGATAATGCTCCTCGCTC